>JABEVG010000083.1 GCA_013044075.1 Gallionella sp.
AGGCCCGCGTTGTCGATGATCATGCGCGCCGAGCAACGCGGCGAGATCAAGCCCGGTGATACGCTGATCGAGGCGACCAGCGGTAATACCGGTATCGCGTTGGCGATGGCGGCCGCGATGCGCGGCTACAAGATGATCTTGGTGATGCCGGAAAACCAAAGTGAGGAACGCAAGCAGACCATGCGTGCGTTCGGTGCGCAGCTGGTTCTGACGGCTAAAGAAGGCAGTATGGAACTGGCGCGCGATACCGCAGAAAAGATGCGCGATACCGGGGTCGGGATCATCCTTGATCAGTTCGCCAATCCCGATAATCCGCGCTCGCATTACGAAGGCACTGCTCCGGAAATCTGGCGCGACACACAAGGCAAGCTCACGCACTTCATCAGTAGCATGGGTACGACGGGAACGATCATGGGCTGCTCTCGTTTCTTCAAAGAACAGAATCCCAACATTCAAATCATTGGCGTGCAACCGGAAGAGGGCGCGCAGATTCCCGGTATACGCAAATGGTCAGCGGCTTATCTGCCGAAAATATATAGCGAAAAATCCGTCGACAAATTGGAGTATGTGAGCCAAGGTGAAGCGGAAGTCATGACGCGCCGCTTGGCTTGCGAGGAGGGGATTTTTTGCGGGACTTCTTCGGGCGGTGCGTTGAGCGTCGCATTGCGCATCTCACAAGAAGTTGAGCATGCCGTCATCGCGTTCATCGTGTGTGACCGAGGAGACCGGTATCTTTCCACGGGTGTGTTTGCTGTATGACGAAGCGTATCGCAGGGATGTTGGGTTACAATGAACCGACATAAGTGTTAAGCGGGTTTGGGCACGCCAATAACAAAAAATACAATTGCTGGTAAATGAGGAAATCAACCGAAACTCAACGAAATCGCGTCCGTAAGCTATGGATACTTCCCATGGTTTTTTTTGTGGCGCAGCAGAGCCACGCCTTCGGTCTGGGGGAAATTCAGGTCGATAGTTATTTGGGCGAGCCACTCAAAGCACAGGTTGATCTGATCGAACTGGCCGCCGATTATGAATCCAACCTGAAGGTGCGTTTAGCCAGCCCTGAAGAATATAAGAAGAATGGCTATGCCTATCCCTACAACATCAAGTACAAGTTTGCGGTTGTCAATGACAACGGCAAACAGCCCAGAGTTTGGATTTCGTCGTTCCAGCCGATCGAGGAACCCTACCTGAGCTTGCTCATGGAAGTCGATTCCCCATCGGGAAAAATAATCAAGATATTCACTTTTCTGATCGATCCGGCCCCCGATCTTTTACCGGCACCCGTCGCGGTGCAACCGATACCGCCCGCTCCCGCCACCCAGGCGGGGATCGCTGCGAACGGACAGGGCTTGCCGGCGGTCGCCGTAGTTTCTCCGACTGGCGATAACGGGGGACAACAGCGTCAGGCCGGTGCGGTCAAATCATCGAACAAAACACATGCCGCAGCGCATACGCGCAACAAGAAACCGGTATCCGGCCAGCATCACTACGTCCGCAATCCCAATTTCGGCAAACTATCTCTGTCGCTATCGACTTCGCTGACCATATCCGGCGATGCGCCAACCTCGCCAACGGGTACAAAGGACGATAGCGATGCGCTCCAGGAAGAATTGATCGCCAAAGAAAAGACCTTGGGCGAATTGAACGCGCAAATCGCCGAAATGAAAACTGTCATCAAAGGCTTGCAAATCAAGTTGAGCTTGACCGCCGAATCGGCGGTGGGCGCACCCGATGTGCTTGCGCAGAATCGAACCGATGTTCTGCCGGTCTTGTCGGCTGTACCAGCCATTGAGCACCCCACGAAAATCATCGCGCCGGTAGTGGTTGCCGAAGTCGGCAGTGTGAACACGTTCGTCAATCTATCGAAAGAGCACGTCAGGGAATTGCTTGCCGGCTTGGTCGTCGTGTTGGGCGGGCTGGGATTCTATTGGCTGCGTAAGCGCAAGCTGGAAAGCGGTTGGATACCGCGCGGCTTGTTTGACGATGCTCATCATGCGGACTCTGGGGATGCCGAGACAGCCCCGGTCTCTGTTGTCAAAGCGGAAGGTGATACTCCGGCAGCGGGAACGGTCATGACCAAGACGGTCGCCAAAGGAGAGCAGACGATGAAAGTTCCCGTGTTCAAGGAGCATGACATCCAGTCGCCGTTGCCACCCGAATATGACCTGCTCGAAGAAGCCGATATCTATTTGCGTTTCGGGCACGACAAGTTGGCCGAAGATGTGCTGCGTGACGCGCTCAAGATTAATCCGACCAATCCCGAAATCTACATGACTTTGCTGGGTATCTTTGAGACGCGCCTTGATGCGAAGGGATTCGAGAATACCGCCTTGCGAATAAAGTCCATCGCCGATGCGGCGACATGGAAAAAAGTCGCCGAGATGGGCAAAAAACTGGATAGGAGTAATACGCTCTACGACTAACGTTGCTCCGCTGCGGACAACAGCAGTTTGACGGCCAGATCGTGTTTGTTTTTGATGGCGAGCTGCACTGCCGTCTCCCCGTCCAGATTCTTCATGCCCGAGTCTGCCAGATGCGCCAGCAACGGTCTGATGATTTCCGTGTAACCCGCTGCGGCGGCTGTGTGCAAGGCCGTGTTGCCATTTTGAGCCTCAATATTCAGATTCGCCCCGTGATTGATGAGCAGCATGATCATCGCCAGGTGCCGACGCGTAACTGCTTGCAGCAAGGGAGTCCAGCCGAAGTTGCTGCGCGCATCGACATCGGCATGGTTTTTTAGCAGGAGCGTCGCGCAATCCACCTGTCCCGCGAATGCCGCCCAATGCAGTGCGGTGTTACCACCGGTATCAACGGCAAACACATTCGCATCCTGCATGAGCAACCGTTCCAGTGTTTCATGGTGACCGTAGAACGCGGCAAGCATGAGTGCGGTCCAGCCCCGTTCATTGCGAATTTCTGTGCCTACACCCGCATCCAGGAAAAGGTCGACGATGGCGCACTGGCCTGATTCGGAAGCGTGCAAGTATCCTTCCGGCGAACAGACACCACCGAGTGCTTCTATGCGTACCCGGAAGCTTGCAGGCGGCTCTGTCCATGCATCAATCTGGTTGGGGGTGGTACTGGCGGCATAGCCCGTGAATGAGCCGGAGGCGACTTCCCACACATCGGTCTTTTGATCGTCCGAATGGTGCGCCGCGTGTACCAGACTCAAATGCACGATCTCTGCGGCAACGTCCTGGGGAAACCCCGCACGGTCGCCGCGTTTATCGACGACCAGCTCCATGAAATAATCGCCGATGTCGGGAGCGTCCCACAGTGACATGATCTTGCCGAATATCCGTGGATATTTAGCTTCAAGCGCGTGGGGATAGTCTTCCGTTTTCCCCCCAAGTATTTTCAGTAACCTTTGATCCATGGATGCGCTTGACCTCTAATTTGTCTGTGCGAGTTTGGGCTTGGACAGGGCCGGATTCTGCGCAAAATAACGTTTGATGCCCCCGAGTACCGCTTGCGCCAACTTGTCCTGGTACGCCGAGTCGTTGAGTCGGCTTTCCTCGTCCGGGTTGCTGATGAAGGCGGTCTCGACCAGGATGGAAGGGATGTCCGGGGATTTGAGTACGGCGAACCCGGCCTGTTCCACATGTCCGCGATGCAGGTCGTTGATGTTGGACAATTCCCCCAGCACATATTTGGCGAGCTTCATGCTGTCATTGATGGTGGCGGTCTGAGACAAGTCGAGCAGGGTACGCGCCAGATAGGGGTCTTTGATATCGAGGTTCACACCGCCGATCAAATCGGCCTCGTTTTCTTTCTTCGCCAACCAGCGTGCCGCCGTGCTGGTCGCGCCATGCTCGGAGAGCGCGAACACCGAAGAACCTCGTGCGTTGGGTTTGATAAAGGCATCGGCATGGATGGACACGAAGAGATCGGCATTGGCCTTGCGCGCCTTGACGACCCGCCCGCCCAACGGAATAAAGTAATCACCATCGCGTATCAACACCCCGCGCATGTTGGGCGTGTCATCCACCAGGGCTTTGACTTTACGTGCGATGGCGAGCGTGACATCTTTTTCGTGCGTGCCCCTGCGTCCGTGCGCGCCCGGATCCTCGCCGCCATGACCGGCATCGATCGCAATGATTAGAGTACGGGCGCGCATTTCCGGGATGCCGTTGGGGCCGGGTTTGGGGGCGGCGACAACAGGAGCGGATTGCGGTACGTCGATATGCGTCGCCGTCGCCACGGGTTCGGTGATCTGGGGCGAACTCGCGGCGGACTCCAACAAGGCCATCATCGGATCCACCGGATGCACCGGGTAGATGTCCAGCACCATGCGGTATGCATATTCCCCCACCGGCTTGAGGTCGAACAATTGCGGTTTGACCTCCGCTTTCAAATCGAACACCAGGCGCACGATGCCGGGCTTGAACCGGCCGATACGCAAACTCCTGATGTAAGGATCATCCGCGCCGATCTTGCCGGTGAGCTGGTTGAGCGTGTCGTTGATATCAACGTCTTCCAGGTCGACCACCAGACGATCCGGATTGTTGATTGTGAACAGGTTGTGGCGTATCGACTGTTTAGATTCGATGGTCAGCCGGGTGTAATCCTGTGCCGGCCAGATACGTGTCGAACTGATGGACACACCGGCTTCGGCCGCATTGAGCCAGAGCAGCATGGCCAGCGCGGCCAGTTTTACAAACATGTCAGGCATTGTTCGCCCAATTTGCTTTTGGCATCGATATTCAATTCGCGTCCTTCGTCCAATATGGTGAACCGCACATCCAGGTCGGCTGGAGGCAAGCAGCCCCGTGCCTGTTCCGGCCATTCGATCAGGAAGATATTTCCCGCATCGAACTCATCGTCAAAGCCTGCACTTTGCCATTCTTCGGGGCTGTTCAACCGGTACAGGTCAAAATGGCGCAGCTCCAACTCGCCGATCCGATACGTTTCCAGCAAAGTATAAGTGGGGCTTTTCACCCGACCGCTATGGCCCAGCGCATTCAGGATGCCGCGCACCAGAGTCGTCTTGCCCGCGCCCAAATCTCCGTGCAGGTAGATCACCAGGCCGGGTTTGATCGCGGCGGCCAGGCGTCGCGCGAAGTCAAAGGTCGCATTTTCACCGGCGAGCATGAGGGTGATTCCGCTATCATCGGCACTATGCAAATCGACTATCCTCAACAGACACACTACGTTGCGCTCAACCGGCAGATCAATCTTTGGGCGGCGGAGCTGGGTTTTCAAGCTGTGGGTATCAGCGATACCCATCTGGCAGAAGCCGAATCCGGTCTGCTGCAATGGCTGGCAGAGGGGCGGCATGGCGAGCTGGATTATATGGCAAAACATGGCTTGAAACGCACCCGCCCGAGCGAGCTGGTACCGGGCACGTTGCGGGTGATTTCGCTGCGCATGAATTACTTGCCAGCGGGGGCGCAGGACAGCTGGAACGTCTTGGAAAATGGCGAGCGCGCCTTCATTTCGCGCTACGCGCTGGGGCGTGATTACCACAAGGTGATGCGCAATCGTTTGGCAAAATTGGCGGAAAAGATACGCGCCGCCGTCGCGGGATTCGAGGGCAGGGTATTTACCGATAGCGCGCCTGTCATGGAAGTCGAATTGGCGCGCAAGACCCGCTTGGGCTGGCGTGGCAAACATACTTTGCTGCTGGACCGCGAGCATGGCTCATGGTTCTTCCTCGGCGAGATATATGTAAATCTGCCGCTGCCAATTGATGAACCCCACGCGGAGCATTGCGGGACGTGCAGTCGCTGCATCGATATTTGCCCGACACAAGCGATCATCGCCCCCTATAAACTGGATGCGCGCCGCTGCATCTCTTACCTGACGATAGAACTCAAAGGCAGTATCCCGATAGAGCTGCGCCCGCTGATCGGCAATCGTATCTACGGTTGCGATGACTGCCAGCTGGTGTGTCCGTGGAACGGTTTCGCGCAAACCACCGTCGAGCCTGATTTTGCGGTGCGCAACGGACTCGATGATGTGTCGCTGGCGGAATTGTTTGCCTGGGAAGAAGCGGATTTCAATGCCAAGCTGGCGGGCAGTGCGATCTATCGCATCGGCCATATCCAATGGTTGCGTAACATCGCCGTGGCCTTGGGCAACGCGCCGACACATTCCGACATCATGGCGGCACTCGAAACACGTGCGCACCATCCTTCCGACTTGGTGCGTGAGCATGTGGCGTGGGCCATCCTGCAACAGGTCCGCAAAGGTGGAAGCCACTGAAATTGTCCTGCATGTCCTGCACGCCAATCAGCTCAAGCCGGACAGCCGCCGCGTTTCCTAGTAGAATGACCGGCAACAAGATTAATAAAAATCGTAAAAAGGCAAAAGTTTAGTCATGAGTACCCCCAAGAAACCCGCTTCCACACCGTTTGTTCGTTCCGATCAGCTTACCTTCGAGCAATTGTTGTCCAACCACATCATGTACACCGAGGGAAAACTCGCCAAGACCGCTACCGAACGGGATTGGTTTGAAGCTGCGGCTCATTCCGTGCGGGATCATTTGATCGAGAAGTCGTCCCAGACCATAGACGACAACTACGCACAGGATCCGAAACGGGTCTATTACCTGTCGCTGGAATTCTTGATCGGCCGGACACTGTCCAATGCTGCGCTGAACCTGGGAGTCGAGCCGGCATTGCGTGAGGGCTTGAAGTCCCTCGGACAGGAGTTGGAAACCGTCGAAGAAATGGAGACAGACGCCGCGCTGGGTAACGGCGGTTTAGGCAGGTTGGCCGCGTGTTTCCTGGATTCCATGGCGACCCTGGATCTGCCGGGCATGGGTTATGGCATACGCTATGAATACGGCATGTTCAATCAGCGCATCGAAAATAATCAGCAGATCGAATATCCGGATAACTGGTTGCGTTACGGCAATCCGTGGGAGTTCCAACGCCCCGAGCGTTTGTATCCGGTCAGATTCATGGGGCACGTGGTCAATCTGACGACAGGAAAAGGCAAGACCGAATGTCACTGGGTGGATAGCGACACAGTGATGGCGATGGCCTACGACGTGCCAATTCCGGGCTACAGTACCAACACTGTTAACAATCTGCGCCTATGGGCTGCCAAGGCACCGCGCGAGTTTGATTTGGATTCGTTCAACGCGGGTGATTATATCGGCGCAGTGCAGGAGAAAGAGGTTGTTGAAAGCCTGTCCAAAGTGCTCTATCCGAATGACAGTTCGGCGATGGGCAAAGAGCTGCGTCTCAGACAGGAATATTTTTTCGTTTCCGCATCGATCCAGGACATCCTGCATCGTTTCTTGTCCGATCACGACGATCTGTCACTGTTGCCGGATAAGGTCGCCATCCAGTTGAACGATACCCACCCGGCTATCGGCGTAGCGGAGTTGATGTATCAACTGGTCGATGTACATCATGTGCCGTGGATCAAGGCATGGAAGATCACCACCCAGGTGTTCTCGTACACCAACCACACCCTGATGCCGGAAGCGTTGGAGACCTGGTCGGTGGCAAAATTCGAGCGCGTGTTGCCGCGCCATCTGCAAATCATTTACCAGATCAACCACGATTTTCTGGCGCAGGTGAATCACCAATTCCCCGGGGACACGGATCTGCTCCGGCGGGTTTCCATCATCGACGAGAGCAACGGACGACGTGTGCGCATGGCCTATCTGGCCATCATCGGTAGTCATACCGTGAACGGCGTGGCAGCGATACACAGCGATCTGTTGAAGACGACGTTGTTCGCCGACTTTCACCGGATATATCCCGCGAAGTTCATCAACGTGACCAATGGTATCACCCCACGGCGCTGGCTCAATCAGGCCAACCCGAAACTATCCGAACTGATCGCCTCGCGTATCGGCAACGGTTTCGTGCAGGATCTGGCGCAACTCCAGGGGCTGGTTCCCTATGCCGAGGATGCCGAGTTCCGCAAGCAGTTCCGCGCGGTCAAACAGGCCAACAAGATTCACCTCGCGCACATCATCGAAAAAAAGACGGGGATCATCGTCAACCCCGATTCACTGTTCGATGTGCAGATCAAACGTATCCACGAATACAAACGTCAGCTACTGAATGTGCTGCATGTCGTTACACTGTACAACCGCATCCGGTCCGGCCAAACACAAGGCATCACAGCGCGCACGGTGATCTTTGCGGGTAAGGCCGCGCCGGGCTACAAGACCGCCAAATTGATCATTCGCCTGATCAACGATGTGGCCAGCATCATCAATAATGACCCGGCCGTGGGTGGTCTGTTGAAAGTGGTGTTCTACCCGAACTACGATGTCTCGTCGGCGGAGAAGATATTTCCCGCCAGCGATCTTTCAGAGCAGATCTCGACCGCAGGCACCG
Organism: Gallionella sp.; assembly: GCA_013044075.1. Lineage (GTDB taxonomy): Bacteria > Pseudomonadota > Gammaproteobacteria > Burkholderiales > Gallionellaceae > Gallionella. Next base: position 8,307 of record JABEVG010000083.1, read on the forward strand.
AAGCTTCCGGCACGGGCAACATGAAAATGGCACTCAACGGTGCGCTCACCATAGGTACGCTGGACGGGGCGAATATCGAGATCGGCGAAGAGGTCGGCGCGGATAATATTTTCATCTTCGGTCTGACCACCCCGGAAGTCGCCGGTTTGCGCGCGCGCGGCTACAACCCCAGTGTGCATTACCACAACAACGCCGAGTTGCGATTGGTATTGGAAATGATAGGCAATGGTTTCTTCTCGGTGGAAGAGCCGGACCGCTACCGCGCGCTCTACGACAACCTGACCCAGCATGGCGACCACTATATGCTGCAAGCCGATTACGCGAGCTACGTTGCCACCCAGGAACAAGTCAGTGCGTTGTATCGTGACCAGGAAGAATGGACGCGCCGTGCCATTCTCAACGTGGCGCGCATGGGCAAGTTCTCCAGTGATCGCACCATCCGTGAATATGCAGACAAGGTGTGGAAGGTCAAACATAACCTATCCAAATAATGGTTGAGTGAGCGTGAAACCCATCCTTGCCGGTGACATCGGAGGTACCAAGACCCGGCTCGCGCTGGCCGAGGTTAGCGGCACGCAAGTGAAGATTCAGCATGAAGTCAGCTATCCGAGCCGTGATTACCCGCAGTTTGAGACCTTGCTGGCCGAGTTTTTGTCGGGCGTAGATGTTCCGGTACACGCGGCTTTTGGTGTCGCCGGTCCGGTGCAGGGCAGGGTGGTGCAAACCACCAATCTGCCCTGGCGCATCGATGCAGATCACTTGCAACAGCGGTTCGGTTTGACCTCTTGCACACTCCTCAATGATCTCGAAGCGACCGCCTATGGATTGTCCGCTTTGCGTGATGCAGACTTGCTCACATTGCAAACGGGTTCATCTGATGCGTGTGGCAATGCCGCCGTGATCGCGGCGGGCACAGGGTTGGGTGAAGCCGGGCTGTTTTGGGATGGTCAGCGACATCAACCTTTCGCTACCGAAGGCGGACACACCAGTTTCGCTGCGGGCAACGAGTTGGAATTCGCCTTGCTGTGCCATCTCCAGCAACACCATCCGCATGTCAGTTGGGAACGCGTGGTGTCCGGCATGGGTATCGTCAGTGTGCATGAATTTTTGTGTAGCTATCGAAAAGCTCCCATCCCAAACGATCTGGCGGAAGCCATGCGCAATGGCGACGCGGCAGCGGTGATCGCACAAGCCGCATTAACCGGGCGCGATGCGATCTGTGTCGAGACGATGTCGTGCTTCGTCAAGTTGTACGGTGCGGAAGCGGGCAATCTGGCACTCAAAGTCATGAGTCGCGGCGGTCTCTATCTGGGTGGCGGTATTGCGCCCAAGATATTGCCGCTGTTGCAGACCGGGGATTTTCTTGAGGCGTTCAGGAATAAGGGCCGGATGCGGCATCTCCTGGAAGCCATGGCAGTCAAGGTGATCCTGAACGATAGAGCCGCGCTATTCGGTCCGGCGTTATGTGCCGCGAGACGGGTGAGCGAGCCGCAACAAGGAGAGATGGGATGGCGATGATGAAAGTTTTGTTTGCGACTTCGGAAGTCGCGCCGCTGATCAAGACCGGCGGTCTGGCTGATGTCAGCGGGGCATTGCCCGCCGCACTGCGTGCCATCGGCGTGGATGTGCGCGTGCTGTTGCCAGGCTACACCGTGGTGATGGCGCAATGTCAGTCATATGAGGTGGTGGCCACTTTTGCCACGCTGGTGGGTTTCCCGACTGCGCGTCTGTTGTCGGGGAAGATGGCGAACGGTGTGCCGCTGTTCGTGCTCGATTGCCCGGCCCTGTATCAACGCGACGGGGGGCCTTATCAGGATGCCCGTGGCAATGACTGGCCGGACAACGCCAAGCGTTTCGGCTTGTTATCCAAAGTCGCGGCCATATTGGGCGGCAGAGCAACACCGTTGGCCTGGCATCCGAATCTGGTGCATTGCAACGATTGGCAAACCGGTCTGGCTCCCGCTTACCTGCATTACAAACGAAGTGCGGTGCCCAGCATCATCACCCTGCACAATCTCGCTTTCCAGGGTAACTTCCCACCGGCGACGGTTCGAGCCTTGGGTCTGCCCGCATCCAGCTTCGGCGTAGCAGGCCTGGAATTCCACGGGTTTATGTCTTTCCTCAAAGCCGGGATGTTCTACGCCGATCACATCACCACCGTCAGTCCGAATTACGCGAAAGAGATCCAGCAAGACGAGCTGGGCTTCGGCATGCAAGGTTTGCTGGCGGATCGCAGCCATGAACTTACCGGCATACTCAACGGTATCGATGTCGTCGAGTGGAATGCGGCAAGCGACTCGCATCTCGCCAAGCATTACGATAGCGCGGACTTGAGTGGCAAGGCGATCAACAAGCAGGCGGTGCAAAAAAGCATGGGATTGGCCGTCGCGCCCGATGTCCCGTTGCTCGGCGTGGTCAGCCGCTTCACCCACCAAAAAGGCCTGGATCTGTTGCTTGAGATCGCCCCGCGTCTGATGGAGCTGCCGGTGCAATTGGCGATGCTGGGTAGCGGTGATGCCGCGATGCAACAAGCCGCGCGCGATCTAGCGGAACGTTACCCGGGCAAGATCGCCGTGATGATAGGTTTCAGCGAAGCCCTCTCTCATCAGATCGAAGCCGGCGCGGATATGTTCATCATGCCGTCGCGTTTCGAACCCTGCGGCCTAAACCAGATGTACAGCCAACGCTACGGTACGCCACCCATCGTGCATGCCACCGGCGGCCTGAGTGATTCGGTGGTGGACTGCAACCCCGAGTCGCTCAAGGACGGCAGTGCCAGCGGCTTTGTGTTCAGCGGCATGACCGCGAACAATCTGTTCAACACCATATTGCGCGCGGTGAATCTCTATCGCGAGCCGAAAGATTGGCTAACCCTGTGTAAAAACTGCATGGCCAAAGACTTTAGCTGGGAAGCCAGTGCCAAAGCTTATCTCGCTGTGTATCGCAAGGTATTGCTGCGATAACACGGCAGCTGTAATCCCGCCCCTGTATGCGGCAAATATTCAGCTGCTCATACCAGCCCGAAGCGGCGGAAGATGCGTATCTTCAGGAAATCCATCATCACCAGATAAACCAGTACCAGCACCATCAGCCCACAAATCAGTGCTGGGCTGATTGCAGTCATGAGTATGCCATGGCTTGCCATCACGCTGACTACCGCGATGTCCAGAACGGTGGCGATCATCAGCCAGTTGCTCGGACGCGACTGCCAGAAATGCCGGCGTTCGCGCACCAGATAAACATTGCCCAATCCAGTGAATACCAGCATGACGAAGATCAGCGTCTGTAGCTGCGCCAGCGGCAGGTGCAGCCAGTCGCGCCCGGCGAAGAACACCGAGAACGACAGCACCAGTACCAGCGCGGCAAGCGGTGCGGCGGTCAGCATCAGGGTGGGGATGTTCCAGCGTTCCGGCTTACGGGAGAACTGCACTCGGTCGGTGGCGATGGACATGGTGACGAAATCGTTGGTGAACAAGAGCAGCACGATGAGCAGCGGCGTGATCACGAACACGCCGGTCAGCATCACGCCCACGCTCATGAAAATTGCGATCTCAAAAGTTTTGATGATCTTGTTAAGCGTATAGGTGAGCATGCGCTGGTAGATGCGCCGACTGGTCTCTACCGCCGCCAGCACGTCGGTCAGACCGGGATTGGTCAGCACCAGACTGGCGGCAGCCTTGGCCACATCGGTGGCATTCGACACCGCGATACCCACTTCGGCTTGCTTGAGTGCGGGCGCGTCGTTGACTCCGTCGCCAGTCATGCCCGTCACGTGACCGGCATGTTGCAACGCCTCGACGAGGTGGAATTTATCCTCGGGGAATACCTGGGCAAACACGTCGCATGTGGTGATAGCGAGTGCGGTATTGTCCGTGAGCATGCGGGCGGGGCAGGCGCGTTCGCCTATGCCCACGGCTTTGGCCACGGTGCGCGCCGTGGCCTGACCGTCGCCGGTCACCATCACCACCCGCACCCCGAGCTGTCGCAAGCTTTCAACCAAGGCGGCAGAGTCCTGGCGCGGCGGGTCTTGCAGGGCGACAAGACCGGCGAAGTGCAGCGTGGTTTCGTCGCCGAAAGCCACCCCCAGCACGCGATACCCGTTGGCCGCGAGGGCTTCGACTTCGGCAGCGACATCCGGCGCACCCGCCAAAGCCGCGACTTCGACCGCCGCACCCTTGACGGCCCGGTGGGTGAGCGCGTTTTCCTGGTACAGGGCTTCGGAGTGCCGCGTCTGTGGATCGAAGGGGGTGAAACGGATGCGCTGTGGCGGATGCGCCAGCAGCTTGCGTGCTTGAGCGGCAGACAGGATGGCAAGGTCGATCGGGTCTTGCGTCGCTTCGTCGCAGGCCAGTGCCGCCCAGCGCAACAGATCGTTCTCGGCTATGCCCTCGACGGGCTGGAGTGCCACCAGCGTCAGGTGGTTCTCGGTGATGGTGCCGGTCTTGTCACTCGCCAGCACATCCATGCCGGCCGCCTCCTCGATGGCGGACAAGCGCGTCACCAGCACGCCCCGCTTGGCCAGTTCCAGTGCTCCCAGTGCCGTGGCCAAAGTGAAGGTAGCAGGCAAGGCCACGGGCACCGAGGCGACCAACAGAATCAGGGCAAAGGGAATCACCTCGGTCAACGGCATACCCGTCGCCACGGCATAGACCAGCAAGGCCGCGACCAGCGCGATGTCCAGTAGCACCAGATATTTGACAATGCCGAAGATCATCGTCCCCAGATGGCTGACGGTCTTCGCACCGCGCACCAGTTCTGCGGTCTTGCCGAAACGGGTGCGCGCCCCGGTGGCGGTCACTTCGCCCGTGGCTTCGCCGCGCGTGGCGATCGAGCCGGAATAAACATCGCCTCCAGCAGTCGCATCCACAGGCATGGATTCTCCGGTGAGACTGGACTGGTCTATCTGTATCTGTCCTTCGACCAGATACAGATCGGCGGGGACAATATCCCCCATGCGCAGATGCACCGCGTCGCCCACCACCAGTTCGCGTGCGGGCACCAGTTGCCAGTGGCCGTCGCGCAGCACCCGCGCCTGGATGTTGAGACGCTGCCGCAACAGGGCCAAGGCTTTATTGGCTCGCCCTTCCTGGAGAAAACTCAGCACGGCGTTGACCACCAGCAGCATGGCGATCACAGCAGCTTCGTCCGGTTTGCCCAGCATGAGTTGCAGAATGACCGTGACCTCCAGCATCCATGGCACCGGCGACCAGAACTTGTGCAGCAACACCGCCAGCGGATGAGATGTTTCTTCCGCCACCTCGTTGCTCCCCTGTTGCTGGAGTCGTTGCGCAACCTCGGCGCTACTTAAACCGCGAGCGGTGCCGTTGTGTGCTGTGTCATTGTCGCTCATGCGCGCCTCATATTGTCTGGTCAACCCACCCGGACCAGCCTCGGGATAGTCCGATCAGGCATGAAAAAAATGTTTGTTGACCAACTGGCTCAGCAATGCCGCCAGGCTGCTGTCACTGGCTTGAGCGGTCTCCTGATAAAGCGAGGCGACGATGCCGCTGAAGGTGTGCAGCAAGTCTGGATCGAAGTGGCTGCCGCTACCGCGCTGCAATATGTCCATCGCCTCCTGGAAACCGAAGGATTCCTTGTAGGGACGCTTGGAGGTGAGTGCATCGAACACATCGACAATCGCGAAGATGCGCGCATTCAGGGGAATCTCCTTGCCCTTCAAACCTTGCATATAACCGCTACCGTCGAACTTTTCGTGGTGGAACTCCACCACTTCTCTCGCCCCGGCCAGCCATTTGGATTTGCTGATGATGTCCACGCCCAGCAAGACGTGGTCGCGCATCACCGCAAATTCCTCATCGGACAGCTTGGCGGGTTTGAGCAGGATGTTGTCGCGGATGCCGATCTTGCCCACGTCGTGCAGAAATGCGCCCGCGATCAGATGGCGGATCTGCGCGCTGGGCAGACCCAACACCTCGGCTAGCCGAATCGCATAAATGGTGACCCGGTAATTATGGCTGTTGGTGTCGGAATCCCGTTTGGCAATGGCACTGCCCAGCACATCCATCAGCTCGATATTGCCCTTGAGCAAATCGGAGGTGAGCTGGATCAGCCCACGGTTGAGGGAAATGATGATGGGGTAGAGCATGATGGCGGTGATGAGGATCACCGTCACCACCATCAGCAGAGTGCGGACGATGTCGGTTTGGATATTGCGCAAGGTCTCGGCATCGACCTGATAGACGCCCTCGAAATAACCGATCAGCTCCCCGCTCTTGTCCTGCAGGGGCAACAGCACCTGCATGAACAAACTTTGGTCGAGCAGAAAATTCCTGTGATACGCGGTGTTCTCCATGGGAAAAGCGTGGGCATGCTGGTCGAGCTTTTGCTCGATTGCCTCGCCACCCGGACTCACCCCACGCAGAATTTGTTTCCTGTGTTCATCGTAGAGCTCGAGAATCATGAAATGACCCTTGAGGAATTGGTCGGCTTTCTGCTTCAGTCGCTCCATCTGGCTGGAACTGGATCGATCGAACTCGACGGTGAAATGCCGTGACTCCCGCACTGCCAACTCAAGCGTCTGTTGATCCACTTGCCCAATTTTCAGATAAAGCACCGCCCCGCCGATGATCAGGGACAGCAAAAGCCATCCTAGAAACAGGCGTTTGACGACTTTTTTGTGGATGTTTTGCATGGGCGCGTGGTACACGAAGCACTAAGACCAGGCAGTGCCGTCGTTTTTGGTTGTTGCAACACCCCACGGCGCGGGGCAATGCACAAGATCAGGCGAGTTCATCATGATTCAATCACATGCAGTTGACATCACATTTGCCTAGGCAAGTTTATTTGCTGTGTCGGTGGTAATACTCTATGAGTCCGCTGGTCGAGGCATCATGCGGGGCTGCGACGCTCGAATCGGGCAGCTCTTTCAAAATTTTCGCGGCCAACTGTTTGCCCAATTCCACGCCCCATTGATCGAAGGGATTGATGTTCCAAACCACGCTTTGTACGAATACTTTATGTTCATACAGGGCGATCAGCATACCTAGGGTGCGGGCATCGAGTTGTTCGACCAGCAGGGTGTTGGTGGGCTTGTTGCCGGGAAAGACCTTGTGCGGCAACAGCGCGGCCAACGCCGCACCGGACAATCCTTGCGCGACGAGTTCGGCGCGTGCTTCTTCCTCGGTCTTGCCGACCATCAGTGCCTCGGTCTGCGCGAAGCAATTGGCGATCAGGATAGCGTGGTGTTGCCCCAATGGATTTTGGCTGCGCAACGGTGCGATGAAATCGCAGGGGATGAGCCGCGTACCTTGATGGATGAGCTGATAGAACGCGTGCTGACCATTGGTACCCGGTTCACCCCAGACCTCCATGCCAGTATCGTAATCCACCGCATGGCCCTCACGGTCCACACCTTTGCCGTTGCTCTCCATATCCAGTTGCTGCAAATAAGCCGCGAAGCGGTGCATGTACTGGTCGTAGGGGAACACGGCATTCGATTCCGCATGGAAGAAGTTGCCGTACCAAATACCGAGCATCGCCATCAGCACGGGGATGTTCTTATCCAGTGCGGTGTGACGGAAGTGTTCATCCATCGCGTGACCGCCGTCCAGCAACGCCTCGAATTTATCCATACCCAGATACAGCGCGACAGGCAGACCGATAGCCGACCACAATGAATAGCGTCCGCCTACCCAATCCCAGAATTCGAACACGTTATCCGGGTTGATACCGAATTTGGCGGTCGCCTCCAGGTTGGTTGAAACCGCCGCAAAGTGTTTCGCGACAGCCTGTTCGTCGCCCAGTTTTGCGACCAGCCAGTCACGCGCGGAATGTGCGTTGGTCAAGGTTTCCTGTGTCGTAAAAGTTTTGGAACTGACGATGAACAATGTCGTTTCGGCTTCGATTTTTTTGAGTGTCTCGCACAGATGGGATGCATCGATATTGGAAACGAAATGGGCACGCAGGGTCTGATCGGCAAAGGGTTTGAGTGCCTCGCACACCATCAACGGCCCAAGGTCGGAACCGCCGATGCCGATGTTGACGATGTCGGTGATGCGTTTTCCGGTGTAACCGAGGTGCACACCGCCACGCACCGCCTCGGAGAAGCGGCGCATCAGACCGAGTACACGTCGAACATCGGGCATGACATCCTTGCCATCCACCCACACCGGGCGACCGGAACGGTTGCGCAGCGCGGTATGTAGTGCTGCGCGTCCCTCGGTGCTATTGATCTTGTCGCCGTTGAACATGCGTTCGATAAAAGCGGGCAACTCGGATTGTTCGGCCAGTTTGACCAGCAGGCCTACGGTCTCTTCGTTAATACGATTCTTGGAGTAGTCGAAAAACAACCCACCCAGTTGTACCGTGAATTTATTAAAGCGCGCCGGGTCGTCCTGGAACATCTGGCGCATATGCCGCTCGCGCATCGAATCAAAGTGCGCGCTGAGCGCACGCCAGGCGGGAGAAAGAGTAAGTTTAGACATGATGGTGACGACGATTCTTTGGAATTAGGCCTCTGGAACAAGTATGACACCGGCCAACGGCGGTAAAGTGATCTCGGCGGAGCAGGGCATACCCATCCAGGGAGTCGCTTCGGACTGGATCAATCCTGCATTTCCCAGATTGCTACCAGCGTAGTAATCGGAGTCACTGTTCAACACTTCACGATACAACCCATGCTTGGGCAGGCCGATACGGTAGTGTTCGCGCGGCAATGGCGTGAGATTCAAGGCAACAGCGACACTGGAGCCGTTGCGTGCGTTGCGCAGATAAGACAGTACCGAATGGCTCGCATCGTTACAGTCCAGCCAGGTGAAACCTTCATGATTGAAGTCGAGTTCATGCAATGCCGGGATATCGCGGTACAGTTTATTCAGATCATGCGTCAGGTTTTGCATGCCGCGATGCAATTTTTCTCCCAGTTGCCACCATTCCAACTCCCATTTGGATTGCCATTCGCGACCTTGGGCGATTTCGTTGCCCATGAAATTGAGTTTTTTGCCGGGGTTGGTCATCTGGTAAGTCAACAGCAAACGCAAGTTGGCAAATTTCTGCCAGCCGTCACCGGGCATCTTGGATAGTAGCGAACCCTTGCCGTGCACGACTTCGTCATGCGAGAACGGCAGCACGAAGTTCTCGCTATAGGCATACACTTGGGCGAAGGTCAGCTCGTTGTGGTGATAGCGACGATGTATAGGGTCGTGCTCGAAATAGCGCAAAGTGTCGTTCATCCAACCCATGTTCCACTTGATCGAAAATCCCAATCCGCCCACATAAACAGGGCGTGATACGCCCGGCCATGCGGTGGATTCTTCCGCCATGGTCAACGCGCCGGGAAATTCGTCATGCACCATGATGTTCATTTCGCGCAGGAACTCGACCGCATCCAGATTCTCGCGACCACCGTATTTGTTGGGTATCCATTCGCCGGCTTTGCGTGAATAATCCAGATATAACATCGAGGCGACCGCATCCACGCGCAAACCATCGAAATGGAATTCAGACAACCAGTAATGCGCACTGGACATCAGGAAAGACCGCACTTCGTTGCGGCCAAAATTGAATATGTGTGTGCCCCAGTCCTGATGAAAACCCAAACGAGGATCTTCATGTTCATACAGTGCCGTGCCATCAAAGCGCGCCAATGCCCAACTATCCTGAGGAAAGTGCGCGGGTACCCAGTCCAGGATCACACCGATACCGGCCTGGTGACAGGTATCGATCAGTTGGCGCAACTCGTCTGGAGAACCAAAGCGGCTGGTCGGGGCGAAATAACCTGAGCATTGATAACCCCACGATTCATCCAGCGGATGTTCGGTCACGGGCATCAACTCGATGTGGGTGTAACCCATGCTTTTAACGTACGGCACCATATCCAAGGCAAGTTCGCTATAGGTATAAAAACGCCCGTCTGGATGACGTTTCCATGAACCCGCATGAACTTCGTAAATGCTGATCGCCGCATGCAGCCAATCCCATGTACCGCGCTGCTTCATCCATTCTGCATCCTGCCAATGATGAGTATGAGCAGGTGCAGTGAGTGCTGCCGTGCCGGGACGCAACTCATAACCTTGAGCGTATGGGTCGGTCTTGGTTAGTAGATTGCCGGTGTCACGGTTGCGTATCTCGTAACGATACAGGGCATGCTGCGCTATCTCTGGAAGGAACAACTCCCACACGCCGCTGGACCCGTGCGAACGCATCGGATTCAGGCGACCATCCCATTGATTGAATTCTCCCACCACGCTGACCCGTTCGGCATTGGGTGCCCAGACGGCGAAGCGTATACCTTTAACGCCGTGGATCTCGACCGGGTGCGAGCCCAGCACACGGTAGCCTTGATGCAATTTGCCTGAACTGAACAGGTACAAATCTTCCGGTGAAAGATGAGGGGGAAATTGATAGGGGTCACAGACATCGCGTGCCAAAGTGCCTTCGCTGATACGCACACGGTAGGGGCGGGCGGGCTCGTTGTTGCCACGCCATTCGAAGACCCCGGCGGGATGGATGAGCTTGAGCGGCTCATTGCCACCTGCTTCGATCAATGCGACCTGGGTAGCATGCGGTTGATAGACACGTATGACCCACCCTGTTCCCTCGCGGTGTATCCCCAGTAGAGCGAACGGGTCATAGAGTCGGGCTTGCAGCAACGATTCAATCAACTTATTCACTTAAGCTCCCTATTTATCCTTGTCTAGTTGACCGATTGTAAACGATAATGCCCCCGCGACGAGAGGGTAAATAAAGGGAGAGGCGAAATGAATGCTGAGTTAGGTTATTTACAAAAAAAATATCATGTTGTATCGGGAGATCCCGCACCGCGCTTTGTGAGTCGTATCACCAAAAATACCTACGCGATGGTACTGGCGGGCGGTCGAGGCAGTCGTCTGCATCAGCTCACCGATTGGCGCGCCAAGCCCGCCGTGCCTTTCGGCGGCAAGTTTCGAATCATCGATTTTGTGCTCTCCAATTGCGTCAACTCCGGCATACGCCGCATCGGTGTCGCCACCCAATATAAATCCCACAGTCTGATTCAGCATATCCAGCGCGGCTGGTCTTTTTTGAACGGTCAGTTCGGTGAGTTCGTCGATCTGCTTCCCGCGCAACAACGGGTGAGCGAGGACCATTGGTATCAAGGGACGGCCGATGCGGTGTTCCAAAACCTGGACATCATCCGTGAATCAAAATGCGATTTTGTACTGGTTCTGGCGGGAGACCATATATATAAAATGGATTACGGCAAGCTGCTGGCATTTCATGTGGAAAGCAAGGCGGATATGACGGTTGCCTGCTTGGAAGTTCCGGTGGCCGAAGCTACTGCGTTCGGTGTGATGGGTGTGGATGACCAGTCTCGCGTGGTCGAATTCGTCGAGAAACCCGCTAACCCGCCTTCTATCCCCGGCAATCCGGAAAAGTCCCTCGCCAGCATGGGCATCTATGTATTCAACAGTCAGTTTTTATATGAACAATTGATACGTGATGCGGATGATCCAAAATCCAGCCATGATTTCGGCAAGGATCTGATCCCGCACATGGTGGAAAAATACCGCGTGTTCGCGCAAAGTTTCGAACAAAGCTGCGTGGGGATGGGCGATGACCAGGTGCCGTATTGGCGCGATGTGGGTACGATCGATTCATATTGGGAAGCCAGCATGGAACTGACGAAAGTGGTCCCCGATTTGAATATGTACGATCAAGAATGGCCGATATGGACTCATCAGGAGCAGTTGCCACCGGCAAAATTCGTCTTCGATGAGCCTGATCGCCGCGGTGTGGCGGTGGACTCACTGGTTTCAGGGGGATGCATTGTCAGCGGTTCAACGGTCAGGCATTCCCTGCTGTTCTCCGATGTTCGGGTCAACAGTTATTCCTTGATCGAAGACTCGGTATTGCTGCCCAATGTCGATGTCGGTCGCTATGTGACGCTGAAAAGAGTCATCGTCGACAAGAACTGCAAGATACCCGAGGGAATGAGCATCGGCGTCAATCCCGAAGAAGACCGTAAACGTTTCCATGTCAGTGCCAATGGTGTAACGTTGGTCACGCCGGAGATGCTAGGCCAAGCCGTTCACAGTATCCGCTAGTTAATTTGTTCCCAGACCCGCCACATACGGCGGGTGTCTTTTATGAAAAAATCAGTTGACCTTGTATTCCTCTGGCATATGCATCAGCCAGATTACCGCGATTATTCGAACGGCGATTTTGTGTTGCCGTGGACGTATTTGCACGCCATCAAGGATTACACCGATATGGCGTATCACTTGGAACAACATCCCAAGATTCGTGCGGTGTTGAATTTTGTGCCTATTCTGGTCGATCAGCTCGAAGACTATGTCGACCAGTTTGCCACCGGAATATTGCGCGACCCCTTGTTGCGTTTACTATCCCATAAAAACCCGAACGATCTGACGGCCGATCAACGCGAACTGGTATTGGATGTATGCTTTCGCTGCAATCACGAGAAGATGGTGGAGCCGTTCCCGGCCTATAAAAGATTGATGAAACTTCATCAAAGTCTGCAAGGTGACGGGGATGCGGTTCTGTCGTATCTGTCCGGGCAGTACATGGCGGATCTACTCACTTGGTATCACCTCGCGTGGTGTGGCGAGAGCGTCAGGCGCAAACACCCATTGGTGGCCAGGCTGATGCAAAAGGGGGAAGGGTACACCTATCAGGAACGCAAGGAATTGCTGGATCTCATCGGTCAGTTGATCACGGGCATCATTCCGCGCTATCGCAAACTTGCCAAATCCGGCCAGATTGAGATTTCCGCCACCCCTCATTACCATCCGCTGGCTCCGTTGATGATTGATTTTTCCAGCACGCTTGAAGCGCTGCCTGATGCGCCATTGCCAGAATCCGCTGTCTACCCCGGCGGAAAAGAACGGGTCGCCCAACACATCGCCAAAGCCAAGAAGAGCCACACTCTCCGTTTCGGTTCTGAACCCAAAGGCATCTGGCCGGCTGAGGGCTCGATTTCCAATGAGACGCTTGCAGTGATGGCGGAGGAGGGGTGTCAATGGACGGCAAGCGGTCAGACGGTATTAGTGAATAGTCTGCGCCATAATCATCTGCCCACGGAAAATCGTGCCCAGTATCTGTATCGACCCTACAAACTTGCGGGAGCGGCCGGAGCGATAAGTTGTTTTTTTCGCGACGACAATCTTTCTGATCTGATCGGCTTTGAATATGCGCGTTGGGATGGCAGAGATGCCGCGCGCCATTTTGTCGCCCAAATCGAGGAGATTGCAAAGCATGCTGTCGATGGTGAGGCACCGATTGTGAGTGTCATTTTGGATGGCGAGAATGCCTGGGAATATTACCCCTACAATGGTTTTTACTTTTTGGATCAGTTGTATACCGAATTGGAAAATCACACCAAAATACATACCAATACTTTTAGCAGCTATTTAAAACTGAGTCCTATTCGTTCTGAATGTGCCAAGACACAAACGCTGACGAGTATTGTTGCCGGTAGCTGGGTGTATGGCAATTTTTCCACATGGATAGGATGTAAAGACAAGAATCTGGCGTGGGATTTGTTGTGTGCCGCAAAAGTGAGTTATGACGATGCCATGTCGAACGGCACGCTAAACCCAGACGAACAAATCGCTGCCGAGCAGCAACTGAGCTCGTGCGAAAGTTCGGATTGGTTCTGGTGGTTCGGTGATTACAATCCCTCGTTATCGGTGGCCAGCTTCGATCGTTTGTACCGTCACAACCTGAGGGAGTTGTATCGACTGATCAAATTGCCCGCTCCACACAGTCTTTCCGAACCTGTGAGTCTGGGAAGTGTGAATACCGAAGTGAGCGGAGCGATGCGTCGGGCATCAGAATAGCCCTCCCCATAAATATCAATTAAGCATAATCTGGGCATTCACAGCTATGTTATCCAAGCGATCCAGCGGAATATTACTCCACCCCACATCGTTGCCCGGACCACATGGCTCTGGAGACTTTGGTGTAGATGCTTATCGGTTCGTCGATTGGCTCAAGCAGGCAGGTCAAACATATTGGCAGATGCTGCCATTGGGAGAGATCGGGCCGGGGAATTCGCCGTATATGAGTTGTTCGGCTTTCGCCGGGAGTGTATTGCTTATCGATCTCGCCGAATTAGCTAGTCAAGGTTGGCTCAATCAGTCTGATCTGAATCCGCATCCTGAATTTAGAGCTGGCCATGTCGAATATAATCAGGTTGTGCTATTTCGCCTGGAACGCTTACGTCGTGCGGCGACCCGCTTCTTTGCTAATCCCGGTAAAGAGCTGCGAGAGTATGACTCCTTTTGCGCAGAAGAAAATGATTGGCTGGAAGATTACGCATTATTCAAGACCATAGAAATTCGCCGAAATGGCTGTACATGGAGTCACTGGCCTGCCGAACTTGCCCAAAGAAACCCCGCATCATTGGACCGGGTGAAAGAGGTTTGCGAAACTGAAATCAATTTTTGGAGGTTCTGCCAATGGTGTTTCTCACGCCAGTGGTCTCGATTGAAACGCTATGCGAATGATAACGGTGTTCATGTTATCGGCGACGTCCCAATTTTCGTGGCTTATCAAAGTGCTGACGTGTGGGCACACCAAGAGATTTTTGAACTTGATGAAAGTGGTCAACCAACGGTCGTTGCTGGTGTACCACCAGACTATTTCAGTGAAACAGGACAGTTTTGGGGAAACCCGCTTTATCGTTGGGCCGCACACGAAACATCCGGCTATGCTTGGTGGATTGCGCGATTGAAGCACGCGCTGAAGTATTTTGATCTGGTACGTGTCGACCATTTTCGTGGCTTTTCGGAATACTGGGAAATCCCTGCCGATGCAAAAAATGCTATGTACGGACGATGGATGCCGGGGCCAGGCGCAAAGTTATTTGAGGCATTCCAACAAGCTTTTGGACAATTACCCATCATCGCCGAAGACTTGGGGCTGATCACGCCCGACGTTATCGAATTGCGTGACAGATTCAGTCTGCCAGGTATGCGTATCTTGCAATTTGCTTTTGGTGATGGTGAAAGCAATCTTTTTCTGCCGCACAATTATGTACCCAATACCATTGCATACACGGGTACGCACGATAATGACACAACTCTCGGTTGGTGGAATGCCTTACCTAATCACGAGAAGTCGTTCGCTCTCCGATATCTTGGTAGCGACGGGAGTGATATTCATAGCGACATGATGCGCGCACTTTCAGGTTCGGTAGCAAACACGGTCATTTTCCCCATGCAAGATGTGCTCGCACTGCCTGGTGATTACCGCATGAACTTTCCGGGCCAGGCGACGGGAAATTGGGAGTGGCGTTTTTCCTGGGAGCAGGTCCTGCCTGAGTACACCCAGCTATTAGCAGATATGTCTGATAAGTACGGACGCATGTAGCAAATTAGCAAGCA
The DNA here is from genome assembly GCA_013044075.1 of Gallionella sp. GTDB lineage: Bacteria > Pseudomonadota > Gammaproteobacteria > Burkholderiales > Gallionellaceae > Gallionella. The sequence continues at coordinate 23,654 of JABEVG010000083.1, forward strand.
ACTTAATGGCTAAATATATATTATTCAATTTAATACAGATTTTTATTAATATTTTACATTAATATTACAAGTGCCAAGCCGGTACGGTTTTTGTTCCTGTTTGACTTACCCCGTTATACGCATAATGTATAAAGTATCACATGCAATACTTTGTTTATAATGCTTTTTATTGAATTGTTAAAGTGCGCCGGAAAGGCTAAAACTGTTCCGAGTTTTTGCATATTCATGGTTTTCTCCTGTGTTGTCAAAGTTTTCATGGTTAGTAATCCGGATTCCATTCCCGTCTTTCGGGAGCGGGCGGAAGCTCCCGCTGTCGCTTAATTGCCGGCCCGCGTGTACCGAATACGTAGCGGTAGGGGTGGAACACCTGCCAATAGCCGTTTTCAAGCTGGCGACCTTCTAGGCGACCCTCGACCAGCATCACCCGCACCCGGCGCGAGCTGATGCCCCAATCACGCGCCACGGCAGATACCGGAACAACGGCGCGGGACAGGCCAAGAAATCCGCCCGGATGTTCAGGCATTGCCCCAGGCGGAGGATTGCCGAGCGATTGACGCGGCAACCGCCGGGCTTTGGGTTTTTCCTGTTTCGCCTTGCCTGCCTGACCCTGCGGGACAGGCGCGGCAGCGGCTCGAACAGGAAAGCCAAAAGCTCCCAGCTTTGGTTTATCGGTTTTATCGTTCATCGTGAACCTCCCATCTGTTTTTTAGGTTGAGCCTCAAGCGGCCTGACCCGCTCGACAGCCACAGGGCGGCGGTCGGGGAAGGGCAGGACAGTCGAAGCGGGTTTTTTAATACCGGAGCGGGCATACATCTGCCGCCACAGGCGCGCTTGTGAGAAAACATGCTCAACGTTGAGCAGCCAAGCCGCATCGAACTGGCGACCAGCGGGGCTAAACATTTCATGATCGCGAATCGTCCAACCTTCCCAAGCCACGCCGGGCAGGGCGAAGCCGCGAAGAATGCGCAGCATCCGGTAAGCCATCCACGGGATGCGCGCCCCGCCTGTTTCCCAGTTCTGAATCGTGCGCGGTGTCACGTCCAAGGCTTTGGCAGCTTCCTTGCGTGTCATGCCGCCTTGCTTGCGTAAGTCGGCGAAGTCTTGCGCGGAGATCCAGCGGGTTGATGATTTGCGGCGGCTCATGCTTGGCCTCCCTTCATGCGCGCAAACATAACCGCTTGCAGCTTGTCCCAAAGGCCGTCCGTAGCCTGCAAATCTTGCGCCGTGGCCTTACCTTGGCGTATCGCTTGACGGGTGCGGTTGCGCTCTTGTGCAACGGCGGCGTGAGCATGCAAGAACTCCCGCTCGGTCAGTTCCAAGCGGTGCAGCTCTTCGGGAGCAGGCGCGCGGCGGAGCCTCGGAACTACGTTCCGCCGCTCATGCGCCTGCACGACAGGCGGAAACTCCCCAACAGTCAAAACCGGCTTGGCAGGAAAGCGGCCGCCATCCATGCAGCGGGTTTTCTGATGCGCTGGCGGGTTGTCGGCAAACAGCCCATGCGGGCTAGTGCCAAAGTCAAAAGCCCAAGCTGGAACAGTTTTAGAAGTTTCGCAAAAAGTGCCTGCGCTGTAAGCCAGTATTGGCGCGGGTTTGCGGGGAATCAGCCATCCATGGCACAAAGTCCGCGTATTACAGGGGACGCGGACTAGCTGGTTAAGCCGGAACAGTTTCGAGAGTTTCGCAAAAAGTGCCTGCGCTGTAAGCCAGTATTGGCGCGGGTTTGCGGGGAGTGTCCCCCATGGGGTACAAAGTCCGGGTATTACATAGGACCCGGACCGGCTGACCGAACGATGCGAAAGGGCGGCGCGACCGCTAATCCGGGGTATGTCAAACGCCAAACCGTTCCGATTTCTGTTCCGGCTGGGTTTACCCTGAAATACGCATAATGTATATTATGTCAAACACGAAAAAAGCTATACGACAAATTCAAAGCTGGTTTGCTGCGATTTTAGCAATGCTATGTGGAAACGTTGCGCCGCTAGCGGGTTGCGCGGATTGACCATGTGACGGCATAGCAATCGCACCAGCTCACCATCAACGCCTGCTTCATGCAGGCGTTTTTTTTCCTTCTCGATCAGGCGGTATTGTTTGCGGATCCGCGCCGTGTCAAAACTACGGGCGTTCCGCAATGGCCAATAGTGATAGACGATCATGTCGGCCCAAGACGGATATTTGATGAACTGCATCAGCGCATAGAAAATTCGCAAGCATCAAGGGCAACATTTGCATCGCGCAACCGTTGGCGGAGAAATTCGCACTGCATGGGCGTACACATGCGCAAATCGACATGAGCTTGTTCGACAACTGCCTGTTCAGGGTTACAGTCAGTGCGCTTGACAGGTTCGTTAGTGACAGGCAAAGAAGCTGGCGTGTCCTGATACGCAACAACAGATTGCGGAGACGGAACAACAGGAGCGATAACGGTAATGTGATTAGCAACAACTGAAGCGTGGATGGTACATGGCGCAGATGAATAAACGGTACGGCCAGAGATCAGACACTTGTAGATTGCAGGCCTTGCCTCGACAGCGTGGTAAGACTGGACAGATGCCAGAGGACGAACAGGAACAACAGGCACAACAGTCTGTAAAGTTCGAAGATTGAGAGACGGCCCGTATAACTGAAAAGCTAAATACGCGGCGAACAACACCAAGAACAAAATCAGAACACGCATCCCCTGCCCCCTTTTTTTGAAGGCGCATCATAAACCAGAATCAAAATCCCTTTGTGGCTAACGCCACGAAACAAGTCGACAGCCCCTTTCGGCTAACGCCGAGTAATCCAATGCACGCGCCTTGCGCGGTGGTCGCTGCGCGGCCTGTTCTTTGGCCTCGACTATGCAGCACTGCGCAAATGCTTCACCCCTCAACGTCTCGCCCAAAACGCTGAATTTCTCTCCGTGTTTTAAAAAATCAACCACGACGATAAAGCCGTCGCCCTTCGGGTGTTCCGGCAATCGGTCGACGATGAAACCGTCGCTGCGATTTTGGCAACATAGTTGATTTTTGAAAACACTGCGAGCCATTACAGCAGGGCGAGACGTTGAGGGGTGAAGCAAAGAAGCACGCGGTAAAACCTGCACCGCGAGGAATTCAAAAGCGGGCAAACATTAAAGGATGATGCGATGAAAAATGAACAACAAAACAATCCAGTGTATAGCTGCAAACACAAAGGCAGCAGCTTATATGACGCACTAGAACATCTGAATTTACTGATATGGAAAGAAGGCTGGGAGTTACCCGAAGCCATTTGTAAAATACAGACACTCTACGATGTTAGCGAAGAAAAACTGAGAGACGCATACAACAAGCAACTATAAGACAAAGTTTGCGCAAGCGGGCAGAATCATTTAATCTTGACCATCACTTGAAAGGATAGAACATGAACGAAACGGATAACTTGGTACTAGAACAGCTTAGAGCGTTGAGAAACGAGATCCTAGCATTCCGATCTGAAAATCAAAGCGAGTTCAGCGAAATCAAACACCGCTTGACACGTGTGGAATCAAGCATCGCGAGTATGCGCGGCGAAAACGTGGGAACACAGGAAGACGTATACCGTCAGCAAGGTGTGATCGACCAGATCAAGGAACGATTACAACGCATCGAAAAACGGTTAGAAATCGCAGCCGCATAAGTTCTCTGAACAAAGAAAAAGCCCTCTTCGGAGGGCTTTTTATTGGTCTAGACTTTCAAAATTTATTTATTGCTCATCAAAAGTTTTTTGATCGTGATACCAGCGAAGAAAATTATCTCTACGTTCATCGGGCGAAGCACAACCGAAAAGGGCAAGAACGAGAAAAAATAAAATAAATTTAGTCATGGAAGATATGGCGGGGGGCGCGGCGGAGCCTCGGAACTACGTTCCGCCGCTCATGCCCCCCCATTACCAACCATAGTACGTGCGATGCCCGTCTGGGGAGTGTCGCAAACCGCGTAAAAATGAATATCTTTGTAGCCTATAAGGGCAGAGCAAGGACTAAGTTTTTCCACCGTGTAACCACTTAGAATCAAATTCTTTTGAGAGAGTGAAAAACTGGTTTGACCGTTCTGATCGGCGGAGAAAGAGTAAAGAAAATGTTTGTCATTTTCAATAAAACCCGTGACGTGAATAGTCATGCCCTCGAAAGGATGCGCTTGTTTTATACGGACAGCAGGAACAGAAGAACCAGGAGCAGATACAGGAACAACACCGGAAACAGAAGGAACACCGGAAACAGGCAAAGAAGATAACGATTGAGCCGATGCGGAAGTAATCAAGGAAACGTCACGAATCCCCGCTTTCATTGGGTTGGCAGTCTTGCCGGAGAGCAACAAACCCACAACAAGCAAAAAACAAATACCGGCACCAACAACGGGCCAACGCTTCCAAAAAGGAACAATATCATTAGCGGCCAATTCTGAACCTTCACCATCGCTGCGAGTGTGGCTTTTGTAGAACTTGAAGAATTCGGGCTTGTAACGGCGGATTGCTTCGTTGACAACCTCGCCCCTTAGGCCGTCCTGAACCTTGCGGATATAGGCGTTATTAGAGCCAAGCGCAGTAGCTTTCTTGACACGATAGACGACTTGACAGGAATCAGTGATCGCCTTGCAAAGCTTACCGGAAGATTGAGTAATCAACAGAACATCGGCGAACTCATGGCGGTGTTCAGCAAACCATTCTTCGACAGCTTTTTGTGTGCCTTTAGCGGGTAAAGGCTTATGGCATTCGTCAATGACATAAAGAGGGCCAGCACCGGTTTTAGGATGCCGCCACGAATCGCCATAATCAGCAAGAGAAGCGAAAGGGACAAACGATTGTTTGATGGAGAGCTTATCCCAGACGCGATGAAAAGCGTTCCAAGAGTTCTTTTGTATTTCCTCTTCGCGATTGGAAACACGTAAATCAACCAAAGCCGGATACTTGACATCGAGTTTACGCAACTCTTCCATATTCAAAGGCAAATTAGTAATAACTTTACGACCTTTGCGGAGAGCAGGGAGCACGTGAAATACAACAGCCTCGAAACTCTTACCACCACCAGGAGGGCCAAGCAATAAATTTATCATTTAGCCGCCCACCCTAACAACGGGGATGAGACCCAGCAAGAAACGAATGCCCAGAGCAACAACAATAATTGCAAAGGCTTCGGGTATGCGAATTGCGATCAACATGCCGATAAATTCAGAAGGCGCACCCGCGAGGTATTGATTCGCATTGAAGGTAGAAGATGGAACGGGAATAAGAGCAATAATAGCGATAATGCCTTGAAAAAGTTGATCAAGAACGAAGGCGACAAGATCGCCGAGCATATCAAAAAGGGTAGCAACAAAATCCTTAACGAGATTAAAAAACCACTCGGGAATTGAACCAAACCAAGCAAGGATATTGTTAAGAACGACAATAATTGTATTCACGATTCAACCTCCAAAGATAATCGCACGAGCAGAAAACAGAGCGGTGAGAATCATAATGATTCCCAAAAACGTCATCACAATAGGAGGAATGCAAAGGTATTGATCACCGATTTTCCAAACATTGAGAGTAAAGCAGCCCGTGGATGCCGAACCATTAAGAGTGGGGACGATGTTATTGATGATGCCGAATAAGGGAGTAGCTTTAAGTGTCGTAAAGTTGTCGGTAAGAACGCCCTTAATGCCGTTCGGATAGGTCTTGACATACCAAGAGCCAGAAGCGGACGTTGGAAGAGCAGGAAGAGCCGCACCAGTGCCAGCCGTGGCAGTGGTACAGGTGTTGGTATCGGCACAGGTAATAGCAGGAGATGAAGTTCCAGTTCCAGTGCCAGTGCCAGTTCCAGTGCCAGTTCCAGTGCCAGTTCCAGTAGTAGTTCCAGTGGTAGTGCCAGTGGTAGTGCCAGTAACACCAGAAGCGGAAGTGGTGGTAGTGGGAACACCAGAAGCGGAAGTGGTGGTAGTGGGAACACTGGAAGCGGAGGTGGTGGTAGTGGGAACACTGGAAGCCGCAGGCGTACCGGGTGGAGAAAAAGGAGCGGAAGTAGTGCCAACCTGCGCGCCAGAGGTCAAGTCATAGACAGAGGTTGAACACTGTGCGGAGCTGTTACATTGAGTAACAGAGCAAGACGTACCCGAAAGCGTAGAAGTATGACCGCCGACAAGGTTTAATCCAACGGGGCCCGTGCCATAAGAAGCGCAAGCGGAAGCCGGATCCGTATAAGAGGTACTGTTACAACCTGCGGTTGTACACGTTGAAACACCTGTACCACCTTGGTAAACAGTTACACAAGAGGTTTTATATTGGTCAAAGAGTTGACCAGTTGGACAAGTAGTGGGCGCACCAGAACACGACCAAGAAGCCGACGAAGGAGAAGTAGGATTCCCGCTGTTGTAGCAAGAACCGGAAGAGGTACCAGATGCTGATTGAGTAGAAGGGCCAGCGTAAAAGGCCGAACCAATGGCAGCACAAGCGGCTGTACCTGAACTATATGTACCAGCTACCGCGCCCGTACAAGACAGCGCGTAAGCAGAATTCGAGAGAAAAACAAACAGCAGAAAAAGAAAGAGAAAAAAAGGGTTTAAGGTTTTCAAGTTTAATCCCTCTTTAGAATTGTAAAACACAAGACCACCGCTGCAAGCGCGCCGATGAATACGACAGAAATCCAAAAACACGCCAGCAGTAGTGAGATCATGATTAAGCCTTGCGTACGCCGCGCTTGCCCAAGTCGATACCCTTGAAGGCCATCGTGATGCCGATAACAGCAATGCCAGCGACACCAACCCATGTCGCAATCCCAGTAAAATCAACCGCAGCGAAAATCTGGGCCATGATGGAAGTTGTGGTAGTGGTTGTTCCCATGATTAAGCCTTTCGTACGCCGCGCTTGCCCAAGTCAATACCCTTGAAGGCCATCGTGATGCCGATAATTGCGATGCCAGCCACACCAACCCAAGTCGCAATCCCCGTAAAATCAACAGCAGCAAGAATCAAATTCATTTGTTACCTTTCGTTGGAGTAAACCCCCCACAGTTCGCGGTAATCGCCCCGCCGGACGTTTTTCGTTTGCACGAAATCAAACTTTTTTTATTGCAGTGACCGCAGCGTTAATAGCAAGGCCTAGGCCGAAAAAAAACATAATCGAGGTAAAGCCCCAAGTGAACGCATAGAGCATGGAGGGGGAATCAATAACGGGACTGAGCTGCAAAAGCGTGTTGCAGGTGTTAATCGGAAGCGAAACAAGAGCAGATGAAACAGGATTACGTGCCGTAGCATCGACGACAGTTAGTAACGCATTGATATTGAGTAACACAGGGTCAAAAATTACTTGCGAAACTGATAAAACAAGACCCGAGGAAACTTTAGGATATTGGCTAAGGAAAGCCTGTTGCGCGGTCAAAGAATCGGGATAGCAAAGGCCGTTAACCCAAAAACCAGTAGCGGCTTCTGATTTTCCCGCGAGTAGCAGGAAAACCAGAGCGAAAGCCATAACGGCGAGATTAAAGCGGAACGTCTGCATCGGAATCAAGCGCATCGAAAGTATCGAGAAAAGCAACAGCATCGCGCAAGTTGTCAGAAGCTTGGCGAACCTGTTCGACAGCCATTTCAATACATTCGAGAACGGCACACCGCTCATCACAGATGCCGATGTTTGAAAAATCGGAATCAGTAAGCAGAAGAGCTTTGTAAGTCAGTAAAGTTTCGGATTCTTTAAGTAAGCCGTGAACGAGTAAATTAAGCATGATCGCGCCCTACCCTTCCACGACGCGCAAAGAGATCGTGGCGGTACGGATGCTCTTAATCTCACCCGTTTCTTGATCGGGCTTGCTGTTGTAAACACGCGGATAACCGACAACCGCGCAAACGCCAGACCATGTGTCGTCAACTTCGCCGAGCTTTTCAGAGCTTGAAAGTTCAACAGTGCTGGGGTGGCTGTATTCATCGGGAGCAGCAGTTTTCAGAATGGTTAAAAACATGCGACCGTTATCGGTTTTGGTAGAACGAACGTGGGCGATTTTGCCTTTGAGGTAAGTTTGAGCGAGGCCGATTTTAGGAGCGTTGGCGGGCAGTGATGTGACGGTTGCAGGTGAGTTCATGGTGTGTCCTTTCAGTGTTTACTGGTCAAGTTTCAGGTTAAGCGGCTAGAGGCATGTAATCAGCCTCATGGGTGAGAAACACCGAACGCCGCCGCATCGGTGTAATGCACAGCCGCAGGTCAGTGCGAACAGGTGCAAATCCATCGGGCAGCGCGGTGGACTGCGGCACCAGATACATGTCGGTGGAGTGCCAAGACACGGCAGAATCGACGAGCTTTTTTCTGTTCGCGTAGAACTGCGAATCCGAATATTCTTGCTTGGTAACTTCTTCGCCTCGGATGGACATTTGGGTATAAAAAGCAAACAGCGCGTTGGCTGTACGAGTGGTGTGCAGAAGGTTGAGGCGTGCTTTTACTTTGTCATAAGTGCGGACGGTTTCCATGTCGGTTTTTCCTTCTCTCAATAGCTTGAATACTTCGCGGTCGTGAATTTGTTTGATGTACTGATCTGTGATTTCTGAAATCTTCGGCAAGCGGTTCAGGTGTTCAAAATCGTGTTGGAGTTTGTCGGCGTGAATTTCGACTTCGACGCGCAGGCGGTTATCGGCAAGACGTTGCAGGGCGGCCAGTTTTTTGTCACGCCATTGGTAAAGTTTGGCGGCGGCTTCGCGGTAGTTGTCGGTGACGTTTTCCAGTTGTTCTTTGATGCGTGTCATCAAGGCGTTTTTGATTCTTAGCTTGTCGTGTTCTTTGAACTCGGGACCTTTGTGGTAAAGCTTGAGCGTGGTGTAAGAGCCGGGGAAGTACACGGCGTTCGTGCCATATTTGGCAGCCTTGGCAGAGCGGCGCGGAAATTTGCAGTGATTGATCGAGCGGAAAAATTCACTAATCGCGCAGGGTGTCAATCGGTAAACTTCCGCCCAGTCAATGCGGCAAACTTGCCAATCCCAAAAGCTGGGCAGACGTGCACTGTTGGCATGGTGTTGATCATGGTCAGTGATGTTCACGCCCAAGGCCTTGAAAAGGGTTTTGAGAAACATGAACGATGTCATCTGAAAATCAACAGGCGCGCCGTAGATGTTCTGGCCGGCAAAGAATTTATGCACGGAGGCTTCGACTTCAATGTAGGGCTGACAGGGGATTTGCTGGATGCCTTTGCCGTTGCTGATCCATTCTTCGCGCAAGATGCGGAAGCTGATACGCGAATCCCAAGAGCCTAAGAGTTCGCCGCTGGTGAATTCGTAGAGGACTTCACCGCTGCCCAAGTGAATGCCAGATTTCTGAATGCACTGTTGTTCAAGAAATGAGGCCAAATCGGTGTTGATTTTGGGTGAACGGTATTTGCAGGTATCCAGACCCATTTTAGAGCACCGGAAATAATGCAAGACTCCGGTATACCGGAGTTATCTGCCGTGCTACCACGCGGCAGATAAAAAAACCGCCCTCTTTATGGCGAGCGGAAAAAAAGCCCAAACGGGGGGCGGCTGGGCTGGTTTTGGACTGTTTTAGATGTGTCATTTGATGCCCCCCTTGCTTTGTTCGTTGATTGGTGGTGAGATAGGCGCGTGAAACAGGTGCGCACTAAATCGAGTGCGCAGAATAAGGCACTAAAAATAGTGCTGTCAAGAGAAATTTCTAGGAAGGCTGAAAAATGGAACTCAAGGAACTGATCGAACGGGCGGAAAAAGCCGCAGGCAGCCAGAAAGCACTAGGGATAATGCTTGGAATAAATCCAAGCAATATTAGAAATGCAAAAGCTGGGCAACAAGGATTGCCAAACTACGCATGCGTGATGATCGCCGACCTGATCGGCGAGGAGGACACCGTGGTGATCGCAGCCAGCGAACTGGTCACGGAGAAGAAAATCGAACGCCGGGCGTTCTGGGAAAAAAAGCTTGAGGCCTTGGCCGCTGGTTTCGCGGCCTTTTTTGTGGGTGTCATTTTGGTTGTGACACCTACCCCATCGCAAGCCGCGCAGTTGTCGCAAGTCGTTGATTACAAACTGTATATTATGTAAATAACGGCGGTACTAAACTCAGTCACTAGATAACCATGCGTCATTGATCAATGGGTTGGTTGCGATAAATTCCAGTGCATTGTCATCCGGGTCGCGACAAAATAAGGCGCAGCGACCGGACTGGCTCAGTGTGTAAATCACCTCCGACGCTTCCAGTCGTTTAATCAATCCATTCAAATCTGATACACCCAATGCCACATGGCGGTCGCGTCCGGCGTGCGCTGGACGTATCAACCCGACCTCAGGATTAGGGAGCAGCATGAGGTGAATCTGTTGACTGGGTGCTATGTCGTACCACACACCGTCGAAGCTCATCGTCGGGCGATGAGGATCCAACTGCAAACCAAGTATGCCTTCATAAAAAGCGCGCGCAGCCACTAGGTCGGCGGTTAAGAAAGTCGTGTGCAAAATTCCGGTGATCATGTTATTTGACGGAAAAATTTGAAATGCGTGAAATTATACACAGGCAGGCAGTTTAGTTTTCAACGGGAGTGGGCGTTATTGAATGCGATTAAAGCGGTAACCGTGGCGTGATAGGCAGCAATCTCAAGCCGGCCCGTCGAACTCACCGCATTCCGGTCTAGTAAATAAACCGCTCGCTTAAATCCAGCAGATTCAGCCAAGCCAAAATCTGTTCCGAACGCTCGTGTGCATTCTTGCGCGCCACGTTTTTCCGCTTGGCAATGATCAGCTCGTTCTTCATCGAATGTTCCCAGCCTATCAACTCGGTCACGGTCACTTGATAACCATGTGCCTCCAATAGCAGACAGCGCAACACATTGGTGAGCTGGCTGCCAAACTCACGGGTATGCAACGGATGCCGCCAGATTTCCGCGAGCGGTGTTTTGGCGAACGATTGATTCTTGTGTTTGTTCAGAACCGCCGCCACTTCCGCCTGGCAACACGGTACCAGTACGATGAATTTTGCCTGCTTGTGCAAGGCGAATTTGATCGCATCATCGGTCGCGGTATCGCACGCATGTAGTGCGGTCACGACATCGATTTGTTCGGGTAATTCCGGGGTATGAATCGATGCTTCCACCGACACATTCAGAAACGACATGCGCGGGAAACCTAGCTTGGTTGCCAGCTGATGCGATCTTTCCACCAACTCCGCGCGCGTCTCGATGCCGTAGATATGCCCCGCTTCGCGCGACTTGAAAAACAAATCGTAAAGGATGAACCCCAGATAGGATTTTCCCGCCCCGTGATCCACCAGAGTCAGGTCTGGCTTGTCCGCCAACACCTCTTCCAGCAAAGGTTCGATAAAATGGAACAAGTGATACACCTGCTTCAGCTTGCGGCGGCTGTCCTGATTGAGCTTGCCGTCGCGCGTCAAAATATGCAGCTCTTTGAGC
>JABEVG010000084.1 GCA_013044075.1 Gallionella sp.
AAGGTAGTGAACCTGGTCAGGTCCGGAAGGAAGCAGCCACAGCTATTTATTGTAAGTGCCGGGGGTAAGGCTCGCCTCCTATTGAGTGGTGTGAGAGCAGAGATACATTCACATCGCTATCACCCAAGCTGAGTCTAATATCGAAAAATGTCAGCCAGCACCGTACTAGCCAGAAAGTGGCGACCTAAAAACTTTGCCCAGCTGGCAGGGCAACAGCATGTCGTTCAGGCATTGACCAACGCGCTTTCGCAGAACCGGTTGCATCACGCCTATCTGTTCACCGGCACGCGCGGCGTGGGCAAGACCACCATCGCACGCATCTTTGCCAAATCGCTGAATTGTCTGTCCGGCATCACCGCCACGCCGTGCGGCGAGTGCAGCGCGTGCCAAGAGATCGACAACGGACGTTTCGTCGATCTGCTCGAGTTGGATGCGGCTTCCAACACCCAGGTCGATAGCATGCGCGAACTTTTGGAAAGCGCGCTGTACGCACCGACTGCCGCGCGTTTCAAGGTGTATATCATCGACGAAGTACACATGCTGTCGAAGTCGGCTTTCAACGCGATGCTGAAGACGCTGGAAGAGCCGCCCGCGCATGTGAAGTTCATTCTCGCCACCACCGATCCGCAAAAGATTCCCGTGACCGTGTTGTCGCGTTGTCTGCAATTCAATCTCAAGCAACTCCCGCCCGCGCTGATCGCGGGACATTTGCAATATGTGCTGGAGCAAGAGCAGATTGCTTTTGAAATACCAGCAGTGAATCTGGTGGCGCGCGCCGCATCCGGCAGTATGCGCGACGCGCTGAGTCTGATGGACCAGGCGATCGCGTTCTCGGCGGGTAGTGTGGATGAGGTCGTGGTGCGCAATATGTTGGGCGCGATAGACCAGAGTTATTTGTTTGAATTGCTGAATGCGTTGCAACAAAACAACGGCACTCAACTGCTCGCGGTTGCCGATAATATGGCGAGCCGCAGTCTTGCTTTTGATGTGGCTTTGCAGGAACTGGCAAGCCTGTTGCATCGCATTGCGCTGGCGCAGACCGTGCCGCAAGCGATAGCCGAAGATGATCCGCAGCGTGCCGCCGTTTTGGAACTGGCCCGGCTTTTCGCGCCGGAAGAGGTGCAGTTGTATTACCAGATCGCGATACACGGGCGCGACGAGATCGATCTGGCACCGGATGAATACGCCGGTTTTACCATGACGTTGTTGCGTATGTTGGCGTTCACGCCGGGCAAGGGCGCGGTCGGAAAAAGTACGGCACAAACGTCCCCCGCAATCGTCTCGGTCGCCTCGCAAACAAGCCCCGTTTATGCCATGCAGTCGCACGCGCCGATTATGCGTGATGCAGCCCCGGCCAAGGCCGCACAAGCTGTTGCCGCACCGGTTATGAGTGCGGATCAATTGCCGGACTGGACGACTTTGTTGGCACAATTAAATTTGCAAGGATTGGCGGGACAGTTGGCTAAAAACTGTGTGCTGCAAACTTTTGAAAATGGAGTGCTAACCTTAATTTTGTCGCCGGAACACAAAGGGCTGCAAAGCAATAAAGTTGCCTTCGATCGCTTGCAAACCGTGTTGAGCGAGTATTTTGCGCAGCCGATAAAATTGCACATCGTGTTGGGTAAAGTGAGCGTCGCCACGCCTGCTGTGGTCGAACAACAAGTCAAGCAGGACAAACAGCAGCAGGCGAATGAGGCTATCGCGGCGGACAGTTTTGTGTTGGCGGCCCAGGCTGAGTTGGAAGCCAGAGTGATAGCGGAATCGATTAGACCGGTATAATTTTTTTAGGAGAGCAAGAAGATGATGAAGGGCGGATTGGGCGGCTTGATGAAACAGGCGCAGCAGATGCAACAGAATATGGAGAAGGCAAAGGCCGAATTGGCGACGGTTGAAGTCGAGGGGGCGTCGGCATCCGGCATGGTCAAAGTGCTGATGACATGCGCGCATGAAGTGCGCCGTGTCTCGCTGGACGACAGCGTGTTGGGGGATGACAAAGAAATGTTGGAAGATTTGCTGGTGCTGGCGATGAACGATGCGATGAAAAAAGTGGCGGCGACTACCGAGCAGCGCATGAGCGGATTTTCAGCGGGCTTGCCCGCCGGCATGAAGTTGCCGTTCTGAGATACGTGAAGTCACCCTCGCATCTCGAAGAATTGATCGCCGCACTGCGCTGTCTGCCGGGTGTGGGTCCGAAATCCGCACAGCGCATGGCATATCATCTGTTGCAACGTGATAGAGCCGGGGCGTTGCATCTGGCGAAGTCGCTGGAATTGGCGACCACGCATATCCTGCATTGCGAGCAATGCAATAATTTTTCCGAACATGCCATTTGTAATCTGTGCGCGTCCGATCAGCGTGATGAGAATCTGTTGTGCGTGGTAGAAATGCCGGCGGATTTGTTGATGATGGAGCAGACCCAGTGTTATCGGGGCAAATACTATGTGCTGATGGGGCGACTCTCGCCGCTGGATGGCATAGGTGCGAAAGAGTTGCACCTGGAACGGTTGCAAAAGCGCGTGCAAGAACATTCCTGCGAAGTTATTTTGGCGACGAATTTCACCGTCGAGGGTGATGCCACAGCGCATTACCTGGCCTCCTTGTTGCGGGCGCAGGGAATCAAAGTGTCGCGTATCGCACGGGGTTTACCCGTGGGCGGCGAATTGGAACAGGTGGATGCGGGAACCTTGGCTCAGGCCGTAATGGAAAGACGTGAGATGGCGATATGACGAAGAAGATCGAGCAAGTCGCACCTGTCGAATATGCCGATCAAGGCGAAAAGTTGCAAAAGGTCTTGGCTCAGGCGGGCTTTGGTTCGCGCCGCACGATGGAAGAATGGATCGCAACCGGACGTGTCAGTGTGAACGGTGAACCCGCCACGCTGGGCATGCGTGTCGTCGAGGGGGACCTGGTTAAAGCCGATAGACGCACCCTGCGCGTGGGCCAGCGCGACCGGGATGTACGCATCCTGCTTTATCACAAACAGGAAGGCGAGATCGTCAGTCGCGATGATCCGGAGAACCGTACCACGGTATTCGATAAATTACCCAAATTGCGCGGACAAAAATGGACGGCCATCGGTCGCTTGGATTTCAATACCAGCGGCTTGCTGATCTTCACCACATCGGGTGAACTGGCCAACCGTCTGATGCATCCGCGCTTTGAAGTCGAGCGCGAATATGCGGTGCGTGTGCAGGGTTCGATGAGCGAAGCGCAGATGGAGCAAATGCTGGGCATCGGTATCGACCTTGAGGATGGCCGGGTGATTTTTGACAAATTACTGGACGAGGGCGGCGAAGGTTTTAACCATTGGTATAGGGTCATGCTCAAAGAAGGGCGTAACCGTATCGTGCGCCGTACTTTTGAAGCATTGGGGCTGACCGTCAGTCGCCTGATTCGCGTCCGTTTCGGACTCATCAACTTGCCTCCGCGTCTGAAGCGCGGCATGACCGCCGAGTTGGGTGAAGGTGAAGTGGCGCAAGTTTTGGAGTGGGTTGGACTGACCGGAGAACAGGATGCGCCGCCGCATGACATGCCGGCTGCGGATGACACGCCTGCCGTTGATGCTCACGATCAAGCGGCGAGAAGAACCGGGACGTCATCCCGTCCACGCACAGGGAAAAGCCCACGACGGAACGTGCCAGTGGCGCGGTCAAAAACTAAAACTGGTGTTAAGCGTTGACTGCCACTAAAATCCGCACGACAAAATAGATGTCATTGCAGACTGAGGCACCGAGGTGAATAACAACCCCACGGCTTCTGGAAAATCAAATGGATCAACCCAGCAACAAAACTATCATGTGCAGTGTATTCTTCCTGGATATCGTGGGATATTCCAAGAGGTCCGTTGCCGGACAGATTTCACTGAAGGAACGATTCAACAGCTATCTTTCTGCCGCCATTCGGGATGTGCCGTTGTCGGATCGCATCATCCTGGATACCGGAGATGGCGCGGCAATCAATTTTATGGGGGATGTCGAGGATGCGCTGAAAGCGGCATTGAGCATGCGGTCCAGCATGCTGCTCGAAGACCCCGATCTGGAACCTCCTTTGTTGGTGCGCATGGGAATCAATCTCGGGCCGGTTCGTTTGATACGCGATATCAACGGGCAACCGAATATCGTGGGGGACGGCATCAATGTGGCCCAGCGCGTCATGGGATTTGCCGATGCCAGTCAGATTCTGGTGTCGCGTTCTTATTTTGATGCGGTGTCGCGTTTATCGCCCCAGTATGCGGGAATGTTTCATTATCAGGGGTCGCGTACCGACAAGCATGTGCGCGAGCACGAGGTTTACGCGATCGGCTACCCCGGTGACAAAACAACCAGGCCTTTCGCCGTGCAGGATGGGGCGGATAATCAACCCAAAAAACTGGCAAAGATATCGGCTCCTATCGTTGCGACGTGGAATCATGTGCTAAAAAAACTGGACGCATGGCTTGAATTCGCGCTCGATCATTATCAGCACATTGAACCCCAAAAGCGGCCTCTTTACGTCGCTGTCATCGGTGTACCTCTGGTGCTGTTAATCGCCTTCGGATTGAAGTCAGCACTGCGTAACGAAGAGATACCGGTTAAACCCAAGCCTTTTGTGGCGAGAGTGCCGAGGGTCATGCTGGCGGGCAGCGGTGTGCTTGCAACTTCAATATCGGCGGCGTCAGCCGTTAGCGGCGTGCCGGTAACGGTTGATGCAAAAACGGGGGCAGTCGTGCCGGCGAAGACAGCGAAAACGAGAGACAGAAGACTACCTTCGGCTACATCTGTCAGGACCAACCCCGTCAAGTCGAACACATCTAGCGTGGTTAAAAAAACTGTGCAAATGACTGAGCAAGAGAAAGCACAACAGGCTACCAATCATGCGGTGAGCAAGGTGTTTGGTTTTGCCAAGGGCGGGGATGCCGTCAATAACGCCAAGATATCCCTGAGTTGCTTGCAAGGAACGCTGCTGTTTGTGGATGGCACTCAAAAAGGTAGCGTGACCACCGGCGGGGATGCGGTAGCAGAAGTGACGCCAGGTCGGCACGTTGTAATCGCCATATTGCCGAGCCAGAAGCTGTTCAACCAGACTGTCGATGTCCCCGCCGGGAAGATGGTCAGAATTAGACCATCTTCGTGCAATTGATGAGAGTCGCGCGTACAGGTTTATAACAAATTGAGATCGGTTAGGTGGACGAAATGATTAACCAGTTGGGACGATACGAGGTAATCCGTGAGCTTGGACAGGGTGCGATGGGCATAGTCTATCAAGCCAAAGATCCTTTGATTGATCGTGTCGTCGCGATTAAAACCATCAATCTTGGTTTGGCCTTGGATGAAAAAGACGAATATGAGGGGCGTTTCTATCAGGAAGCGAAAGCGGCTGGGAGACTTAATCACCCGAATATCGTCACGATTTACGATGTGGGCAAGAGCGGCGATATCGCCTATATCGCGATGGAGTTTCTGCAAGGACGTGAACTGCGCGACATCATGAACGACGGCGGTCTGCTGCCGGTTGACCATGTCCTGGATATCACAGCTCAAGTGGCATCGGGTTTGTCCTACGCGCATGAGTACGACATCATCCACCGCGACGTCAAACCGTCGAACATCATGGTCATACGGGACGGTCAGGTGAAAATCACCGACTTTGGCATTGCGCGGATGGCATCTTCGGCTGTTCGCACCCAAACAGGCATGGTGTTGGGTTCGCCAAAATATATGTCACCCGAACAAGTGATGGGCAGGGAGATTGATCAGCGTTCCGATATATTCTCCTTGGGTGTGATGCTGTACGAAATGCTTACCGGACTGGCCCCGTTCAACGGTGACAACGTCAATGCAATTATGTATCAGACACTGAACGCCGTGCCGGCCCCGCCTAATTCGGTGAATGCGGCAGTCCCCGAGATGCTTAATTTCATCGTTGCCAAGGCGTTGGCTAAAGGGGTCGATGATCGCTATCAAAATGCCAAGGATTTTGCCGCAGATTTGCGTGCGTGCCGCGATATGTTACCGCGTTCCGATCGACAGCTTAATGTGGCTCCGGTACCGGGCGACAGTAAATTGGCGGATGCCATCCCGGTCGCGGGGAGGATGGACCGCACTGGTGAGGAGATAGAGTCGACCACTCAGGGTTTATCAAAAACGTTCGATTCTGCCGCCGCCACGATGCGTTTGGCGGCAATGACCGCAACGAGCGAGGATGTGGATAGTCTTGCCAAAACATTAAAAATGCCAAAAGCCAGTGCGGCTGAGATCAATCAGTTGGCCAGCAAGGTCAGTGCCTTGTCGGCCAGACCCGCAAACCCACGCCCCATCTCTTACGTTAATCAATCGGACGTAGTTCCGGAGCGAAGCAGCAACCTGATGCTGATTGTTGTTATCGCATTAGTGCTATTGGGTATCGTGGTCATTTTCGTTTTCTAGTATCCCCTTGCGGCTGAAATGATGCCGACACGATATCACCCCAATCCATCGCAATTTTTGAGGTTGTTTTTTTACCTGTCGCACATTGCTGCGTTGTGCGTGGTCTGGATGACCGACACGGCTTTGTCGGTGCAGTGGCTCTTGTCGTTCATAGTGGTATTCAGCCTTGGTGTGTATCTCGCGTCTGTCCTGAATTTCCTGCGCAACCCAATCTGGCACGATTTTTCGTTGGAAAAAAACGCCATCGTTGTCTTTGACGGGGACGAGATCAAGTGGAGTGCTGTTGTGTTGCCGCAAACAGTGGTCACGCCTTATTTTGTTTTGCTCTGTGTCAAATCTCAACAACAGAGTGCAACACGTTACCAGCTCATCTGTTCAGACGCACTGAGTGAGAGTGAGTTTCGCCAGTTGCGCATGACGTTAAAGCTCTCTCAATGAGCGGTGTCGGGTACCAAGATAGTCGGAGCTGGATTGGGTAAGGTTTCAGGATGGTCTTTGCTGTAGTGCAGCCCGCGACTTTCTTTTCGGGTGAGTGCGCTACGCACGATTAGTTCTGCGTTGGTGACCAGATTCCGCAATTCCAACAGGTCTGAGCTGATATGGAAGTTCGCGTAGTATTCCTGTATTTCGTCCTGTAATAACTGGATGCGGTGTCGCGCCCGCTCCAGGCGTTTATCGGTGCGTACGATTCCCACATAGTCCCACATGAAATGGCGCAACTCCGCCCAGTTGTGCGAGATGACGATCTGTTCGTCAGCGTCCGTGACGCGACTTTCATCCCAGGCCGGCAGGGCGCACTTGGTTTTGCGCGGCTTGCCAAGAATGTCCTGTGCTGCCGCATCCGCGAATACTAGACATTCAAGCAGCGAGTTACTGGCGAGACGATTGGCACCGTGCAAGCCGCTGTAGGCGGTTTCGCCAATCGCATATAAATTTTCAACATCCGTTCGAGCCCTCAAGTCTGCCATCACACCACCACAGGTGTAATGCGCGGCAGGCACAACAGGAATCGCTTCCTTGCTGATGTTGATGCCCAACGATAGGCAGCGCGCGTAGATAGTCGGGAAGTGTTCTTGTAAAAATTCAACCGATTGATGCGAGATATCCAGATAGACACAATCCAAACCGCGCTTTTTCATCTCAAAGTCGATTGCGCGCGCCACCACATCGCGCGGTGCAAGCTCGGCACGCGCATCATGCCAAGGCATGAAGCGCGTGCCATCCGGGAGCTTAAGTATGCCGCCTTCGCCTCGTACCGCTTCGCTGATCAGAAAGGATTTTGCGTGCGGATGATACAAGCAGGTGGGGTGAAATTGGACGAATTCCATATTGGCTACACGGCATCCGGCTCGCCAGGCCATAGCAATCCCATCGCCGGTCGAAGTGTCTGGATTGGTCGTGTACAGGTAGACCTTTCCAGTTCCTCCGGTGGCCAAAACGGTGTTTTGTGCCGCGATTGTGATGACTTCGTCACTCAGGCTGTTGAGGGCATAGACACCGTGGCAGCGATTGTCACGCAGCCCGAGTTTTCTCCCCGTGATCAAATCCACGGAGATATGCTTTTCCAACACCGTGATATTCGCGTGTTGTAGTACGCGCCAGACCAGTGTTTCTTGTACCGATTGCCCGGTATGATCCGCCGCATGAACGATACGTCGTTCGCTGTGTCCGCCTTCTCGCGTCAAGTGATATCCGGAATCGGTAGAGGTGTCCTTGGTGAAAGGTACGCCTTGTTTGATAAGCCAGTCGATCGAGGCTTTGCCATGCTCAACGACATATCGGGTGGCAGCCTCATCACACAAGCCGACACCAGCTATCAATGTGTCCTGCATATGTGTTGCGATAGAGTCGTGGCTGGACAATACGGCGGCGATTCCGCCTTGCGCCCAGCTACTGGCACCATCGAGCAAAGATCGCTTGGTGATGATTCCGACTTTCTGATGTTCGGCGAGTTTGAGTGCCAACGCCAGTCCCGCCAGACCGCTGCCAATGATTAGAGTGTCGAATTCTAGCAATTTGTTCTTTTATAGAAGTCGGGAGAAGACTATAGCAAATGTACTGCCTACTATGAGCGGGTTTTTATGGGGGCGATTGGCGGGGAACTAAATTGGACAATACCAGTCTGTCGCGGTCTGAGCGATTTTGTTTGATGGGTTGAGCCAGCCAGTTATACTCACGCCTGCGTGCGGGATCGTCAGGCACACAATAATAAATATATTGGAAATATCAGGGATGGCAGACCGGGAAGTCGATCAGCAGTTGGTGGAGCGTGTCCAGCGCGGGGATAAACATGCGTTTGATTTGCTGGTATCCAAGTATCAGCGCAGATTGGGAAGGCTGATTTCGCGTTTTGTGCGTGATCCGGGCGAGGCGGAGGATGTGACACAAGATGCTTTTATCAAGGCATACCGTGCATTACCGGGGTTTCGTGGTGAGAGTGCCTTTTACACTTGGCTATATCGCATTGGAATCAATACGGCAAAAAATCATCTGTTGGCAAACAAACGTCGACCGCCTACCAGCACGCCATTTGATGCGGAAGAATCGGAGTCGTTTGAGGACGCAGGCCTGCTACAGGAAGTTAGCACGCCGGAAAATGAACTCATGAGCAAACAGGTTGTCGATGTGGTGCAGCAATCGCTGCAACAGTTGCCCGAGGATCTGCGCAGTGCTTTGACATTGCGGGAAATAGAAGGGCTAAGTTATGAAGAAATTGCCAGTGTGATGAATTTTCCGGTCGGGACGGTTCGTTCCAGGATTTTTAGGGCGCGAGAAGCCATTGCGGAAAATTTGCGCCCCTTGTTAGAAACCAGTAAAGGTAATCGGTGGTAATCATGAAAAATAATATTTCGGCGTTGATGGATGGCGAGTTGTTTGAGGACGAGGCGGAGGCCTTGTTTGATGGGCTGAAACGGGATTCTGAGGCGCATCGTGATTGGGCTGCTTATCATCTGATCGGAGATGTGCTGCGCCAGCCCGAATATATTCACCGCGACATAAGTGGTCGTGTGCGTGAGCTTATGAGAAATGAACCGACTGTGTTGGCTCCGCGTACCCGTGGTATAAGCCAGAAGGTTCGCAACATCGGGCTTTCAGCTGCCGCGTCACTCATGGCACTGGGTGTGGTGATGTGGATGTCGGTGCAGATCACACCGGAAACGACCCCGCAGCTTGCCATGCAGCAAACCAATCTGCGTCCGGCCAGTCTGCAAACCCAGTCAAAATCCAATGACTATCTGATGGCTCATCAGGAATTCTCTCCCAGCAACGATATGAATGGTGATGCATCGTATATCCGTACCGTGTCATACAGCCCCGAGGAAAAAACGCAATGAGATGGTGGGTTGGGTGGTGTGGTTTGCTGCTGCTGGGTAACGGCTATGCGGCGGTGGGGCAGGAGACGGATCTGGATTGGCTGAAGACAGTCGCGTTCGCGGGTCATCAAACCGAATACAGCGGTGTGTTTATCTATCAATACGGCAATCGTGTCGAGACATCGCGTATCACTCATCTTGTTGAACCAGACAGCGAGTACGAAAGGCTGGAGAGTCTTGACGGACCCAAGCGCGAGATCGTCCGGCATCACGGCCGGGTGTGGTGCTACCTCAATCATAAAATGGTGCAGATCGATAGCCAGCAAGGGCGGGCGGGCTTTCCGTCCCTGTTGTCCGACGAGTTGTCCGCATTGAATGGAAACTACGTGATGAAAGACTTGGGCTTGGGCAGTGTGGCTGGCTACAACGTCCGGGTGTTGTTGTTCCAACCCCAAGACAATTTGCGCTATGCCCATAAATTATGGGTGCATACCGATACTGGCCTGCTATTAAAAGCCACCGTGCTGGATGAAAAAAAACAAGTGGTCGAGCAATATGCCTTCACGCAACTCAAGGTGGGTGGGGATTTTGACCGTCCTTCGATCATGTCGGGGATGCCGGTTGGAAAAGAAGATATTGCTCAAAGCAAGGCCGCGATGAACACCACCGTGGCGTTTAACAGCGGTTGGGTGGCCGATGCCATTCCGGTGGGATTTAAGAAGCTGACAGAGGTGCAGCGTCCGATGCGCGGCAAACATGCTCCGGTCACTCAATTGGTCTTTTCGGATGGCTTGAGTGCGATCTCCATTTTTATCGAACCTGTTGATGCGGACGAGGACGACATGGAAGGCTTGTCCAGTCGTGGTGCAGTGAATCTTTATCACAAGGTGGTCGATAAATATTTGTACACCGTGGTGGGCGAAGTCCCGCCACGCACCGTGATGCAGGTACTCGAGTCAATTCGTTATAACGGTAGATAGCCATGCTTGAGACTCGCGCAACAGTGGTGAAGATTTACCCCAAAACGGCACTCGTGCAAGCCAATCAAGTCAGCGGCTGTGAAATGTGCAACGGGCAGGGCTGTGGTTCCAGCAAAGTCGCCCAGTTGTTTTGCGACAAGCCCAGGCAGTTTGAAGTGGTGAACCCGATAGATGCGGTGGTCGGGGACGAGGTGATTGTCTCGGTCGCCGACGGGGCGGTGTTGCGCGGTATCGGGCTGGTCTATTTATTGCCGCTGGTTTTGTTGGTATTGGGTGCGGGATTAGCCAGTCTGATTGCTGTTCAACCCAAGCAGAATGACGCGTTTGTCGCGCTGGGCAGCCTCGTAGGATTGTTGCTCGGATTCGTTGCTGCAAAGCAAATTTCTGCAAGATTGGGTTGCTATCAGAGTCAGCCTTATATCGCGCGGCAATGGGCAGAAAAATTACAGTGATGTTTTATGGATGGAGATAAAAGCATGTCAAGTAGAGTGAGTTTATTGTTGTTTGGATGGTTGTCCGGTTTCATGCTCAGTTTGTCAGTCTGTGCCAAGGAATTACCTGATTTCACAGAACTGGTGGAAAAACAGGGGGGAGCCGTCGTCAACATCAGTACCACGCAGATCGTGCGCGATACCGGAGGTCTACCCAATTTGCCCGAGGGTGACCCATTCTATGAATTCTTCCGCCGTTTCGCGCCGCAAGTGCCGCGCGAGCAAGAGTCACAGTCATTGGGTTCGGGTTTTATCATCAGCACGGACGGTTACATCATGACCAATGCGCACGTGGTGGACCATGCCGAAAAAATCACCGTAAGACTGACCGACAAGCGCGAATTTAGTGCAAAGGTGATCGGCGCGGACAAACGCACCGATGTGGCTTTACTGAAGATCGAAGCGACCGGTTTGCCCAGGATCACGGTGGGTGATCCGAATAAGCTCAAAGTGGGCGAATGGGTGGTCGCGATCGGGTCGCCGTTCGGCTTTGATAGCAGTGTCACCGCCGGTATTGTGAGTGCCAAAGGCCGCTCGTTGCCCCAAGATAATTTTGTGCCTTTCATACAGACCGACGTGGCGATCAACCCCGGAAACTCGGGCGGACCTCTGTTCAATATGAATGGCGAGGTGGTCGGCATCAATTCGCAGATTTATACCCGTTCGGGTGGCTCCATGGGTTTGTCCTTCGCCATTCCTATTGATGTGGCGACCCAGGTCGCCGACCAGTTGCGCAGGACAGGAAAAGTGATCCGCGGGCGTATCGGGGTAGTTATACAGGAATTGACCCGCGAGCTGGCTGACTCGTTCGGTTTGGCCAAACCGAACGGGGCATTGGTCAGCAAGGTGGAGAAAGGTGGCGCGGCAGAAAAAGCGGGCATAGAAGCGAGTGATGTGATCCTCAAGTTTGATGGCAAGCTTGTGAACAGCTCCGGTGATCTGCCGCGCATTGTGGCTGCGACCAAGCCCGGCAGTACCGTGAGTGTCGAGCTATGGCGCAAGGGTGCGGTCAAGGTGGTCAACGTGGTCGTCGCACTGATGCCGGATGAGGCTAACTTGGCGCAAACCGAGAAGAAATCCGAGGATGGTGGTGGGGAATTAATCAGCCGATTGGGCTTGGCCGTCAGTGAATTATCCAAAGAAGAGTTGCAGGACTTGCAAGTGGCTGGCGGGCTGCTGGTGCAGGAAATTAAGGGTAATGCGGCTCGTGCTGCAGGTTTGCAACGCGGCGACGTAGTATTGGCGATAGGCAATATGCAAATCCGCTCGCTGAAACAATTTCACGAGATACTCAAGCAAGTCCCCAAAGGCCATAACATTGCCTTGCTCGTCAGACACGGGGATGGCAGCATTTCCTACAGTGCCATTAAGCTGGACGAAAAGTAATTACAGTTCCGCGTGTCCCGCCTAAATCGGCTAGAATTCGCGCTTTGCGAAAACGCCGAGTCAGGCGGGATTTTTATTTGGGACTCCATGCAGCTCATCCGTAATTTCTCCATCATTGCCCACATCGATCACGGTAAGTCCACATTAGCCGACCGCATCATCCAGTTGTGCGGCGGACTTTCCGATCGCGAGATGGAGGCGCAAGTGCTCGACTCCATGGATTTGGAGCGCGAACGCGGCATCACCATTAAAGCCCAGACAGCGGCGTTGCTGTACAAGGCACGCGACGGGCAGGTATACAACCTCAATCTGATCGATACCCCGGGACACGTTGATTTTTCCTACGAAGTGTCGCGCTCACTGTCCGCCTGTGAAGGCGCGCTGTTAGTGGTGGACGCGTCACAGGGTGTGGAAGCGCAGACCGTGGCGAACTGCTATACCGCACTGGACCTGGGCGTGGAAGTGGTGCCGGTGTTGAACAAGATCGACCTGCCTTCTGCCAATCCCGAAAATGCCATCGATGAGATTGAAGAAGTCATCGGCATCGAAGCACACGATGCGACGTTGTGTTCTGCGAAGACTGGCTTGGGCGTGCAGGATGTTCTGGAAGCACTGATTGTCAAGGTTCCGCCGCCCGTTGGTGATGTTGACGCGCCGTTGCAGGCACTGATCATCGATTCCTGGTTCGATAACTATGTCGGTGTAGTGATGCTGGTGCGGGTGAAGAACGGTACGCTCAAGCCCAAGGAAAAGATCCTGTTCATGGCGACCGGCGCGCAGCATCTGACCGAACACATCGGGGTGTTCACGCCCAAGGCGCAAGACCGCCCTACGTTGAGTGCAGGGCAGGTGGGTTTCGTCATCGCCGGTATCAAAGAGCTCAAAGACGCGCGCGTCGGCGACACCATCACGCATTTGGCGCGACCTGCCGCCGAGCCGTTGCCGGGCTTCAAGGAAGTGCAGCCGCAGGTGTTCGCGGGATTGTTTCCGGTCGAATCGAACCAGTACGAGGCGTTGCGCGACTCGCTGGAAAAGCTCAAGTTGAACGATGCCGCTTTGCGTTTTGAGCCTGAAGTGTCGCAAGCATTAGGTTTTGGTTTCCGCTGCGGATTCCTGGGGCTGTTGCACATGGAGATCGTGCAGGAACGCCTGGAGCGCGAGTTCGATATGGATCTCATTACTACGGCACCGACGGTGATCTATGAAGTGGAGTTACGTGACGGCTCGGTGGTGATGGTGGATAACCCGTCCAAGATGCCTGACCCATCCAAGATACAAGAGATACGTGAGCCTATCGTCACGGTGAACCTGTACATGCCCAACGAATATGTGGGTGCTGTGATTACGCTGTGCACGCAGAAGCGCGGCAATCAGATCAACATCAGTTATCACGGCAAGCAAGTGAATCTGGTCTACGAGATGCCGATGGCTGAGATCGTGATGGATTTTTTCGACAAGCTGAAATCCAATTCGCGCGGCTATGCTTCCATGGATTACGAGTTCAAGGAATATCGTGCCGCCGATGTGGTTAAGGTAGACATGCTCATCAATGGCGACAAAGTGGACGCGCTGGCGGTGATCGTGCATCGAGCCAACAGCCAGTATCGTGGACGCGAAGTGGCGGCGAAGATGCGCGAACTGATCCCGCGCCAGATGTATGACGTGGCGATACAAGCCACCATAGGTGCGAACATCATCGCGCGCGAGAACGTCAAAGCGATGCGCAAGAACGTGCTGGCGAAGTGCTACGGCGGCGACATCTCGCGCAAAAAGAAACTGCTGGAAAAACAAAAAGCCGGCAAGAAACGCATGAAACAAGTGGGCAATGTGGAAATTCCGCAAGAAGCCTTTTTGGCGATTCTGCGTGTGGATAGTTAAAGGAAAATAATGGATTTTGCACTCGTCATGTTGGTGTTGCTGGTAGTCACCGGGGCCATCTGGTTGCTGGATAAATTCAGCTTGTCCGCCAAGCGCGCGGCAGGTGTTGCCGAACCTTGGTGGGTGGAATATGCCAAAAGCTTCTTTCCCGTGATTCTACTGGTGTTCTGCATACGCTCATTTCTGGTCGAGCCTTTCAAAATCCCGTCTGGCTCGATGATCCCGACCCTGCAAGTGGGTGATTTCATTCTGGTGAATAAATTCACCTTCGGGGTGCGTCTGCCCGTTATCAACCAGAAGATCGTGCCCGTGAACGATCCGCAGCGCGGCGATGTGATGGTGTTCCACTATCCGGAAAACCCCTCGGTGGATTATATTAAGCGCGTGGTCGGAATGCCTGGAGATACCATCGAATACCGCAACAAACAGCTGTTCATCAACGGCATCGAACAAAAGCAAAAAGCCGACGGGGACTACAATTATGTCGAGAGCGGTTTGAATTTTGTGCATACCGAACGCCGTATAGAATCACTGGGCGAACATCAGCATCAGTTGCTGGTGAATCCCGATATGCCCAATGTGCATCTTGGTGCGATCACCGATTTTAAAGGCCGTGAAAATTGTACTTACGATGACCGCCAGGTGACTTGCAAAGTGCCGGCGGGGAACTACTTCATGATGGGGGACAATCGCGATAACAGTCGCGATAGCCGCTATTGGGGTTTCGTCCCGGACAATCAGATCGTGGGCAAAGCGTTCTTTATCTGGATGAATTTCTCTGATTTGAAGCGGGTGGGTTTGTCGATCAACTAAGCGGGGAGGCGATGATGGATACAGCAATGCTTAAACAACAGACAGGGATCACTTTTAGCGGATTCATCGTGGGTGCATTTTTGCTTGTGGTGGTGACGTTGTTCGGATTCAAGCTCATTCCCGCCTATCTGGAGAACGTCAAGATCCAGCACATCTTTGACGCGGTTTCGCATGATCCCGCGATGCAGAATGCGGGTGCGCATGATCTCTTGTTGTCATATGACAGGCGCGCTTCGGTCGAGGGGATTGATGCCATCAAATCTGGCGACATCGAACTCAGCAAAAGTGACAATGGCCGCCCTATCCTGACGGCGAGCTATGCGGTCAAAGTCAAGGTGGGCGGTAATGTCAGCCTGTATCTGGAATTTAATCCCACCAGTGCCGACAAATAACCCAACACACCAGACGGAAGCAGGGCGGCTTGCCGCGTTATGCAGGCAGCTGGGCTATTCATTCAAGCAGCCGCAACTTTTGCAGCGCGCACTGACGCATCGCAGTTACGCGCCAGAGCACTATGAGCGCCTTGAATTTCTGGGCGACAGCGTACTCGGCTGCGTGATCGCGCATCATCTGTGTACAGTCTTTCCGCAGTTGAGCGAAGGCGAGTTGTCGCGATTGCGCTCCAATCTGGTCAAGGAAGAGACGCTGGTTGTTTTGGCGCAGCAACTGGATCTGGGTACCTGCCTCAAACTTGGCGAGGGTGAGCGTAAGAGCGCGGGTTCGCGCCGCCCGTCCATCCTGGCAGACGCGCTGGAAGCCATATTCGGCGCGGTCTTTCTGGATGCGGGTTTTGCCGCTGCCGAACAAGTCGTGCTGCACCTGTTCGTTCCGTATCTGGCCCGAGTGGATGTCAAAACACTGGGCAAGGATGCGAAGTCGTTGCTGCAAGAATATCTGCAAAGCCGGTATATCGCGCTGCCAACTTATACCGTGCTTGCCACGCAAGGGCTGGCACACGAGCAGGTGTTTCAGGTGGAGTGCTCGATCCCTTCGCTCAACATCACCACGCGCGGCGAGGGCGTGAGCCGCCGTCATGCCGAACAACAAGCCGCTCTGGCCGCATATCAATCGATAGGAAAATAAAATGACCGAAGCCAATACACCAGATGAATCGTTTCGCAGCGGCTTTGTCGCCATCGTCGGCAGACCCAATGTCGGCAAGTCCACGCTGCTCAATCATCTCATCGGGCAAAAGATCAGCATCACCTCGCGCAAAGCGCAAACCACCCGCCACCGCATCCACGGCATTTTCACCGATGCGCATTCGCAGTTCGTGTTCGTCGACACCCCGGGGTTTCAGACCAAACATCTGAACGCGTTGAATCGCGGCATGAATCGCGTCGTCACCAGCAGCCTGCGCGACGTGCAAGTGGTGATGTATGTGATCGAGGCAATGCGCTATGACGAGCGCGATCAGGAAGTGCTCAAACTGTTGCCGGATAATCGGCCCGTCTTGTTGATCATCAACAAGATTGACGAGGTGGAAGACAAAGGCCAGTTGTTCGGTTTTTCCGAGCGGGTCGCACAGGATTTCAAGTTCGCCGAGATCGTGCCGGTGAGTGCCAAGAAAGGTGTGCGTCTGGAAGAGTTGAAGCAGGCGTTGCGGCGTTTCCTGCCGGAAGGCGAAATGATCTATGACGCGGACGACATCACCGACCGCAGCGAAAAATTCCTGGCGGCGGAGATGTTGCGCGAAAAGGTTTTTCGTTTCACCGGCGAAGAGTTGCCGTATTCGGTCAGCGTGGTGATCGAACAATTCAAGCTGGAAGGCAAGCTGCGCCGTATCAGTGCCGCCATTCTGGTCGACAAGGAAGCGCACAAGGCCATGCTCATCGGTAGCAAGGGCGAGAAGCTCAAGGAGATCGCCACCCAGGCGCGTCTCGACATGGAAAAGCTGTACGACGGAAAAGTTTTCCTGGAAGTGTTCGTCAAAGTCCGCAGCGGCTGGGCCGACGATGCGCGCGTGTTGCGTACCCTGGGTTACGAATGACCTCAGCCGGTCGGCATAACAAACAGCAGGACGAGATTGCTTTTGTGCTGCACAGCTATCCGTTCCGCGAGACCAGCCTGATACTCGATGTGTTCAGTCGCGCGCATGGCCGGTTGGCGATTGTGGCGCGCGGCGCGCGTCGTCCCAAATCTGCTTTGCGCGGCTTGTTGATGAACTTTCAGCCGGTGTTGCTGAGCTGGTTTGGCAAAGGCGAGGTGCGCACTTTGCACAGCGCGCAATGGCAGGGCGGCCAGCCCTATTTGCAAGGTACGGCCCTGATGTGCGGTTTTTATCTGAACGAGTTGATGATCAACTTATTGGCGCGTGACGATGCGCATGCGTACTTGTTCGATTACTACCGCGCCACCCTGTATCGTTTGGCGCACGAGAACGATCATGCCGCCACGCTGCGGTGTTTCGAGAAACATCTGTTGCAGGAATTGGGCTACGCGCTGGTACTGGAGCGGGAGGCGGGCAGCGACAACGCGATACGGCCGCACACGAATTACCGTTACGTATTGGAACGCGGCCCGGTGCTGGATGACGGCGATGCGCGCGTGGGTTTGCCGGTGTCGGGCAAGACTTTGTTGGACATGGCGGCGGATGATTATGCGGATGCGATGACCGCGCAGCAAAGCAAGCAACTGATGCGCGTACTGCTGAATCATCATCTGGGCGGAAAAGCCCTGCACACACGTGAACTGATTAAGGAGTTACAAAAAATATGATCAAGCTCGGACTGAACATCGATCACGTCGCCACGCTGCGCCAGGTGCGCGGCTCGCGTTACCCGAATGTGGTGCGTGCCGCGCTGCTGGCCGAATCGGCCGGTGTGGATGCCATCACGCTGCATTTGCGCGAAGACCGCCGCCATATCCAGGATCGCGATGTGTCGGCATTGCGCGACATGTTGCAAGTGCGAATGAATCTGGAAAGCGCGGTGACGGAAGAGATGATTGCTATCGCTTTGAAAACCCGACCGCATGACTTGTGCCTCGTGCCAGAGCGACGTGAAGAACTGACCACAGAAGGCGGTTTGGATATCGTGCGTTATTTCGACACGATTAAATCTGCTTGCTCGCGATGTGCCGATGCGGGAATCCGCGTGTCGCTGTTTATCGACCCGGATCAAAGACAAATTGATGCGGCGAAGTCAGCGGGTGCGCCCGTCATCGAATTACACACCGGAAAATATGCCGAAGCGGACAGTGTGCCGGAGCATGCGCACGAGTTGCAACGTCTGGTGACAGCCACGGCACACGGCCATGCGCAAGGACTGCAAGTCAATGCCGGGCACGGGCTGCATTACCACAACGTGCAGGACATCGTCGCCATACCCAATCTGGTCGAACTTAACATTGGCCACGCCATCATTGCCGAATCGCTGTTTATCGGACTCGAAGCGGCGATCAAAAACATGAAGACTCTGCTCGCCGTTAAGCGATGATTTTTGGCATTGGCACGGACATCGTCGAGTACGCGCGTATAGCAGCGTTGTACGCGCGCCACGGCGAGCGTTTTGCGCAGCGGGTGTTGAGTGAGTGTGAATTGCGCGAGTTGCAGAATCATCCGGATCCCGCGCGTCTTCTGGCAAAACGCTTCGCCGCCAAAGAGGCTTTCGCCAAAGCGGTGGGCTGCGGCCTTCGTCATCCCGTGGGCATGTCGCGCATCGCTATAGTTCACGATGGATTGGGCAAACCCGTGTTGCAATTCGACGAGTTGCTGCGCGAATATTTGGCACAGTCCGGCGTGACAGGACATCATCTTTCCATCAGCGACGAACGCAGCACGATCGTGGCTTTTGTGGTGCTGGAAACCGCTGCATGTGTGTGAGCGACACGCGTTTCCCCCGGCTCGCATGAGTCCTATGCGTTCATATCCACTCATGCGGCAGACGGTGGTAAACAGGTCGCGATAAAAAACTTACAAACCGTCTTTACAAGGGTGGGGTGCATCACTATAATGCGCGCTCTTTCGAGGTACGGGGGTATAGCTCAGCTGGTAGAGCGCTTGCATGGCATGCAAGAGGTCAGCGGTTCGACTCC
>JABEVG010000085.1 GCA_013044075.1 Gallionella sp.
CAGATGATCGTCGCCTTGCTCAAAGAGGCAAACGGCGGGCGTTTGGCGGCAGCGGACGAACCGGTTGCGGTGCAGGGCGAGGGCGCGACGGCGGCGGCATCGGCGGACAAGAACCGCTCGCCGGAAACCTATCTGGGTTACGCAAGACTACAAAATTTTGCCTCCCTTGAGGCCATCCATAAAGATGTCGCGGAACAGTACACCGTGCCCGACGGGCTGCAATTGAACCAATGGGCATTGAACGGCTCATGGCTGGTGTCGGAACAATCGGTTGCTTTGAAAATATCCGGTGGTTCGATCAGCTATCGCTTTCATGGACGCGACCTGCATCTGGTGTTGGGCAAGAAAGGCGATGAGCCGGTGCGCTTCAAGGTCACGCTGGACGGCGTCGCGCCCGGAGCGGCACATGGTGTGGATAGCGACGCGCAAGGCAATGGCGAGATACGCGGGCAACGGCTGTATCAGCTGATCCGGCAGAACGGCGACATAGGCGAACACACTTTCACCATACAGATTTTCGGCGCGGGTGCGGAAGCGTTCGCGTTTACATTCGGGTAACGCTTCAGCCGTCATTCCCGCGTAGGCGGGAATCTAGGTTGATAGAAAGATTCCGCGTAGCGGAACAAAACCCAACGGTTGGCCGCTACGCAAATTATTTGATTGCTGGATTCCCGCCTACGCGGGAATGACCGAATTATTAAGTGAACAGGAGAGTATCACCATGAAAAAAATCGTATTGAGCATAAGCGTTTTATTGGGTGTGTTGATGGCGAATCTTAGCCAGGCCGCCACGCAGGTCGCGGTGTTTTCCGGCGGGTGTTTCTGGGGGGTGGACGCGGTGTACAAACACGTCAAAGGCGTGACCGAAGTGGTGTCCGGTTACGCGGGTGGCGAGGCAAACACGGCGCATTACGAAATGGTCAGCGAGGGCAACACGGGTCATGCCGAATCGGTGCGCGTGAGCTTCGATCCGGCGCGGGTGACATACGCACAATTGCTGCAAGTGTTCTTCAGCGTGGCGCACGACCCGACGCAGTTGAATCGCCAGGGGCCAGACAGCGGCAGCCAATATCGTTCGGCGATCTTTTACACCACGCCCGAGCAACAGCAGCAAGCGCAAAACGCCATTCAGACGCTGACCGCCAAACACGTTTATACATCGCCCATCGTCACGCAAGTCGCGCCGCTCAAACAGTTTTACGCGGCGGAAGCGCGTCACCAGAATTATCTGGCACTGCATCTCACGCAACCCTACATTGTGTTCAATGACCTGCCCAAGCTGGCGCAACTGAAAAAGCAGTTCCCGGCGTTGTATCAATAATGAAGATTATTCAGCGTCGCTTGCAGGCTGGTTTTCAGCCCCAGGCTGTCTGATCATCTTATCGAAATCGCTCTAAAACTAACGATCATGCACGCCGCCCGTGCCGCTGGAGGCGATAAAGGTCAGATATTCCGCTGCCGAGGAACGGACAAGGGAGACCTCGTTTTACTTTGGAATTTTCGGTGACTTGTTCTTGCTCATTCCGAAAACCCTTTTAATTCATTTTCAATCTGCGCAATGCTGGGCAGACTGGTTTGCAACTCGGCGGGCAGGGATTCGAGCAATTTATATTCGGCAATGCCCATGGGCTGGGTCTTATCACCCAAGGCATATTCGGCCACGATCTTGTTTTTGCTCTTGCACAGCAACAGACCGATGGTGGCATTGTCATGCTCGCTCTTGACTTGGCGATCCACGGCGGTCAGATAAAACCCAAGCTGACCCAGATGCTCAGGCTTGAATTTGCCGCCCTTGAGCTCGATCACCACATAGCAGCGCAGCTTTAGGTGATAGAACAACAGGTCGATGAAAAACTCGTCGCCGCCCACATCCAGCAGCACCTGCCGCCCGACGAAAGCAAAGCCCGCGCCCAGTTCCAGCAGAAATTCGGTGACATGTTTTACCAGTGCGTTTTCGATCTCGCGCTCCTGCGCCTCGTCTGTCAGGCCCAGAAAATCGAAGCGATATGGGTCTTTCACCGATTCACGGGCTAGGTCGGACTGCGGTTTGGGCAAACTGGCATCGAAGTTGGACACTGCCGTACCGCTGCGCTCCAGCAGGCGGGTTTCGATCTGCATCACCAGAATGTTACGCGACCAGTTGTGCTGCACCGCCTTGGACAGATACCAATCCCGCTCTTCGCGGGTTTTAAGCTTGTCGAGCAAGGTGCAAAGGTGGAACCATGGCAATTGTGCAGCAGCCTGCTGCACAAATTCCGCATCCTGCCACGCCTCGGCAAAAGCGCGCATGTACTTGAGATTGCGCGGCGAAAACCCCTTCATCTCGGGAAAGGCGGTGCGCAAATCATGCGCCAGCCGCTCGATGACTTTGCTGCCCCAGCCTTGGCTTGCCTGCCGCGCCAGAATGTCGCGTCCGATCTGCCAGTAGAGAAGCACCAGCTCGCGGTTGACCGCCAGCGTGGCGCGCTGCTGGGCCGTGTGGATGCGCGATTTCAGGTCGAGCAGCCATTCGTGGTAACCGGCTGGAATGGGCGTGAGGGAAACGGGTTGATCGCTCATAGAGCCTCCTTTAGCGGTAGCCGAGGCGCACCAGATGCAGGATGCAGGGAATCTTTACCCTTGAGTCTTCACTAAAAACCATTCGTTCCAATCTCCCTGTTTTTGTCCGGCAAAGGCACGTCTGTCCGGCACTTATGCGGCGACCTTGGCTGGCATGAGCAGCAGCGGGGGGGCTGGCATGGCAGCGCAGCCTAAGCTCTGATAATAACCCGCCGCCGCTCATCAATGGCATTCAATCGGCGAAGCGCGTGTTGCCCGGTTTGTTCGGTAACAGGCAAGCGTAATTTCTACGCCCGATAAAAAAGGGCTGTCATCGCTGCCAGAACTTTTTGTTTGCCCAGCATTCGCGCGAGTGATGCAATAATACGGGCATGGTTTCCGTTCAGCACGCCGTCACGCACGATCCCGCAAACACCGCCGCATGGCTAGTCAGTCTGGGCGGTGTTTTTACGCCTGCCGAAGTCGCGTCTATCGCCCGCGCCATCGCTTTTGTCGCACCGCTATACGACCGCCAGGCCGAGTTGACTGGTACGCCGTTGCTGCAACACGCGCTGGGTGCGGCGGGGATATTGCAAGGCATGAACATGGATGCGGACACGCTCACGGCCGCGATACTCCATGCCGTGCCGGGCCGTATGGACGACTGGACAGAAAAGATCGAAACGGAGTTTGGCAAGGCGGTGCGCGTGCTGGTGTCGGGTATCTCGCGCATGGAGCAGATACGCCAGTTCAGCGAGATGCCGACGCAGCAGCAAGACACGGCGGGAAGCGCGCAGTTGGAAAGTCTGCGCAAGATGCTGCTGGCGATGGTCGAGGACATCCGCGTGGTGCTGATCAAACTCGCGCTGCGTACCCAGACCTTGCGCCACTTGTCGGGCGCGGATGCCGGGCAGCAGCAGCGCGTCGCGCACGAGACGCAGCGCATCTTCGCGCCGCTGGCCAACCGGCTCGGCGTGTGGCAATTGAAATGGGAACTGGAAGACCTGGCGGTGCGCTACCTGGAGCCGGAGCGGTACAAGAAAGTCGCGCATTTGCTCGATGAACGCCGCGTCGATAGAGAGCAATACATCGCGGCATTGCTGGAAGTGCTGAAATCCGAATTGCACCGGGCGGGCATCGCCGCGCAAGTCTCCGGTCGTCCCAAACACATCTACAGCATCCTCAATAAAATGAAGCGCAAACAGCTGGATTTCGACCAGCTCTACGACGTGCGCGCGGTGCGCATCCTGGTCGATACGGTGCCGGATTGTTATGCCGCGCTGGGCGTGGTGCAATCATTGTGGCTGCCGATAGCCGGTGAATTCGACGACTACATCGCGCGACCCAAGAGCAACAACTATCGCTCGCTACACACCGCCGTTATTGGCCCGCGCGGGCTGGCGGTCGAGGTGCAGATACGCACCCACGAGATGCACCAGTCGTCCGAGCTGGGTGTGGCGGCGCACTGGCGTTACAAAGAGGGTGCCAAGTCAGATGCCAAGTTCGACGAGCAGATCGTCTGGCTGCGGCAGATTTTGGAGTGGAAATCGGAAGTCGCGACACAAGCGGAATTGCGCGGGCAATTCAAGAACGAATCCTTCGGCGACCAGGTCTATGTGTTCACCCCGCAAGGCAAGGTCATCGACTTGCCGCGCGGCGCGACCCCGGTGGATTTTGCCTATACCCTGCACACCGATCTGGGCCATCGCACGCGCGGCGCGAAAGTGAACGGCAGCATCGTCCCGCTCAACACCAAATTGCAGAACGGTCAGCGCGTCGAGATACTCACCATCAAACAGGGCGCGCCCAGCCGCGATTGGCTGAATGCGCAGCTGGGCTTTTTGCAAAGCGCGCGGGCGCGCGCCAAGGTGCGCAACTGGTTCAACAACCAGAACATCGCCGACAGCATCGCGCAGGGCCGCGCGCTGCTGGATAAGGAGCTGTATCGGTTGGGCGTGAGCGACATCAACCAAGAGCGGCTCGCGCAGAAACTGGGCTATCACAAGCCGGATGATTTCTTCGCCGCACTGGGACGCAACGGCGTCACGCAGCGGCGCATCGCACTGGCCATCCAATCCGAGTTGCCCGGCAAAACGATCTTCGTTCCGGTGCAGGCGAGACCCGCCAGTACGCGGGTGAGCAAGGCGCAGATCACCGTGGGCGGCGTGAACAATCTGATGACCAAGAACGCACAGTGCTGCAATCCCGAACTCAGCGACGTTATCGCCGGCTACATCACGCGCGACCGTGGCATCACCATCCACAAGCAGGATTGCGCATTTCTCACGCGGCTGGCAGCCGTGCGCCCGGACCGCGTACTCACCGCGCAGTGGGCCTCGCCCGCAAGTGCCGCAAAAAAATGAACGCAACTCATCTTGAAAAATTAGTCACGCGGCAAATGCCGTTCGGAAAATACCAGGGCCATCTCATCGCCGATCTGCCCGGCAACTATCTCAACTGGTTCGCCCGCAAAGGTTTTCCGCCCGGCGAGATCGGGCAACTCCTCGCGCTCATGCACGAGCTGGACCACAACGGCCTGGCTGAATTGTTGGTGCCGCTGCGCAAGCAAAATATGCGTTGAATCGCGTCATACCAGCTACTCGAATCGCGCGAATATCAGTACACTTCGCCTGTCGTCAGTGGACAATCAAACAGGAGTGAACATGAGTCTTATTAAAAGTACCCGAGTTGCCGCGTCGGCGGCATTATTGATTGCCGGTTTGACCGGCTGCGCCAGCAGCATGATCGAGGTTCGCAACGGGTCTGACCGAGTGTCGATAGCGGAGGCCAGTCAGGTCGGCAGCTGCCAGTCCAAGGGCAAGACAACCGTGAGCGTGCTGGCCAAAGTCGGCTTTATCAAACGCAGCCAGGAAGATGTTGAAGCCAATCTCACGCAACTGGCGATCAACGATGCGGTGGATGCGGGTGCGGACACGGTGGTAAAGGGTGAGTCGCCTACGTTCGGCAGCCGCACTTTCGCCATCTACAAATGCCGGCCTTGATCTGGGGCAAAGGCCTCCGGCGGGACTGACGACACTGCCGAACGCGAAGCTCCTTTCCCGCTGTTCATGCTGATGATGAGTACGCCGCACAGCACCAGCATTGATCCGGCGATCTGCAACCAGGACATGCTCTCGTTCAAAAACAGATACGCCATGTAGATGGTGCTGACCGGTCCTATCGAGCCAATCAGCGACGCGTTGCCGGAGCCGATGCGGCGGATGGCGTAGGACAGCAGGAATACCGGCAACACGGTGGAGAAGACTGCCATCGCGAGCGACAATTCATACACGCGCAACGGCAAATCCAACGCACTCAGCGGACGCATCACCCCGAACTGCAACAAGCTCGCCGCACTCGCCACCACCATCGCGTAAGCGGTGAAGCGGGCCGTTCCGATGCGTCTCACCGCATGTCCCACCCCGACCAGATAAGTCGAATACGACAGGGTGCTGGCGAACACCAGCGATGCACCGAGCACGATGTTGCCGCCTTGCTTTATACCCATGTCGTGCAAAAACACCAAGGCGATTCCGGCATAGCTCAACGCCATCGCCGCGATGACTTTGCGACCGATGGCGCGTTTGAAGATCACCGCCGAGAGGATCACTGTCATGGTCGGATAGAGGAACAGAATCAGGCGTTCCAGTCCGGCGGAGAGATATTGCAGGCCAAGGAAATCCAGCAGGCTGGACAGGTAGTAACCGATCAGACCGAGCACCAACACGAGCCACTTGTCATGCGTGGTGAGCGGCTCGGCGTGTTGAGTGCGTACCCACAGCGCGACCCCGACGAAGAATGGCACCGAGAACGCCATGCGCAACGCCAGCAAGGTGATCGCATCGACGTGGTCGAGATAGGCGAGCTTGACCAGGATCGCCTTGGCCGAAAAACCGACAGCGGCGAGCAGGGCGAAGACGATGCCGAAAAAAACATCGCGAGGGAAGGTGGGTTGATCGGTCATCGACGAAATACGCAGTCGGCGATTCGCAGGGGCTGGGCTACGGTGTCTTCGTTGCTTCCAGTTCCAGGTGGCAAGCTGCCAACAACAGGTGCGCCAGATGCTCCGGTGCGTTGCTGTGCAGCTGTTCCGCAAAGGCGGCCAGTTGCGCATCCTGCGCCTCGGCCAATGCGGCGAGCAGCGTCTTTGCCGCCGCATGGGTGCTGGGCGAGCCGGGTCGATAGCTGGGGCTGTCCTTGTAGTGCGTCAGCAGGTGGTCGCGGTGCGTTTGGTAAAACGGGCTGGTGCGGGTGTATTCGATCTCGGCTTGCTGCGCCGCCATCTCCGCGTCGATCTCGGCATCGGTGTGCTTGTAGCGTGCTTTCTCCGCATCGCTCCAATGCGGCTTGTCACCCCGGGTTTCGCGCAATGTGACGAAGGTATTCTTCAATACGATCTGCGCATGGCTGTTCACATCGCGGAAGATATGCACGGTGTCTTTGCCAGCCGTCTCCTTGCCTACATAGCGCATGCCTTCGGTGACGCGGCGCGGATTGAAACCGTACTGGCGGGCGCATGCCGCGCGCAGGATATCGAAGAGTTCATTGGTTTTGGCGGCACTCACGGGTGTTCCCTTTCATTCAACATCATCACCGCTGCGGTTGCATCGATGGCCGTCTGGCCGGAAGGAGCATACACCCCCTCACTCCGGGTGCCGCGTCAAAATGGCATGGCAACGTATCGTGCCTAGCCAGCCAATCCTACATAGACATTCTGCACATCGTCGTCCGCGTCGATTGCTTCCAGGAACTCTTCTACTTCGGCGCGCTCGGCCTCGTTGAGAGTGACGGCGTTCTTGGGGCGGTAGCCGATCTGTGCGGACACGACGGCGAAGCCGAAGTTGGGCAAAGCTTTGCACACCGCATCGAGGTCGGTGATGTCGGTGATGAACAGCGTCGCACCTTCATCTGCGGCTTCGAAGTCCTGCGCGCCCGCTTCGATGGCGGCGACTTCCGCATCGCTGTCCTTGTTGTTGGGCGTTGCTTCTATCATGCCGACATGGTCAAAATCCCACGCTACCGAGCCGGATGCACCGAGCTGCCCCTTGCGGAACAGCACGCGGATGTTGGGGTAAGTGCGGTTCACGTTGTCGGTCAGGCACTCGACGATGAGCGGCACTTTGTGCGGCGCGAAGCCTTCGTAGATCAGGCGTTCCAATGCCGCGCCGCCGTCCAGCAGCCCCGCACCTTTCTTGATGGCGCGCTCCAACGTTTCTTTGGGCATGGATACTTTTTTGGCTTGCTCGACCACCAGACGCAGTCTTGAATTTGTGTCGGGATCGGCACCACCGCGTGCCGCGACCATGATCTCTTTGGACAGTTTTCCGAAGATCTTGCCTTTGGCGTTCGCTGCGATTTCTTTATGTCTGGCCTTCCACTGTGCGCCCATGTTGCTTCTCCGTTGAGAAGCCCGGAAAACCTACTGCGCGGCTTGATTGCGGTGTCGCGCGGTACTCACTCTCTCGCCTACCATGAGGTATGGCTCGGTCGTTCCGTTCCGTGCTCCTTGCACTCAAACCGCTCGCTACGGTTTTGCGAGCTTCGCTGTTGCGATGATGAAAAATTCGAGGGACGCATCTTGCCTCAAGTGGGGAGTGGCATCAATCGGGATGCGCGATTTTTAGGGTTCATCATTCCTGCCTGCGCGGGATTGACGACAGGCGGAACGGAAATTGTCGAATAAGACAGCTCTTGAAAAACCGCTATTCGTCCCCACCTGCCGACTACTGATTTTAATTACTCACCTCGAAAGGACTGCTATGACACAAAGTGCGACCGCTAATCGCGAAACGATGGGCTTCCAGACGGAAGTCAAACAATTGCTGCAACTGATGATCCATTCCCTGTATTCCAACCGCGAAATCTTCCTGCGCGAACTGGTCTCGAATGCCTCCGATGCCTGCGACAAGTTGCGCTTCGAGGCTTTGCACAACGATGCGCTGTTTGAGAACGATTCCGACCTGAAGATA
The DNA here is from genome assembly GCA_013044075.1 of Gallionella sp. Lineage (GTDB taxonomy): Bacteria > Pseudomonadota > Gammaproteobacteria > Burkholderiales > Gallionellaceae > Gallionella. The sequence goes on from JABEVG010000085.1 coordinate 8,508, forward strand.
CGGGTGGCGTATGACGCGGAAGCCAAGACGCTGACCATCGCGGACAACGGTATCGGCATGAGCCGCGACGAGGTCATCAACAATCTTGGTACCATCGCCAAATCCGGCACGCGCGAGTTCTTCTCCAAGCTCAGCGGCGATCAGCAGAAGGATGCCAGCCTGATCGGCCAGTTCGGCGTGGGTTTTTATTCCGCGTTCATTGTTGCCGACAAAGTCACGGTGCGTTCGCGTCGCGCCGGTGAAAGTGTGGCGCAGGGCGTGGTGTGGGAATCCGATGGCGGTGGCGAATTCACGATCGAGATGACCGAGCAAGCCGCGCGTGGCACCTCCATCACGCTGCATCTGCGCGACGACCAAGGTGATTTATTGAACGGGCACAAGCTGCGCTCCATCATCCACAAATACTCCGACCATATCGTGCAGCCCATTGTGATGAAAAAAGAGGAATGGAAGGACGGCGCGCAGGTCATCACAGCGGAAGACGAGACCGTCAATCAGGCCTCGGCCTTGTGGGCGCGTGCCAAGAACGACATCAGCGAGGACGAGTACAAGGCGTTCTACAAACACGTCGGCCACGATTACGAAGACCCGCTGGCCTGGTCGCATGCGCGTGTCGAAGGTCGTCAGGAGTACACCCAGTTGCTCTACATCCCGGCACGCGCACCGTTCGATCTGTGGGATCACAACGCGCGCCACGGCATCAAGCTGTATGTGCGCCGCGTGTTCATCATGGACGATGCCGAGCAGTTGTTGCCGCCGTACTTGCGCTTCGTGCGCGGTATCGTCGATTCCAGCGATCTGCCGCTGAACGTGTCGCGCGAGATCTTGCAGGAGTCGAAAGACATCGAAGCGATACGCAAAGGTTGTACGGGCAAGGTGCTGGGCTTGTTGGCCGACATGGCCGAGAACGACAAGGACAAATTCGCCACGTTCTGGGAGCAGTTCGGGCGCGTGCTGAAAGAAGGCACGGGACAGGATTTTGCCAATCAGGAAAAAATTGCCGCGCTGCTGCGCTTTGCATCCACGCATAGCGACAGCGAGGAACAGAACGTCTCGCTCGCCGACTACGTGGCGCGCATGAAAGAAGGGCAGGACAAGATCTACTACATCACCGCCGAGACGTTCAACGCGGCCAAGAACAGTCCGCATCTGGAAGTGTTCCGCAAGAAGGGCATCGAAGTATTGCTGTTGACCGACCGCGTGGATGAGTGGGTGGTCGGTTCAGTCACCGAGTTCTCTGGCAAGTCGCTGGTGTCGGTCGCCAAGGGCGGCCTGGATCTGGGCAGCTTGGAAGACGAAGCCGAAAAGCAGGAGCAGGAAAAACAAGCCTCCGATCACCAGGAGCTGATAGCAAAGATCAAGACCAGTCTGGCCGAGCGTGTCAAATCAGTGCGCGTTACACATCGTCTGACCGACTCCCCTGCCTGTCTGGTGGCCGATGATAACGACATGAATGCCAACATGGCGCGCATGCTCAAAGCCGCCGGACAAAAAGTGCCGACCAGCTTGCCCATCCTGGAAATCAACGCCACGCATCCGGTGGTGGTGCGCTTGAACACCGAGCAAAAACATTTCGACGATTGGGCCGCAGTCTTGTTCGAGCAGGCATTGCTGGCGGAAGGTGGGCAGTTGGATGACCCGGCAGGATTTGTAAAACGTGTGAATCATTTGATGCTGAACATGGGCGCGGCGTAGTCGATTGAGAGAACCGTCATTCCGGCGAAAGCCGGAATTCAGTAAAAAAACATTCCGCATCGCGGACAAAACCTTGATGTTGTCCGGCTGCGCGGCGGTTGTTCAATCATCTGGATTCCCGCCTGCGCGGGAATGACGGAAATGAAAAAGGCTAGCCGAACTCGGCTAGCCTTTTTCATGCGCTGCAATATTTTTTAACCCAGTTGCTGCCCGTGTTCGCGCGTTGCGTAGAACTTAACTTTTGGCCAGCGTTCTTGCGCGAGTCGCAAATTCACGCCGGTGTCGGCGAGGTAGGCGTAGTTGTCGTCCACGTCTTTCGCCAGACGATTGATGTTGGCTTTGACGAACTCGGCCAGATGCGCGGCATCGCTACAGGTCACCCAACGTGCAGTGTGGATGCCGGCGCGTTCGAACACGGCATCTACGCCGTATTCGGCTTTGAGCCTATGTTCGACGACTTCGAATTGCAGCTGTCCGACCGCGCCTATCAGCAGGGTGTTATCGACCAAGGGCGCGAACACTTGCACCGCGCCTTCTTCACCCAGTTGGCGCAGACCCTTCTCCAATTGCTTGGCCTTCATCGGGTCGCGCAATCGTGCGCGGCTGAACAGCTCGGGTGCAAAGTAGGGGATGCCTTTGAAGGTCAGTGCTTCGCCTTCGGTGAGCACGTCGCCGATCTGTAACTGACCGTGGTTGTGCACGCCGATGATGTCGCCGGCGAACGCTTCATCGAGACGCGAGCGTTCGTTGGCCATGAAGGTCACGGCGTTGGCGAGCTTCATGTCTTTGCCGGTGCGGCGGTGTTTGACCTTCATGCCCGAGGTGTACTGACCGGAACACACGCGCAGGAAGGCGATGCGGTCACGGTGGTTGGGGTCCATGTTGGCCTGGATCTTGAACACGAAGCCGGTGAAGGCCGCTTCGGTCGGCTGCACGACGCGCTTGTCGGTGGCGCGCGGCAACGGTGCGGGAGCCCAATCGACCAGCGCGCGCAGGATCTCGCGCACGCCGAAGTTGTTCACGCCGGAGCCGAAGAACACCGGCGACTGCTGGCCTTTGAGGAATTCCTCGAGGTCGAAGGATGCGCCCGCGCCCATCACCAGCTCGGTCTCGTCGCGCATGGTCTGCATCTCGCTCGGTGCTTCTTCGTTCATCTGGTTGATGTCCGCGCCGCGTAACACTTCTACTTCTTGGTTGGCTTTTTCTTCACCGGGTACGAAGCGCAGCACCTCGTCGTTGAGCAGGTGATACACGCCGCGGAAGCGTTTGCCCATGCCAATCGGCCAGGTCACCGGCGCGCATTTGATCTTCAGCACCGACTCGATTTCGTCCAGCACTTCCAGCGGGTCGCGCACTTCGCGGTCCATCTTGTTGATGAAGGTGATGATGGGCGTGTTGCGCAAGCGGCACACTTCCAGCAGCTTGATGGTCTGCGCTTCCACGCCCTTGGCTGCGTCCACCACCATCACGGCAGCATCCACGGCGGTCAGCACGCGATACGTGTCTTCGGAAAAGTCCTGGTGACCCGGCGTGTCGAGCAGGTTGATGACGCAATCGTCGAAGGTGAATTGCATCACCGAGCTGGCGACCGAAATGCCGCGCTGCTTTTCGATCTCCAGCCAGTCGGAAGTCGCATGACGGCCGCTCTTGCGCGCTTTCACCGTGCCCGCCATCTGGATCGCACCGCCGAACAGCAACAGCTTTTCGGTGAGCGTGGTCTTACCCGCATCCGGGTGCGAGATGATGGCGAAGGTGCGGCGGCGGCTGACTTCGCGGACGATGCCATCGGAGCTGGCCACAAGTGTGCTGCTGGGTTCGACTGATTGGTTCATATCGTGCTCACTACTTTCTTTTGCCACAATGCAAAAAGGCTCGCTAATGGTTAGCAAGCCTTTGGTTTTATCACGACAGAGACTCCGCGCGATGGTATGCACTCAGCACACTAAATTTGGTGGCCCGGGGCGGAATCGAACCACCGACACAAGGATTTTCAATCCTCTGCTCTACCGACTGAG
>JABEVG010000086.1 GCA_013044075.1 Gallionella sp.
ATTCCCGCTCGACCGGATGTCGGCCTGTCCTGAGATTGTCGAAGGGTGGGAACGGCAAAACAGCTCCCCTTGAACTACACACGATGCGCTGCTTGTGGACGCGCACTTTGCGCGCTGTGTTTGCGCGCCGCTACCAGGGCCAGTGCCTCGCTGCGTATTTTTGCCTGTTGCGCTTCGGTAGCCTTGCGTGCTTCCGCGATGCGCAGAGTTGCCATGTGCTCCGCACGCATCGTTGTTTCCATGCGCTCGCGTTCCGCTGCGGCGATTTGTTGCCGGAACGCCACGGCGGCCACCGCGTCGGCATGGATCTTTTCTTCCCCGCGCTGAAGTGCCTGGCGTTCCGCATCGAGGCGCATCTTGGCCATCCGCATCTCGCGGATGGCTGCCTGTTCCTTGTCCTGTGCGGCCTGCTCGGCTTGCTCGTTGAGCTTCAAGGTGGCTTCGGCGATCTCCCGCGCGCGCACTTCCATGGCGATGCGCTGATTATCCGATTCGATGACCCGCAATTTCGCGGCCATGCATGCCTCAATTTCACTGACGGCACGCGCTTCGGTCCGGATCTTCACGTCGGCGACCCTGGCGGCTGAATCCTCCAGCTCGGCGCGTTGCCGGGCGATCTTTGCGGCTTCGAGGAATTTCTCCGCCTTGGCATGGGTGGCGGCAATCTCGGCCTGTTCGGCCTGCAATTTATCGCGCAACGCCTGTTCGGCACATCGCTGCGCTTCGGCGCGAAGTTGCGCCGCATCAGCCAATTCTTGTTCCAGTTGCAGCTGCTGCTCCGCAGACTGCCTGGCCGATGTTTCGGCGGCCAGCCGGTCACGCGCGACCTGTGCCGCCTGGCGCAACAGCTCACGGCCTGCCTCCTGTTGCAGGGTTGCCTGGTGATCGGCATCGGTCTGTTCCAGCACGCTGGCAATATTCTCCCGTTCCGCTTGCAGCTTGCGTTGCGCTTCGATGCCAGCGCGCACACGGGCTGCGGCGCATTGTTTGGCTGCCTCCAACAATTCGCGTTCCTGGTCTGCCAGCAGCTGGGCATCGGCCATCGCCTGCTGTTCAGCCGCCTTGCGCTGCACAGCGAGTTCCTGTGCGGCATGCTCCGCCGCCGCCCGTGCCAGTGCCGTCTGTTCGGCTTCGCCATCGGCGGCACGGCGCAACTCGATCTCGGTACACGCCATCAGCTCGGCATGCACTCTGGCCGCCGCAGCGGCAGCCGCAGCCTGCTCGGCATTGAGCCTGGAACGGGCCAGTGCGGCCGCCTCCTGCTCCCTGGCGGTTTTCTCCTGTATCGCTTTGGCAATAGCGATGTCGGTGTCATTCTTTTGCTGCGCCACGATCGCGGCTTCCTGTTCGCGCCTTGCGCGATCTTCGGCCGCCTGGGCGGCGCGCCGCTCCGCCGCGACCCGACCGCTGATCTGCTCCAGCTCGGCCTGTTCGGCTTCGACACGTTCCCGGCCGGCACGCGCCAGCTCCGATTCCTGCGTGACCTGCTGCACGACCAGGTCACGCAAGCGGGTCTCCATCTGCAATTTTTCCGCCGCCTGCGCCTGCTGTCTGTGCTCGGCCGCACATCGCTCACTGGCCAGTTGTTCGGCGCGCGCGTTGATCGCGGCGATGGCAGCCTGTATGGCATGTATCTCTTCTTCCGCGCGCAGTTGCGCCGCGCGCTCGGCCTGCTGCTGTTGTACGGCCAATTCCGTCAGCTCCCGGTCAGCCTGCATCCGTTGCTCGGCTGCGGCACGCTCGTCCTGCTCTTGCAGCAATCGCTGTTCCAGTGCTTGCCGGGCGAGCTGCTCGGCATGAAGTCTGGCCTGTGTCTCCTGCTGGAGCTGCGATTCAGCGTGCAGCCTATGTTGCACTTCATCCGTCAATTGCTGCTCCAGGGCCAGCTTGGACTGCATCACTTCGGCCAGACGCGCTTCCTGCTTGTGGCGGGTTTCGGTCTGCACGGCCAGCTCGGTCTCCGCCTGCAATCTCGCCTGCGCCATCGCCCGCGCATGCGCTTCGGCACGCGCACGGGCTTGCGCGGAAACATCCGCCTGGTTCTCCGCCTCGAAGCGCGCGCGTGCTTCCTGTATCGCCTGTGACTCGGCGATACATTCCTCGTTATCGTTTTTGACTAGGCGGATTTTGGCGGATGTAGACACGATGGCTCCTTGTTTGCTCCAGACTGGACGGGATGGATACCAGCGCAAGATACCAAGTCGCCGCGCAAGTTAGCCTTCAAACAGGCGCGGAAAAACAAACCAATTCAAGAAATCATCCGGCAATAAAAAACGCGGCGCATCATGCGCCGCGTTTTTTGGGTGACCGCCAATTACTCGAACGGGTGACGCATCACGATGGTCTCATCGCGGTCGGGCCCGGTTGAAACCATATCCACAGGCACACCGCACACTTGCGCGATGCGCTCCAGATAGTTGCGCGCGGCTTGCGGCAACTGTTCGTAACGCTGTACACCGAGGGTGCTTTCGCTCCAGCCCGGCATCTCTTCGTAGATCGCCTGGCAGTCGGACAAAGCATCCGCGCCGACCGGCAAAATGTCGCTTTCCACACCATTAATGCGGTAGCCCACACCCAGACGCACCACTTCCATGCCGTCCATCACGTCCAGCTTGGTGACGCACAGACCCGACACGCCGTTGATCTGGATGGAACGTTTCAACGCTGCCGCATCGAACCAGCCGCAGCGGCGCGCGCGACCCGTGGTCGAGCCGAACTCGTGACCGCGTTTCGCCAACCCCGCACCGATAGGATCGTGTTTGTTGACCGCGTCATACAGTTCGGTCGGGAACGGACCGGAGCCGACGCGCGTGGTGTACGCCTTGGTGATGCCCAACACGTAATGCAGCATCTGCGGGCCGACACCCGCGCCCGCACAGGCCGCACCGGCGATACAGTTGCTTGAGGTGACGTAGGGGTAGGTGCCGTGGTCGATGTCCAGCAACGCACCTTGCGCGCCTTCGAACAACAGACCCTGCCCCGCCTTGTTCGCTTCGTACAACGCGCGCGGCACATCCAGCACCAGCGGTTTGATGCGCTCGCCGAACGCCAGGGTATCGTCCAGCGTCTTTTGGAAATCGACCGTCGCCGCGTTGAAATAATGCTTCAGCACGAAGTTGTGGTAATCCAGCACCTCGCCCAGTTTTGCGGCAAAACGTTCGCGGTAAAAAATATCCTGCAAGCGGATGGCGCGACGCGCGACTTTATCTTCATAGGCCGGACCGATACCGCGTCCGGTCGTGCCGATTTTTGCATCGCCCTTGGCCAGCTCGCGCGCCTTATCGATGGCCTCGTGATAGGGCAGGATCAACGGGCATGCCTCGGACACTTTCAAGCGGCCATACACGTCGATACCGGCGGCTTGCAGCTCGTCCATCTCCTTGAGCAGGGCCTGCGGGGACAGCACCACACCGTTGCCGATGTAACACATCACATGGTCGCGCAGGATGCCCGACGGAATGAGATGCAGCACCGTCTTCTTGCCGCCTATCACCAGCGTGTGTCCGGCATTGTGCCCGCCCTGAAAACGCACCACGCCGTGTGCGTGATCCGTCAGCCAGTCCACGATCTTGCCCTTGCCTTCATCGCCCCACTGGGTGCCGATTACCACTACATTTTTTGACATTGCCGATTCCTAACGTAGGGTGGGTAACAAACCCACCGATTCTCTCCGCGTGGGCATATATGCCCACCCTACCCTTTTCTTTATATCGCCACGACCTGCCAGTCCCCGTTCTGCAACACCAGCTCGCGGTCGCACTGCCATTCGCCGCGATGGGCTTTGTCACCCGATAAATCGACCACGACGATTTCTCCCGCCGCTCTTAGTTCTGCCACTCTGGCTTGCAACGCGCCATCCTGCACATGCGGCGCACAAATACCCGGCTTGGCAGCTGATGCGGGCATCAGGGTGTACAGCTGGCGCAAGTCCATGCTGAAACCGGTCGCGGCGCGTGCGCGCCCGAAACTCTTGCCCAGTTCATCGTAGCGACCGCCCAAGGCGATGGCATCGTGGCTGCCCGCATGGTAGGCAGCGAACACCATGCCGGTGTGATAGTGGTAGCCGCGCAAGTCGGCCAGATCGATGCCAACACTGGACACCAGCGGTTGCAGCTTGGACGAGATGCGATACAGATCATCGAGAGCGGCATGAATCTCATCGTATCCGGGTAGTGCTATACGCGCCCGCGCCAGCACGTCGGCGCAGTCGCCATACAGGGTGGGCAGACACAGCAAAGCCTCGCGCAGCGTCGCATCCAGGCCCTGGGTCAAGGTTTGCAGAGCCGCGCTGTCCTTGCTTTGCAGCGCGTCAAACAATTCCGCTTCGATATCCTTGTCTAGCCCCGCATGATGCACCAGCGCGCGGAACACGCCGACATGACCCAGATCGAGGTGCACGTTTTCGATGCCCAGCAGCGTCAGCGATTGCAGCATCAGACGCTGGATCTCCAGATCGCTGTCCAGACCGCTATGCCCGTACAACTCCGCACCAATCTGCATCAGCTCGCGGGTGCGGGTCAGGCCGATCGGTTGGGTGTGCAACACGCTGCCGGCATAACACAAGCGGGTCACGCCCTGACGGTTGAGCAGATGGGCATCGATACGCGCGACTTGCGGGGTGATGTCGGCGCGCAACGCCAGCGTGCGACCGCCAAGTTGGTCCACCAGCTTGAAAGTGCGCAGATCCATATCGGCACTCCCGGCGATCAACAGCGATTCGGCATATTCCAGCAGAGGCGGCGCGACCAGCTGATAACCCGACTTGCGCAGGTGGTCGAGCACCAATGCGCGTATCTGTTCGACGCGCCACGCCTCGTCGGGCAGCATGTCTTGGATGTATTCGGGCAATAACCAGTTTTGCATCACGGAGTTTCTCGATAAAAAATTTGCGGATCATTGAATCCAATACAGCAACAGCACGCCGGACAACATCGCGGTGAGGCCGACGAAACGCAACTGTCCATCGGCGAGCATCACCAGTCTGGCAAAGGTTTCGCGCCACAGCTTGGGGAACACGAACGGCAACAATCCTTCCACGATCAGCATCATCGCCAGGCCCAGCAGCCAGTAATCCAGCATGTTATTTTCCCGGCTTGCCCGAACCTTTTAGATACTTGAAGAAGGCCGAACTCGGATCCAGCACCATCACATCGCTCTTGTTCTTAAAGCTTTGTTTGTAGGCTTCCAGGCTGCGGTAGAACGCATAGAACTCGGCGTTGCGACCGAACGCGGCAGCGTAGGTGGCGGCAGCTTTCGCATCGCCCTCACCCTTGGTCTTTTGCGCTTCACGGTAAGCCTCGGCCAGAATCACTTCGCGTTGTTTGTCCGCATCGGCCTTGATCTTCTCGCCCTCGGCCGCACCGGAGGCGCGCAACTCGTTGGCCACGCGCTTGCGTTCGGCATCCATGCGGCGGTACACCGAGTCGCTGATCTCGGGCGGGAAATCGACACGCTTGAGACGCACATCCAGCACCTGCACGCCGATCTTGCGCGCGTCGGCATCGGTCTTCTCGCGCAACACGGTCATGATTTTTTCGCGCTCGCCGGACACCACCTCATGGATGGTGCGCTTGCCGAACTCTTCGCGCATGATGGAGTTCACGGTCTGCATCAGGCGTATTCTGGCCCGCGTCTCATCGCCACCCACACTGATGTAGTACTGCTTCACATCGACGATGCGCCATTTGACGAAATAGTCCACCAGCACATTCTTCTTTTCCGCCGTGATGAAAAGCTCGGGCTCGGAAGAGTCCACAGTCAGGATGCGCGAATCGAAATAACGCACGTTCTGCATCAGCGGCATCTTCCATTTCAGCCCCGGAGTGGATTCGACGCGCACCATTTCACCCAATTGCAACACGATGGCGGTTTGACGCTGATCCACGATAAACATACTCATACTGAGCACGACAAGGACCGCCGCCGCGCCTATCAACACATTCGCTACATTGGTTTTCATCTGGCCTCCCGGTCACGGCTGAGCAAGGAATCGCGCGCGCGCTGCGCGGCGTTGTTGTCGTTGCTTTGCGAAGTCACCGACGCATCCGGCTTGACCGCCAGCGGGGCTTCCGGCGCGGCGACCACGCCACCACCCGTGCGGCTCGCCTCGATCAACTTGTCCAAAGGCAGATACAGCATGCTGCTGCCGTTCTTTTGATCGACCATCACTTTGCTGATATTGCCCATGACCTGCTGCATCATGTCGATATACATACGCTCGCGCGTCACTGCCGGTGCTTTATCGTACTCGACCAGAATCTGCTTGAAGCGGCTCGCATCGCCTTCCGCGTTCAGGATCACGCTCTGCTTGTAGCCGTCCGCTTCCTGGATCAGGCGCGCCGCCGTACCGCGCGCGCGCGGCACCACATCGTTGGCGTAGGACTGGCCCTCGTTCTTCTGCCGTTCCTTATCCTGCCCCGCCTTCACCGCATCGTCGAAAGAGGCCTGCACCTGCTCCGGCGGTTGCGCGTTCTGCATGGTGACCTGGCTCACCACGATGCCGGACTTGTAGCGGTCCAGTATCTCCTGCATGAGCTTGGTCGCGGCGGCAGCCACTTGTTCGCGGCCTTCATACAACACGAAATCCATTTTGTTTTTGCCGACCACTTCGCGTATCGCGGTCTCCGCCGCCTGACGCACGTTCTCGTCGGGGTTGCGGTTGTTGAACAGATACTCGCCGGGATCGCGCAGGAAATACTGCACGGCGAACTGGATGTCGATAATGTTCAGATCGTCAGTCAGCATCAGTGATTCTTTCAGCATCTTGTTCTTGACATTGTCGCGATAGCCCACTTCCACGGTGCGCACCTGGCTGAGATTGACGATCTCGACGGTTTCAACGGGGAACGGCCAGTGCCAACGCGGGCCCGGCTCGGTCGTTTCCACTTGTTTGCCAAAACGCAGCACCACACCGCGCTGGCTCGCATCGACGATATAAAAGCCGCTGCCCAGCCAGATCAGCGCGGCGATCAGCACGATCAAGCCCAATCCCCCGCCGATGCCGGGCGCGGGTGTGCCCTGGTCGGTCCCGCCGTTGTTTCCGCCGCCCTTGCCGCCCATCAACGCGCTGATCTTCGCATTCAACTTACGCAGCAACGCTTCCAAATCCGGCGGGCCACCGTTGTTCTTATTTCCCCATTGCGGATCATTCAATCCCATGACTCTCTCGCTTGTTTAAGTTGATTTTCAATGATACTCGCGGCCTGGCGCGCGGCTCTGGCTTCAAGCA
>JABEVG010000087.1 GCA_013044075.1 Gallionella sp.
ACTCGCACGCCCCACCCATCCCGCCAGCACACTATGCCCGAGATTATCGCACGTCCCATCGATGCCGCCGCCGCTGAACAACTGATCACGGCGGGTTACAGCCCGGTCATCGCGCGCATCTTTTCCGCACGCGCCATCACACACAGTTCGCAGCTGGAGCATAGCCTGGTGAATCTGTTGCCGGTGAGCGAGCTCAAAAATGCGGGTGCGATGGCTATCCTGTTGGCCGATGCCATAACCGCCCACAAAAAATTATTGGTCATCGCCGATTACGATGCCGATGGCGCGACCGCCTGTGCGGTGGCGGTGCGCGGGCTACGGCTTTTTGGTGCGCAAGTCGATTTCATCGTACCGAACCGCTTTGAGTATGGTTACGGCTTGACACCCGAGATCGTACGACTCGCAGCGCAAGGGTCGCCGGATATTTTAATCACCGTGGACAACGGCATCGCCAGCGTGGACGGCGTGAATGAAGCCAACCGCCTGGGTATGCAAGTACTGGTCACCGATCATCACCTGCCCGGCGATGAATTGCCGGATGCGGCCTGTATCGTCAATCCCAACCAGCCTGGCTGTATTTTCCCCAGCAAGCATCTGGCGGGCGTGGGCGTGATGTTCTATGTGCTGCTGGCGTTGCGCGCCGAGCTGCGCGTCAGAGGACAGATGACAGAGGAGAGAGGACGAAAGCTGGCGGAGTTGCTCGACCTCGTGGCACTCGGCACGGTCGCGGACGTGGTCAAGCTGGATCAGAATAACCGTATCTTAGTGCAGCAAGGCCTGCTGCGTATCCGCGCGGGCAAGACCTGCACGGGAATCACCGCGTTGTTCCAGATCGCCAAGAAAAATCCGGCGCGCGCGCTCAGTCAGGATCTGGGCTTTGCTGTCGGACCGCGCCTGAATGCCGCTGGCCGCCTGGAAGACATGCGTTTAGGGATAGATTGCCTGCTCAGCGACGATGCGGATGTCGCCATGCTGATCGCTAAACGCCTGGACGAACTCAATCGGGAACGCCGCAGCATCGAGACCGACATGCAGGATGTCGCGATGGCGGCCTTGGAGTCCATCCAGGTCGAGGGCAATTACAGCCTCGCCCTGTTCGATGCGACCTGGCATCAGGGCGTGATCGGCATACTCGCCTCGCGTCTCAAAGATAAATTTCACCGCCCCGTGATCGCCTTTGCCTTATCAGCCGACAAAACCGAACTAAAAGGTTCTGGGCGCTCGATAGGCGCGCTGCATTTGCGCGACGCGCTGGATCTGGTCAGCAAACGCCATCCGCGACTCATCAAAAAATTCGGTGGTCATGCCGCCGCCGCCGGACTGACGCTAGACATCGCGGAATATGCGAACTTTGTCACCGCTTTCGAGAGTGTGGTGCGCGAACTTTTGAGCGTATCCGATTTGCAACAGAGGCTGGAGAGCGATGGCCCGCTCGATGCGCCCGACATCAATCTGGAGCTCGCCCAGCAACTCGATGCGCAGATATGGGGACAAGGCTTTCCGGCACCCCTGTTTGATGATGATTTCCGAGTGCAACAACAGCGAGTGGTCGGCGAAAAACATCTCAAATTGCGTCTGCAAAAATCGGGCCGACTGTTCGAGGCCATGCTGTTCGGACACGCTGAACCGCTGCCCGACACGATCCACGCGCTGTACAGCGTAAGCGTCAACGAATACAACGACAAGCGCACCGTGCAACTCCTGATTCGGCATTGGGAATAGAATCAGCATCGAGGATGAGCGCAAGCTGCAGCAAAGCTCTTGGCCGCCTCCTTGATCCTACGCAAGGGCCGAATATGGATATCAGTTTTCTGCAAGGCAACGGTATCGAAGCACTGCCGCAATTCCTCACCAGCATCGCCATCGGGCTGCTGATCGGGCTGGAGCGCGAGCGCAATCCGTCCGCCAAAGCGGGATTGCGCACCTTTGCACTGGTGGCCGTGTTCGGCACACTCGCGGCCCTGCTCTCCACCAAACTGGGGGCGCCCTGGCTGCTGATAGCGGGTCTGCTTGCCGTGGCGGGCATGATCATCGCCGCATACGCATACCTGAAGGATGCCAATCCGGAAAACGACCCCGGCACCACCACGGTCATCGCCCTGCTGCTCAGTTACGGTCTGGGTGCGATGATCTGGTACGGGCTGGCCAAACTCGCCGTGATGCTGGCGATAGGCATCACGGCATTGCTCTATTTCAAACCGGAATTGCGCGGGCTGTCACAGCGCATGACACGACGCGACCTGGTAGCCGTGCTGCAGTTTTCCGTGCTGACTTTCATCGTGCTACCTATCCTGCCGAACCAGGACTACGGGCCCTATCATGCCTTCAACCCTCACCATGCCTGGCTGATGGTGGTACTGATCTCCGGCATCAGTCTGACCGGTTACGTCGCACTGAAAGTGATCGGGACACGTTACGGCGCGCCGCTGCTGGGTTTTTTCGGCGGCTTGGTGTCGAGCACCGCGACCACGCTGATTTATGCCAAGCACGGCAAGAGCAATGCCGCCGTATCCAACCTTGCCGCCTCGGTGATCGTCATCGCCAGCATCATGGTGGTGATGCGCTTGATGGTGCTCGGTGTCGTGCTGGGCAAGGGCGTGCTGCCGCACCTGCTAGCCGTACTTGCGTGCGGTCTGATCGCCGGACTGATCGTCGCGCTGTATAACTGGCGCAAGATGGATCAGGCCAGCGAGCTCTACGTTCCCGAGACCTCCAACCCTGCCGAGTTACACACCGCCCTCAGCTTTGGCTTGATGTATGTGGCCGTGCTGCTGGGTTCATCGTGGATGGTGGATATGGCGGGCAGCCAGGGGTTGTATGCGGTTGCGCTGGTATCGGGCTTGACCGATGTCGATCCCATCACGCTGTCTAGCCTGCACCTGTTCAATCTCGGCCAACTGACGGAACAGCAGACAGTCAACTCCATAACCATCGCCTTTCTCGCCAACCTCGGTTTCAAGTTCGGCCTGGTGGTTTTCATCGGCGGCTGGCAACTCGCCCGAAAAGTCGCTATCAGCTTCGCCGCCATTAGCTGCGGTATGTTGCTGGGGTTGTTTGCGCTATAGACCCAGCTCCATGCGGGCCAAATAAAAACGGATCAAGGATGAGGGATGCAGTGAGCAACGGTGCAAAGGATATCCCTAAGCCCCGTATCCCGAATCTTGGCTTCCGCCTTCCGTTATAATCGCGGCCTTTAGAAATTCACGCACATCTCATGGAAGCCGAACAACTCAACGCCCTCTCCAACCAACTGCAAGACCTGGCCACACGCAGCGCAGAATTGCGGAGATTCCTCCAATTTGACGAGAAACAGGAACGCTTAGTCGAAGTCTGCGCACTCTCGGAGAACCCCGACATCTGGAACGATGCCAAACGTGCGCAGGAGCTGGGGCGCGAGCGCAAGTTGCTGGAAGGCGTGGTGCTCGGCCTGGACAAGATCAAGCAAGACCTGAGCGACGCGGGCGAGTTGTTCGAGATGGCGAAAGCCGAGAACGACGAAGACAGTCTGCACGCCACCGCCAGCGACATCCAGGACATAGAGCAACGCGTCGCCGCAATGGAGTTCCGCCGCATGTTTTCCAATCCGATGGATCCGAACAATTGCTTCATCGACATCCAGGCGGGTTCGGGCGGCACCGAAGCGCAAGACTGGGGCGCTATGCTGTTGCGCATGTATCTGCGCTATTGCGAACGCAAGGGCTTCCAGGTCGAGATACTGGAGCAATCCGACGGCGAGGTCGCGGGCATCAAGGGCGCGTCCATCAAGGTCATCGGCGAATATGCTTACGGCCATCTGCGCACCGAGGTCGGCGTGCACCGACTGGTGCGCAAGTCGCCATTCGACTCGGGCAACCGCCGCCACACTTCGTTTTCCAGCGTGTTCGTCTATCCCGAAGTGGACGACTCCATCGAGATCGACATCAACCCCGCCGACCTGCGCGTGGACACCTATCGCGCTTCCGGCGCGGGCGGACAGCACATCAACAAAACCGATTCCGCGGTGCGCATCACCCACATCCCCACCAATATCGTGGTGCAATGCCAGAGCGACCGTTCGCAGCACAAGAACCGCGCCGAAGCCATGTCCATGCTGAAGTCGCGCATGTACGAAGAAGAGTTGCGCAAACGCAACGAGGCCAAACAGGTATTGGAAGACGGCAAATCCGACATCGGCTGGGGACACCAGATCCGCAGCTACGTTCTGGATCAGTCGCGCATCAAAGACCTGCGCACCAACTTTGAGGTGGGCAACACCCAGGCCGTGCTCGACGGAGACCTGGACGATTTCATCTCAGCCAGTTTGAAACAGGGCGTTTAACGCCTTGCAACCGGATACGCGCGGGGCTGTCAAACTTTGGCTACTAACACCCAGCCAGCCTGATGACATGCCAATTAACGCACTGCAAGCACCTGATGGCATCTCGTTACGGCTCGGCGCAGGAACCAATCCCCTGCATACTCTTACAGGCATTCACAAGTTAAATTCAGGTCGAACGAGACGGTCGCGCGATCCAAAACTTGGACTTGCAATTTTTATCTCGCTCACTATAATGCGCCGCTCTTACACGGGTGCTTAGCTCAGTTGGTAGAGCACCGCCCTTACAAGGCGATTGTCGGCGGTTCGACCCCGTCAGCACCCACCAAATCCAAACCTCGCCGCGGCGAGGTTTTTTATTTCCAGCCATCCCTTGCGGGCCTTTTCATGGACCCGCGCAATGGGTTGCGAAATGAACTCCGGTTGTCTCCCGGTGGATGAGCGGCGTTGGGTGCGACCTTGTGTGGTGCAAGCAGCAGCCGTTATACGGCCAGCAACGGAGGATCAAACTTGCTCGTCGACATGCTCCGTCAAATCTGCCCCCCTTTGTTTTTGCCGGCGGCGATCGACTCCCGAGCGCAGCTCGACCAATATAGGCAAGTGCTCGATGCGGCGGCAATACGTTCGGCGCTCTCCTTGGAAATGCGCATCGTGACGCCTCTCCTGCTGCCCGGCATGGTCGCGTGGCGCTTCGGATCTCACCTGTCGCTGTACCTCCAACGGCGGCTTTGTGCGCGCCTGAACGGGTCTGACCGGCTTGACACGAACCAGCGCCTGCAATTCCAAACGCTCTTTCGCTACCGTCAGCGGTGGAGGAAGGCTGGGCACAAATTTCATTGTTTTCTCCCCGCGTCTACGATATATTTTGCAATCACATCCGAATGAAAAATCGCGCATCTGCCAGCCGAAGACCGAGAGCGTGGTGCTTTCCTAATAGCCGTCCTTTTTCAATCCATCTACTGGCAATGGCGCAACAAGTCCAGCTATTGCTTCCCGGCGTGCTTTCCCATACAGTGTTCTCTAATCTCTGGCTTCGTGGCTTTTTTCCGCTGCCGACAGCTAAACGAGCCAGAATGTTCAGGAATAAGCCATTTTCTTCCTCCTTACAACGACGATTCGGCGAAAGACTGGGACGCTGTGGGAATTATAGATGGCCTACAAATCAAACGGATTTACAGTTATTCTTTTACGATGGTTTAATATCACAAATGCCCATCCGCAACGCTACCCTGCACCAACTCATCATCTTCGACACCGTGGCCCGACGCATGAGCTTCGCCCGCGCCGCTGAGGAGTTGTACCTGACG
>JABEVG010000088.1 GCA_013044075.1 Gallionella sp.
CTGCAAACCTTGCTGGACGTGGGCTTGGGCTACATCACGCTGGGGCAATCCGCGACCACGTTATCGGGCGGCGAAGCACAGCGCGTGAAGCTGTCGCTCGAACTGTCCAAACGCGACACCGGGCGCACGCTTTACATCCTGGACGAACCGACCACGGGCTTGCACTTCCACGACATCGCCCTGCTGCTCAAAGTGATCCACAAACTGCGCGACCAGGGCAACACGGTGGTGGTGATCGAGCACAATCTCGATGTCATCAAAACGGCTGACTGGGTCATCGACCTCGGCCCCGAAGGCGGCGACGGCGGCGGACGCATCATCGCCGAAGGTTGCCCGCGCGACCTCGCCAAGAACAAGCACAGCGTCACGGGTAGTTATTTGCAGCAAGTTCTGAACAGGTAGTTGGCGGGCATTGATGTTGCAAATCACCCCTCATCTGGCCATTCCCGATGCCGAGATCGAGTTACATGCCATACGTGCGCAGGGCGCGGGCGGGCAGAACGTCAACAAGGTCTCGACCGCGATCCATCTGCGCTTCGACATCAACGGCTCATCGCTGCCGGATGACTACAAAGAAAAGCTCAAGGGACTGACGGATAGACGCATCTCCGGCGACGGCGTGATCGTCCTCAAAGCGCAACGCTATCGCAGCCAGGACAAGAACCGCGACGATGCGCTGGCGCGCCTCCGGACATTGATTATCAGCGCGGGCATTTCTTCCAAGAAACGCATGCCCACCAAACCCACCAAGAGTTCAAAAAGAAAACGACTGGAAGGCAAGACGCAACGCGGCGAACTCAAAACGTCGCGTGGCAAGGTGACGGCGTAGCTGACTGATCTCTCCCCCTACCGGGCATTTCATCAGCAACCGGGGAAAGTAAGGTGCAGCCCTGTATCCCTTACAGCTTCTGGTGCGTACCGTCACAGGTGATGCCGTTACCACTATGTTTGCAGCCGCAGAAATAGACCGTCTCCGATTGTGCGGCCACGTACTCCTTAGGCACGAACGCGCTGCCTTTGTGGCTGCCATCGCAAAAGGGTTGTCCGGCACTCTTGCCGCAGGTGCAATACCAGTAGCTTTTTCCCGCCTCGACCGCAACGGCGTAGGGAGATTTTTGGGCGATATGAGGGGTCTTTTCAGTCATGGTCGATTCCTTTTTGTTGGTTAAATGTGTGTCACTTGCAGCCAAACTCTACCTGTCGTTTACGTCTATCCGATCAGCCGTGGTATCGGTACGACCATCGCTCACTTATACGTCTCGAACGAGGCCGCCAGACCGATAGACCAGGCGTTACGGTAATACTGGGCGATGTTGACGTTGTAGCCGGTTTGCGCCCACAACACGATGGGCAAACCCATAATATCGCTCAGCGGAGTAAAGCCCAGCTCCGCGCGAAAAGTGTTCCATCTCGCAATATCCCGGTAGCCGGTGGTATAGAACAGGGCAGCCCCCTTGAACCAGCTCCAGTTGAAATCCCGGTTCGCCTTCAAACGGATGCCATCGACCTGACTGATATGGGTGATGGCGCGGGGTGCTTCCCAGGAGAAGTATTCTTCGCTGCCCTTCTGCAACAGACCGTAAGACAGAAAATACTTAATTTCGACATCCATCGAATTGGGCCCCAACGCGTCGAAATGCAGATGCCGTTTGTAATTCAAATAGTCCCATCCCCGGCTGATGTAATCCTGCGCGATATTGGGTCCGCCGACGCTGGCTGCCGTACTGTTGAACACCGCCAAAGAATCGACGTACTGTCCGTTCGATTCATGCGCGTATCCCACATCGTAATAGTCCTGCTTGCTGTCTGTTGTACCGAGTAATTGCCCCACAGAGTTGGCGGTGTAAAAACGAAAATACAACTTGGGATTGAATTCTTTGGTCACGACCGGCGAGGAATGACGCACCGAACCGCTGTACTGCGCCAACCGACTGGTAAAGGAAAAGAAAGGCAGCATATCGAACTTGTGCCCTTGCTCCATCGCCTCGTAGAACAAGGGGTAGCGCAACGACAGGGTAAAGTCCAGGAAACATGAAGGCTCATAACTATCCCGGGTACATCCCAGCCTGTTCGGTTCGTCGGAAGAAAGCAACGCCAACGGAGGCACCATATTATTCACCGCCGGTTTGACTTCGGAAGTTTCCTCTCCATAGCCGGACACTGGGAATCCCAGCACAACCAACAGGACTTTTAACATCCATCGACGCATCATCACCCGCCAAGAATTTCTCAAGCGTCGGAAATCTCAAAATGGGATGTCGTCATCGAAGTTATCGAAACTGCTGCGTGCCTGCCCTGAGCTTGTCGAAGAGGTGGCTGGCGCAGCGGGGGCGGGCTTGGCGGCTGGACGCGCTGCTGGAGCGCGACTAGATTCAGCAGCTTGATTTTCCACCACTTCAAAACTGCCGCCACCGGAAGGCTTGCCGCCCAGCATGGTCATTTCGTTGACGATGATTTCGGTACTGTATTTTTCCACGCCCGCTTTATCGGTGTATTTGCGCGTTTGCAGCTTGCCTTCGACGTAGATCATCGAACCTTTCTTCAGGTACTCGCCTGCGATCTCGGCCAGGCGGCGGTAGAACACCAGATTGTGCCACTCGGTCTTTTCCTGTTTTTCACCCGACTTGTCCTTCCATGTTTCGCTGGTGGCCAGCCCCACATTGGTCACAGCCTCACCGTTGGTCATGTAACGGGTCTCCGGGTCTTTGCCCAAACGACCGATCAAAATCACTTTATTCACCGACATGTCATGCTCCCTATCAAGAATTTACGTTATTCACGAGTTGCTCCACTGCTGCCGCATCGAAACCCTGCATATCCACTTTCAGGCAGGCAATGCCCTCGCCCGCCACCACCAACACTTCGCGCACCCCATCCAATGCTTGCAGGCGTTGTTGCAACTGCATGCCCTGGGCATCGCTCAACGCATCCAGATGATACAGCTTGGTACTCACCGCCTTGGGTGGACGCATGCTGCTCGCCACCAGCAACCAGGTCGCCAGCAAAATCATACTAAAAACGAACACCGAGTTGCCACCAAAATTCTGCATCAGGATGCCGCCCATCACCGCGCCGAAAAACGCGCCCAGGAACTGCACGCTGCTGTACACGCCCATCGCCGTTCCTTTCGCGGCCAGCGGCGCGATCTTGCTGATGAGCGAGGGCAAAGTCGCCTCCAGCACGTTGAACGCGGTGAAGAACACCAGCAGCGCGGCGGCGACCGCCCACAGGCTGTGTTGTCCGACCATCAGCAAGACCTGCGCGCACAGAGCGAAGAACACGGCGAGCATGAACACCTGCTTCATCTTGGCTTTTTTCTCGGCGATGATGATGGGCGGGACCATCAGCACGAACGCGATCAGCATCACCGGCAGATAGATCTGCCAATGCCGCGCGACCGCCAACCCGTTGGCTTGCAGCACGAACGGTACCTGCATGAACACCGACATCAGAATCGCATGCAGCGAGAAGATACCGAAATCCAGACGCAGCAGATCCTTATTGCGCAACACCTCGGCAAAGTGACCGTGTCCCGCCTGGGTGTCGCTATGGAAACGGGTGATCGCCGGGTTCGGGATCATAAAACGCACCACCAGCATGGCGGCAAACGCCAGCACGCCGGTCAAGGCGAAGATACCCGGCACACCGATCACGCCGTGCAACAGCGGCGACAAAACCAGCGAGATCGAAAAGGTCAGGCCTATGGTCATGCCTATCATCGCCATCGCCTTGGTGCGCACTTCCTCGCGCGTGAGATCGGCAGTCAACGCCATCACCGCCGCGTTGATTGCCCCCGCGCCCTGGATCGCGCGACCGATGATGACCCAATAGATGTTGTCGGCGGAAGCCGCGACAAAACTGCCGAGGGCAAATATCACCAGACCCGCATAAATGATCGGCTTGCGCCCGTAACGATCCGACATCCAGCCGGCGGGGATCTGCAAGATCGCCTGCGTCAGCCCGTAAGCTCCCAGAGCCAGCCCCATCAGCATGTGGTTCTCTCCGCCGGGCAGGTGCTCCGCGTACAAAGCGAAGATCGGCAGGATGATGAACAGGCCCAGCATGCGCAAACCATAGATGCCCGCCAAGCCAAAACTGGCGCGCTTCTCGGCGGGATTCATAGCAGAAGTTGCAACAGACATAAGTGGATTTGAGGCGGATTTCGGAAGGCGCGTATCTTACCAGCTATTGAGATTTCCAAAACACCTGAAGACACACATGTTAGCCCCAAGTAGTAATGTCCGCTTTCTGCCAAATAGAAATGTCCGCTGGTGATACAACTGTTAGCCCCAAGTAGTAATGTCCGGTTTCTCCCAAGTAGAAATGTCCGCTGGTGACTAAACTCACCGCTGTTAAAAACAGTGGCGGATATTTTGAAGA
>JABEVG010000089.1 GCA_013044075.1 Gallionella sp.
CATCGCGTTGGCCGTGTCGGGTTACATCATGCGGGACATCTCCGAGCAACGTTTGACCATATTCGGCGTGATGATCCTGTTCGTCGTGTATTACCTGCCAAACGGCATCATGGGCTTTGTACGCAGCATTGTGGTCAAGTTCAGGCCGCACTGGATACACCGTCACCTGACGATCGCGCAACAGGGCGATCAAGAGCATGTATGGGCTGTTCCTGATCATGCTGTGGGCAAAGAAGGCTATCTGTTGCAAGCGCGTAACATCGTGATGCAGTTCGGCGGATTGAAAGCCCTGAACGAGGTCAATCTGAACATCAGCAAAGGCTCGGTGCACGGACTGATCGGCCCGAACGGTTCGGGCAAGAGCACCACCATGAACGTGCTGACCGGCATCTATAAGCCGACTTCGGGCGAGATCGAGTTCAACGGCAAGCTCATCACCGGTGCGACCCCCTCGTCCATCGCCGGAGAGGGTATCGCCCGGACCTTCCAGAACGTGCAGTTGTTCGGCGAGATGACCGCCATCGAGAACGTGCTGGTCGGTTTACATCACACCTATAAGCACAGTCTGTTCGATGTGGTGTTTCAGACGCCGCGTTGCCGCAGGGAAAAAAATGCGGCCGAAATACGCGCCGCCAGTCTGTTGCAGTTCGTCGGCTTGTTGGATCTGGCCAACGAGGAAGCGCGCAATCTGCCTTACGGCAAACAACGCTTGCTGGAAATTGCCCGCGCGCTGGCGTTGAATCCCAGTTTGTTGTTGCTCGATGAACCCGCCGCCGGTCTGACCGCGCCTGACATCAAAGAGCTGATCGCGATGATCGCCAAGATACGCGGCCACGGTATCACCGTGATCCTGATCGAGCATCACATGGACGTGGTGATGAGTATCTGCGACACCGTGACGGTGCTGGATTTCGGCCAGAAGATATCCGAGGGCACACCGGCGAACGTGCAGTCCGACGAGAAGGTCATCGAGGCCTATCTCGGTGGCTCCGCCAAAGCAGTGTAAGGAGAAAGCGATGTTACAGATACAGAATCTACATGCGGCATACGGCAAAGTGGAGGTGCTGCACGACATTTCGCTCTCGGTACCGCAGGGCAAGGTCGTCACACTCATCGGCTCGAACGGCGCGGGCAAGACCACCACCATGCGCGCCATCTCCGGGATGATCAAACCGACTGCGGGCAGTATCACGCTCAACGGCAAAGCCATCACGGGGCTGATTTCCAGCAAGATTGCGCGCGCCGGGCTGGCCCATTCGCCCGAGGGGCGGCGCGTGTTCGCCCCCCTGTCGGTCACCGACAATCTGTTGCTGGGCGCGTTTCCGCGTCTCACTTTCGGACGAGATCGCGGCGATGTGCCGGGTGACCTGGCGCGCATCTTCGAGCTGTTTCCCCGCCTCAGGGAACGTGCGAACCAGCAGGCCGGGACATTGTCGGGCGGCGAGCAGCAGATGCTGGCGATGGGTCGCGCGCTGATGCTCAATCCCGATGTGCTGCTGCTGGATGAACCCTCGATGGGACTCGCGCCGTTGTTGGTGCAGGAGGTGTTCCGCATCATCGCCGAGCTGAAAGGGCGAGGCATCACCATGCTGCTGGTCGAGCAATTCGCCGCCGCCGCGCTGGAGGTGGCCGACTACGGCTATGTGCTGGAGAATGGCCATATCTCCTGCCACGGCCCGGCGCAACAACTGAAGAACGATCCGGCGGTGAAGGCGGCGTATCTGGGCGCGTCACATTAGTGTGCCTCTCTCAACCCACACTCCGTCGCGATACGGCGTTGCTCAGAAAACGAAGTTTCAGTGAAGGGTAACCTTTAGGTTGGACGTAACTAAAATTTAATCGCTTACATATCGTGAATATGCGGCGCGCTTAAATTTTCTTCTCGCCTTGTCTCGCTTATAACCAGCCACTTGGTTGTTGTATTTTGACAACCCAGTGGAATGGCTAGTAGTTGTATCGGGATTTTGGATTTATAGAAGCACGCAATTTCAAGATTGATAGACTAGGAATGGGTGACAACGGAGTTGCGGTGAGACTAACCTTCAGGTTATGTCGGAACCAACACGCGACACCGCGATTCGCCCAAACAATGGATTTAATGACCCCTGACATCCATCGCCGTATGCGTACCCTACGCTGGACCAGCTACACGCTGGTGGCGGTGTGTTATGTGCTGGCGTATTTTCATCGGATGGCACCGGCGGCAATCGCGACCGATCTGCAACGCTCCTTTTCCGCCAGCGGCGCGGCACTGGGTTCTCTGGCCGCCGCGTATTTTTACACCTACACCGTGATGCAGATCCCGGTCGGCGTGATGGCCGACACGCTGGGCATACGCAAGATTGTCGCTATCGGCGCGGCCCTGGCCGGTGTGGGGTCGCTGGTGTTCGGCATGGCCGACACGCTGGCCACGGCGACACTGGGACGGGTGCTGGTCGGGCTGGGGGTCTCCTCCATGTTCATCTCGCTGATGAAACTCAATTCGGTGTGGTTCTATGACCGGCACTTCGGCACGGTGGGGGGCATGTCCCTGCTGCTCGGCAACATGGGATCGGTGCTGGCCGCGACCCCTTTGGTGTGGGCGGTGAGTTATACCTCGTGGCGCAACGTGTTTGTCGCGGTCGGCCTTTTTTCTTTGCTGCTGAGTGTGTTGGTGTGGCTGCTGGTGCGCAATCATCCGGGGGAAGCCGGACTGCCCTCCATGCGCGAATTGGAAGGCATGCCCGCGCACCCGCGTCACGATGGACACTGGTTCGACGGCTTGCGTACGGTGATAAAGAACCGTGCCTCATGGCCCGGATTCTGGCCGAATCTCGGGGTGGGCGGCAGCCTGTTCGCGTTCGCCGGATTGTGGGGTGTGCCTTACTTGCGTGACGTTTACGGCATGTCGCGTCATGTCGCGGCGAATCACACCATGCTGTTGCTGTTCTGCTTCGCGGTCGGCGCGCTGTTGTCGGGCATGTTGTCCGATCGGCTCGGCAAGCGATTGCCGGTCATCATCGGCGGCATCTCCCTGTATGTGTTGTGCTGGCTACCCATCGTGCTGGCCTGGCATTTGAACATCGCGCTGAGCTATCTCCAGTTCGCCCTGATGGGGCTGGGTGCATCGGGTTTCACGCTGACCTGGGCGAGTGCCAAAGAAGTCAATTCACCCGCGCTGTCCGGCATGGCGACCAGCGTGGTCAACACAGGTACGTTTCTTGGTGCGGCGATCTTGCAACCGCTGGTGGGGTGGTCTATGGATCAGCATTGGGACGGACATTTACTGAACGGTGCGCGGGTTTATTCCGAACAAAATTATCAGACCGGGCTGGGCATCATGTTCGCCTTTGCTGTGGTTGGTTTATTGGGCGCGCTGAAAATACATGAAACGAATTGCCGCTACATTCTGGTAGCGAAATAACACGGAGGAATGACCATGCAAATTTTGCCACTTTGGATAAACGGACAACGGACATCCAGCGTCAGCAGTCGTTCGGGCGAGGTGACTAATCCGGCGACTGGCGCGGTGATACGACGCGTGCCGCTGGCGAATGCCGAGGATGTGAATCGCGCCGTCGCTGCTGCTGAAACTGCGTTCCCGAACTGGCGCGATACACCGCCGCTGCGTCGCAGTCGCATCCTGAACAAGTTCCGCGAGCTGTTGGAAACGCATAAGGCTGAACTGGCGAAACTGGCGAGTGAGGAGCATGGCAAGACGCTGGAAGATGCCGCAGGTTCCGTGCAGCGCGGCATCGAGGTGGTGGAGTTCGCTGTCGGCGCGCCGCATCTGCTCAAGGGCGAGCACGCCGAGAACGTCGGGCGCGGGGTGGATTGCCATTCCCTGTTGCAACCTGTCGGTGTGTGCGCGGGCATCACACCGTTCAACTTTCCCGCGATGGTGCCGATGTGGATGTTCCCGATTGCCATTGCGTGCGGCAATACTTTCATTTTGAAGCCATCTGAAAAAGTGCCGTCGTGCAGTCTGCGCATGGCGGAATTGTTCAAGGAAGCGGGCCTGCCCGATGGCGTGTTCAACGTCGTGCCGGGCGACAAAGAAGCCGTGGACGCGCTGCTCTCGCATCCCGATGTGCGCGCCGTGTCGTTCGTCGGCTCCACCCCCATCGCAAAATATATCTACGAGACCGCCGCACACCACGGCAAGCGCGTGCAGGCACTGGGCGGCGCGAAGAACCATGCGGTGGTGCTGCCCGATGCGGACATGGATTTCACCGCCGATGCCATCATGGGTGCGGCGTACGGCTCGGCGGGCGAGCGTTGCATGGCGATTTCGGTGGTGGTCGCGGTGGGCGACAGTGCCGATACCATCGTGGCGAAACTCAAATCGCGCGCGGAAAAATTAGTCGTCGGCGCGGGGAATCAAACCGGTGTGGATATGGGGCCGGTGATCTCCGCGCAACATCGCGACAAGATCGTCGGCTACATCAATAGCGGCGTGACGCAAGGTGCGACCTTGGTGACGGACGGACGCGGCATCAATGTTGCGGGACATGAAGGCGGATATTTCGTTGGCGCGACTTTATTCGATCACGTCAGTACGGCGATGACGATTTATCAGGAAGAGATCTTTGGCCCGGTGCTGTGTGTGTTGCGCGCCGCGACTTTGAGTGAGGCGATCACGCTCATCAACGCCAATCAATACGCCAATGGCACGGCGATCTTCACCAGTTCGGGCGGAGCGGCGCGACGTTTCCAGAACGAGATCGAAGTCGGCATGGTCGGCATCAACGTGCCTATCCCTGTGCCGATGGCGTTCTTCTCCTTCGGCGGCTGGAAGGCCTCGCTGTTCGGCGATCTGCACATGCACGGCATGGAAGGGATTTATTTTTACACCCGCACCAAAGCGATCACCACGCGCTGGCCGGCAGTGTCGGATAAAAAAGTCTCGTCGCTGGTGATGCCGACGCTGGGGTAAAAGATTAAAACTACCGTTCGCCCCGGGCTTGTCGAAGGGTGAACGTTCATGCTTCGACAAGCTCGGCACGAACGGGCTTATGCAGTGTTTTATTAGGAGAACGGCAATGTCTATCAACATCGGCTTCATCGGCCCCGGCATCATGGGGGGCCCCATGGCTCTCAATCTCATGAAGGGCGGGCACAAGCTGTGGGTGTATGCGCGTCGCCCCGAGGCCGCGCAAGCACTGGTCGCGGCGGGTGCGACCTTGTGCGCCTCACCCGCCGAAGTCGCGCAACACGCCGATGTGATCTTCAGCATCGTGTCGGATACGCCGGATGTCGAGAGTGTGATCTTTGGCGAGCAGGGTGTCGCCAGCCAGGCCAGGCGCGGCACGGTGATCGTGGACATGAGTACCATCTCCCCGACTGCCACCAAATCTTTCGCCGCGCGGCTGGTGCAACACGGAATCGAGATGCTGGACGCGCCGGTTTCCGGCGGCGAAACGGGCGCGATCAACGCCACCCTGTCCATCATGGTCGGCGGCAAGGTTGACGTGTTCAACAAGGTCAAACCGCTGTTCGAGTGCATGGGCAAGAACATCGTGCACATCGGCGACCACGGTGCAGGGCAGGTGGCGAAGGCGTGCAATCAGATCGTGGTGGCGGTGACCATCGAAGCGGTGGCGGAAGCGTTGACGTTCGCGCGCAAGAACGGGGTCGATGCGGGCAAGGTGCGCGCAGCCCTGATGGGCGGGTTCGCCGGCAGCAAGATCATGGAAGTGCATGGCAAGCGCATGCTGGACAACGACTTCAAGCCCGGCTTCAAGGTCGGCTTGCATCAAAAAGATATGCGCATCGTCATGGAGACCGCGCACCAGTTGGGCGTGGCACTGCCCGCCGCCGCGCTGGTCGCCCAGCACCTCAACGCGCTGATGGGCACGGGCGACCCCGATCTGGATTCGGCGGCGATCGTGAAGGTCGTCGCGCGCATGTCGGGCATGGGCGGCAACTAGGGATATGCCGATTTAATCCGTTCGTGGTGAGCCTGTCGAACCATGATCGGATTAAATTTCAACAATCAATTTAGTACCGCAACCCTTCGACAAGCTCAGGGCGAACGGATGATTTAATCCACGTTAGCTTAAGAACATTATGGAAAAAATTGTGTTCCTCGATTCAGACACCGTCATCGCCGATGTGCGGCGTCCGTCATTCGCGCATGAGTGGGTTGCGTATCCAGCAACGAACGCCGAACAGGTGGTCGAGCGTTTGCAAGAGGCCACCATCGCCATCACCAACAAGGTGTTGCTGCGCCGCGAATCGCTCGCGCAGTTGCCCAAATTGAAAATGGTCGCCATCGCCGCGACCGGCACGGACAATGTGGACATCGAATACTGCCGCGAGCGCGGCATCGTGGTGTCCAACATCCGCGACTACTCGGTGCATACCGTGCCGGAACATGTGTTCATGCTGATGCTGGCACTGCGCCGCAACCTGCTGGCGTTCCGTGAGGAGGTGCGCGATGGCGCGTGGCAGCGTGCGGCACAGTTCTGTCTGTTCACGCATCCGGTTCAGGATTTATATGGCAGCACCTTGGGCATTGTCGGGCACGGGGCGATAGGCAAAGCGGTGGCACAGATCGCGGCGGTGTTCGGCATGCGGGTGTTGTTCGCCGAACACAAAGGTTCTGCCTATGTGCGACCGGGCTACACCGCGTTCGACACCGTGCTGCGCGACAGCGATGCGATCACGCTGCACCTGCCGCTTAATACGCAGACGCGGCATCTGATCGGAACGGCAGAATTCGAACGTATGCGGCCCCACGCGCTGCTGATCAACACCGCGCGCGGCGGGCTGGTGGATGAGGAAGCCTTGCTGGCAGCTTTGCGCTCTGGGCGTATCGGCGGTGCGGGCTTCGATGTGCTGGGCAAAGAGCCGCCGACGGCAGGGCATCCCTTGCTGGATCTGGACCTGCCCAATTTCATCCTGACTCCGCACATCGCCTGGTCGGGCAGGACGGCGATGCAGACGCTGGCCGATATGCTGATAGACAACATAGAAGCCTTCGTGGCGGGCACACCCAACAACCGCGTCACCTGACGCGGCATTCTAACGAGGAGCAGATCATGACTTATCCCGCAGGCATCGCGATCAGCACGAGTGTCACACCTGAGCAGGCACGCATCCTGACGGATGACGCACTGACTTTTATTGCCGGTCTGGCGCGCCAGTTCGAACCGGTGCGGCAATCTTTACTGGAACGACGGGTCGCGCGTCAGGCTGAACTGGATGCCGGTCAACGGCCCGATTTTT
This sequence comes from Gallionella sp., assembly GCA_013044075.1. GTDB lineage: Bacteria > Pseudomonadota > Gammaproteobacteria > Burkholderiales > Gallionellaceae > Gallionella. The sequence continues at coordinate 7,210 of JABEVG010000089.1, forward strand.
TATCCGGGACGGCGGCGGTGCGCAACGGCGATTGGATCATCGCCCCCGTGCCTGCCGAGTTGTCGGACCGGCGCGTCGAGATCACCGGGCCGGCGGAACGCAAGATGCTCATCAACGGATTGAATGCCGGGGCGAATGTGTACATGGCGGACCTGGAAGATTCCATGACACCGATCTGGGCGAATGTGATCGACGGGCAGGCCAATCTGCGCGATGCGGTCAACCGCACCATCCAGCACATCAATCCTGATGGCAAGGTATACCGGTTGCATGAGAAAACGGCGGTGCTGTTCATGCGCCCGCGCGGCTGGCATCTGGACGAGAAGCATGTGTTGGTCGATGGCCGTCCGGTGTCCGCAAGCCTGTTCGACTTCGGCCTGTATTTTTTTCACAACGCCCAAGCATTGTTGGCACGCGGCAGCGCGCCGTATTTTTATTTGCCCAAGATGGAAAGTCATCTGGAAGCGCGGCTGTGGAACGAGGTCTTCATCTATGCGCAGCGTGAATTAAACCTTCCTCAAGGCACGATCAAAGCGACGGTGCTGATCGAGACGATACTCGCCGCCTTCGAGATGGATGAAATTTTGTACGAATTGCGCGAGCACTCTGCCGGTCTGAATTGTGGTCGCTGGGACTACATCTTCAGTTGCATCAAAAAGTTCGGGCGCGACCCGAACTTCCTGCTGGCCGACCGGGGGCTGGTGAGTATGACCTCGCCCTTCATGCGCGCTTATTCACAGCTGCTGATCAAGACCTGTCATCGCCGCAACGCGCACGCCATGGGTGGGATGGCGGCACAGATTCCCATTAAGTCTGACCCGGTTGCCAACGACATCGCGATGGCGAAAGTGCGGGCCGACAAGGAACGTGAAGCCAGCGACGGCCATGATGGCACCTGGGTTGCACATCCCGGTCTGGTGCCGCTGGCGAAGGAAGTGTTCGACCGGCTGATGCCGACACCTAACCAGTTGCAAAACAAGCGTGACGACGTGCACACCACGGCGGCTGGGCTGCTGAATTTCGCACCGCAGGGGCCGATCACCGAGGCCGGGTTGCGCTTGAATATCGAAGTCGCGCTGTGCTACATCGGCGTGTGGTTGTCCGGCACGGGCTGTGTGCCGATACACGATCTGATGGAGGACGCAGCCACCGCCGAGATTTCACGCTGCCAGGTGTGGCAGTGGATACACAGTCCGCGCGGGGTGCTGGATGACGGTCGCAAAGTGACGCTGGGTCTGGTGCGCGCGCTGCTGCCCGAGGTGCTGGCCGGTATCAACGCCGGCGTGAATGCTAACCGTTTCATACCGGGACACTACGAACAAGCCGCGCAGGTGTTCGATGAGCTGATCGCCAAAACGCCCATCGTCGGATTCCTCACCAGTTATTGCTATGAGGTGATGGCGTGATTTTTTGCCGCAAAGAACATGAACAAACCTGATCTCATCAAACAGTTGCAAACCATCCTGCCGGCGGACGCAGTGTTGTTCGCGCAGGAAGACCTCAAGCCTTTCGAGTGCGACGGACTGTCTGCTTATCGCCAGGTGCCGATGCTCGTGGTGTTGCCGGAAACCGAAGCGCAGGTGCGCGACATTTTATTGTTGTGTCGCCGTGAGCATGTGCCGGTGGTGGCGCGCGGGGCGGGCACGGGTTTGTCGGGCGGCGCGCTGCCTTTGGTTGATGGCGTACTGCTCAGCCTGGCGAAATTCAAGCGCATCGTGTCGCTCGACCCGTTGGCGCGCATTGCCCGTGTGCAACCCGGGGTGCGCAACGCCGCGATCTCCGAAGCCGCCGCAGCGCATGGCCTGTATTACGCGCCCGATCCGTCCAGCCAGATCGCCTGCACCATAGGCGGCAACGTCGCGGAAAATTCCGGTGGTGTGCACTGCCTGAAATACGGACTCACCGTACACAACGTGCTCAAGCTACGCGCCTATACGATGGATGGCGAGATGCTGGAGCTGGGCTCGGAATCCTTGGATGCTGCGGGTTACGACTTGCTCGCCCTGTTCAACGGCAGCGAAGGCATGCTGGGCGTGATCGTCGAAGTGACAGTCAAACTGTTGCCAAAACCGGAGCTGGCGCGTGTGGTCATGGCGGCATTCGCGAGCGTGGCCCAAGCGGGCGCGGCGGTTGGTGAGATCATTGCGGCGGGCATCATCCCGGCGGGTTTGGAGATGATGGACAAGCTGTCCATCCATGCGGCGGAAGATTTCGTGCATGCGGGTTATCCGCTCGATGCCGAGGCGATGTTGTTGTGCGAATCGGACGGCACGCCGGAAGAGGTCTCGGAAGAAATCGCGAAAATGGAAGTCATACTCAAGCGTTGCGGAACGACCTCGCTGCGCACGTCGGCAAACGAAGCCGACCGGCTCAGACTGTGGGCGGGACGCAAGGCGGCGTTCCCCGCCGTGGGCCGTATCTCGCCCGATTACTACTGCATGGACGGCACGATACCGCGCCGTGAATTGGGCCGCGTGTTGCATCGTATCGCCGAGCTTTCGCAAGAATATGGCTTGCGCGTTGCCAATGTTTTTCATGCCGGAGACGGCAATCTGCATCCGCTGATTTTGTACGATGCCAACCAGCCGGGTGAATTTCATCGGGCCGAAGAGATCGGCGGCAAGATTCTGGAGTTGTGCGTCGAAGTCGGCGGCACGATCACCGGCGAACACGGTGTCGGCATCGAGAAGATCAACCAGATGTGCGCGCAATTCCAGGAAGGCGAATTGCAACTTTTCCGCGCGGTGAAACAGGCGTTCGACCCAAGCGGTCTGCTCAATCCCGGCAAGGTCATCCCCACTGCGCACCGCTGTGCCGAATTCGGCAAGCAGCATGTGCATCACGGGCAAGTGGCCTTCCCTGAATTGCCGCGTTTTTAACGAGATCACGTTATGCAGAACCTTATCGAACAATATCGCCAGACCGTTAACGCCGCTGTTCGTGACCAAAGCCGGCTGCGCATCGCGGGCTCGGGCAGCAAATCATTTTATGGGCGCGCTACGCAGGGCGAGACGCTAGACGTGACGGCGTATCGCGGCATTATTTCGTATGAGCCGACCGAGCTGGTGATTACCGCACGCGCGGGGACGCCGCTGGTCGAGATCGAAGCGGCACTCGCGGAACGGCGGCAGATGCTGGCGTTCGAGCCGCCGCATTTTGGTTCGGGTGCGACGCTGGGCGGCTGCATCGCCAGCGGCTTGTCCGGTCCGCGTCGCGCTTATGCGGGGGCGGTGCGCGACTATGTGCTGGGGGTGCGCATGATGGATGGCAAGGGCTGCGTGCTGAACTTCGGCGGGCAGGTGATGAAGAACGTCGCGGGTTATGACGTGTCGCGGTTGCTCGCAGGTTCGCTCGGCACGTTAGGCTTGTTGCTGGACGTGTCACTGAAAGTGTTGCCAGTTCCAGCCGCAGAAGTGACGCTGCGCTTCGAGATGAACGAGAGCGATGCCATCACCGCGATGAATCGCTGGGCGGCACAACCGCTGTCTTTATCCGCGACCTGTTATTGCGATGGCGTGTTGACGGTGCGCTTGTCCGGCGCGTCGGCGGCGGTGCGTGCGGTACGCGAAAAACTGGGCGGGGAGAGCGTCGAAAATGCGGCGGAGTTTTGGCGTATGGTGGGCGAACAACAGCATGAGTTCTTTCAAACGGCAACCCCCTTATGGCGTTTATCTGTGCCGCCCAGCACGCCGATGATTGCGGGCAAACAATTGATCGAATGGGGTGGCGCGTTGCGCTGGCTGGTGAGCGATGAGTCGGCGGAATCATTGCGCGCGCTGGTCGCCGCGTTGGGCGGTCAGGCGACTTTGTTCCGCAGTGCGCAAGCGCACGATGCACCGTTTCACCCGTTGTCGCCCGCGCTGCTGCAAGTGCATCGCCGCTTAAAAAATTCCTTCGATCCGCATGGCATCTTCAATGTCGGTCGTATGTACTCCGAGTTCTGAGCCTATGCAAACTAATCTCATTCCCGCTTACCAAAACACGCCTGACGGTATCGAGGCGGAATCCATCTTGCGCACTTGCGTGCATTGCGGATTCTGTACCGCCACGTGTCCGACCTATCAATTGTTGGGCAACGAGCTGGACAGCCCGCGCGGCCGCATCTATCTCATCAAGGAGATGCTGGAAGGCGGGCCGGTGACGGACAGGACCGTGCTGCATCTGGATCGGTGTCTGACTTGCCGCGCCTGTGAAACGACTTGCCCGTCGGGCGTGCAATACGGGCGACTGGTGGACATCGGTCGTGCCATCGCGGAAGAAAAATCGCCGCGTGGCATCGCAGACAAAATCCGGCGCGGCTTGTTGCGTCTGGTGTTGCCGCGACCGCTGCTCTTCAATTCCGTGCTCGCGCTCGGTCGAGTCTTGCGCCCGCTGTTGCCGCATGCCATCGCGAACAAGATTCCCGTCGCGCAACACCCCCCGGCGCGCCCGACCACGCGCCACGCCCGCAGCATGCTGGTGTTGGAGGGCTGCGTGCAACCCGGCCTCGCGCCCGCCACCAATGTTGCGGCGGCGCGTGTGCTGGATAAGCTGGGCATCTCACTGCTGAGCGCGCCCGCTGCCGGATGCTGCGGCGCGGTGAGCTATCACTTGAACGCGCATGAGGACGGCTTGGACTATATGCGGCGCAACATCGACGCGTGGTTGCCCTATATTGAAGAAGGCGCGGAAGCGGTGGTGATGACCGCCAGCGGTTGCGGAGCGATGGTCAAGGAGTACGGACATTTGTTGCGCAACGATAAAAGTTATGCCGAAAAAGCGGCGCGCATCTCCGCATTGACGCGCGATTTGAGCGAGATACTCGCCGCCGAACAGGAAAATCTGTTGCGTGTGCTGGTCCCGGCCCAACGCGGCAGGGTTGCCTTCCACGCGCCTTGCACCTTGCAGCACGGACAGAAGATCACCGGCGTGATCGAGGCGTTACTGGTGCGGGCGGGTTATGAGCTGACGCAGGTGCAAGACAAACATCTGTGCTGCGGTTCGGCGGGCACGTATTCGATTTTGCAACAAGACCTGTCGCGACAATTGCTGCGCAACAAGCTGGACGCGCTGCACAGCGGCAATCCCGCGCAGATCGCCAGTGCCAACATCGGCTGCCAGACCCATTTGCAAAGCGGTACGGCTTTGCCGGTGCGCCACTGGATCGAACTGTTGGACGAAGCACTACCCGAATGAGCAAGCCGAAAGAAGCCCGCGCGGTATTGTGATATTCTTTTCGCAGCTTCCTAATTTCGGGTTCGGGTCTTATGAGTCGTCTAATCTTTTTAATCGCGATCGCTTTCGTCATCTATCTGCTGATCAAATCGTTTCGCCGCAACACGCCGCCGCAGAACCCCGCCGTCACCGAGGATATGGTGCGCTGCGCGCAATGCGGGGTGCATCTGCCAAAAAGCGAGAGCGTGCGTGAGCAGGACAAGGATTTCTGCTGCGCCGCGCACCGCGATGCTTTTCGCAAATAGCGTGAACAGCTACACCGTACGCTGATGTCTGAACCTTCCCCCGAAAGCTATCCGGCCGATTTCTGGCGTTCGTTGGGTTATTACAATTTCTATCGCCTCGCGCTGGCTTTATTGTTTGTGATGTTGGGTGGTCTGGTGGGGCAAAAGCTGTCACTGGGTGCCGATAACTTGCTGCTGTTTTTTTCGGCAAGCGTGATTTATCTCGTGGCTGTCCTGTCATCTTTCATTTTGCTGCACGTGCGCAAACCCGGATTTGCTGTGCAATTGGCATTGCAGGTGTGCGGCGACATTGTTTTTTTCCCGGTGCTTTCCTACGCCAGCGGCGGTGCGCAAAGCAATGTCGGGTTATTGCTGCTGATCTCGCTTGCCGCCGCCGGTCTCATCAGCCGTGGCAGGATCACACTGTTCTTCGCCTCGCTGGCGAGTATCGCCACGCTGTTGGTGCAAGCCTTCGCCGTGCTGCATGACGATGTTCCCGCCTCCCAGTTCGTGCATGTGGGCATGCAATGCATGGCCTATTTTGCGGTGGCCTGGATGGCGCATAGTCTTGCGAAATATGCCGTGGACAGTCAGCTGTTGGCGCAGCGTCGCGGCCGGGATCTGCTCAGCATGTCGGAAGCCAACCGTCTGGTGATGCGCGACATGCAGGACGGGATATTGGTGGTCGATGCACAGGGTGAGATCGTGCAGATGAACCCCAGGGCCGCGCGTCTGTTGCACCATACGCCCAGCGCGGGCGAGTCCTTGTCCGCCACTTTTCCGATTCTGTTCGGGCAGTACGCGATCTGGAAAAACAACGGCGCGATGTGTCGCGACACGCTGCAATTGGATATGGGGATGCAGGCGCGCCTGCGCTTTGTGGCAGTCGAACGCGATGCCGCGCATGGCGCGGTGATCTTTCTGGAAGACATGCAGCGCGCGCAGGCCGAGGCGCAGCAGATCAAACTGGCCGCGCTGGGCCGTTTGACCGCCAATATCGCGCACGAGGTGCGCAATCCTTTGTCGGCGATCAGCTACGCTACCGAGTTGCTTCAGGAAGGCGCGGTCGACGCGCAACAGCAACGCCTGCTGAAGATCGTGCTGGATAACACGCAGCGTATCAATCAGATTGTGCACGATGTGATGCAGCTGAACCGGCGTGACCGTGCGCATGCGGAACGGTTCGATCTGCCCGAGTTGCTGGCGACATTCGTCGATGAATTCAACCGCGCCGAGCGGCTGGCTCCCGGCATATTGGTGTTGCTGGCGAACGGGGCACATGCGGTGGATTTCGACCGGGGGCATTTGCGCCAGGTGCTATGGAATCTGTGCGGCAACGCTTTGCGTTACGGGCAGGGCAAGCCGGGTAGTTTGGTGTTGATTGTGGGGCGCGAGGAGGGCGCGGTGGTGCTGGATGTCCAGGACGACGGTCCCGGTATCCCGGACGAGCATGCTGCCAGATTGTTCGAGCCTTTCTTTACCACGGCGGCGCAAGGCACGGGTTTGGGGCTGTATATCGCGAAGGAATTGTGCGACGCTAACGGCGCGCAGCTGCGTTACCGCCCGCGTCCGGGGCATCGCGGGGCGTGCTTCCGTATCACGTTTGGAGAATTGAATGAACAGGGCGAATAACAAGACAGGCAAGCCGCCACTCGTGTTGCTGGTGGACGACGAACCGGACATCATCGAACTGCTGGAGATGACCTTGCTCAAGATGGGACTGCAAGTCGACAAGGCGGTGAATGTGCGCCAGGCGTTGGCCAAGCTGTCGGAGCAGCGTTACGACTTGTGCCTGACCGATATGCGTATGCCGGATGGCGAGGGGCTGCAGATCGTGCAGTACATCGCACAACACAATCTGGATGTGCCGGTGGCGGTGATTACCGCGCACGGCAATATGGATAACGCCATCAGTGTGTTGAAGGCGGGCGCGTTCGATTATCTGGCCAAACCGGTGGCACTGGACCAATTGCGCAGCCTGGTCAAGTCCGCGCTGCATCTGCCCCAGGCGGGACCTTCCGGTGATAAGACACTGCTCGGACATTCGCCCGCCATGCTCAAAGTGCGCGATCTGATCAAGCGCGTGGCGCGCAGCCAGGCTCCCGTCCATGTCAGCGGCGAATCGGGCAGCGGTAAGGAGTTGGCGGCGCGGCTGATCGTGCAAAGTGGGGCGCGGCACGATCAGCCGTTTGTCGCGGTGAACTGCGGCGCAATCCCGGAAAACCTGATGGAGAGCGAATTCTTTGGCTACAAGAAAGGTGCGTTCACCGGGGCGGACAAAGATCGCGACGGTTTTTTTCAGGCTGCCCACGGCGGGACGTTGTTCCTCGACGAGGTCGCCGACCTGCCTTTGGCGATGCAGGTGAAACTGCTGCGCGTGATACAGGAAAAGCGCGTGCGCAAGGTCGGTGCCACGGGCGAGGATGCGGTCGATGTGCGCATCATCAGTGCCACGCATAACGACTTGGCCGAGCGCGTCAAGCAGGGGAAGTTTCGCCAGGATCTGTATTACCGCCTGAATGTCATTCCCATACAGATGCCGCCGTTGCGCGAGTTGCGCGAGGATATATCCGAGATTGCACAACAAACGCTGGATCGTTTGCGCGGTTCCGCTGCCGCCACTTTTTCCGACGGGGCGTTGCAGGCGTTGCGCGCTTACGCATTCCCGGGAAATGTGCGCGAGCTGGAAAATGTCATCGAGCGCGCGCTGGCCTTGTGTTCGGACGGACTGATCACCGAGCAGGACCTGCAGCTGACACCGGTCGAGACAGAACATACGGTGCCTCCCGTGCCGGGCGGCAAATATTCCCTGCCGGATCATCTCGATCAAGTCGAGCGGCAAGCCCTGTTGGCGGCATTGGAACAGACGCGTTTCAATCGCACCGCCGCCGCCAAGTTGCTGGGGCTGACTTTCCGCACCATGCGCTATCGTATGGAGCGACTCGGCATCAAAGCACCGGAAGGTGAAGACGATGAGGCTAACTGAGCAAGGCTGGTTGGTCGGAGCCGAGCATGTCCATTCGCCAAATTGTGATGACCGCCCGGACGGGGAGATCACATTGCTGGTGATACACAACATCAGTCTGCCGCCCGGGCAGTTCGGCGGCGACGCTGTGCAGCGTCTGTTCACCAATACTCTGGATGTCGGCGCGCATCCCTACTATCAAACCATCGCAGGACTGAAGGTTTCCGCGCATTTCTTTATCCGCCGTGACGGACAGCTCATCCAGTTTGTCTCCTGTGCGCAGCGCGCCTGGCATGCAGGCGCGTCATGCTGGCAGGGTGAGGATCGTTGCAACGACTACTCCATAGGTATCGAACTGGAAGGCAGCGATTTCGTGCCTTTTACCGATGCGCAATACGCGGTGTTGCAACGGCTCACCCTGACTTTGCGTAGCCGTTACGCGTTGCGCGGGATCGCCGGACATCGTGACATCGCACCCGGCCGCAAGACCGATCCGGGCTCGTATTTTGACTGGCTGCGCTACCTCACCGGGCTGTCCTGAATAAAATCACATGTGCAATAAACGGCCTAATTATCTAGGCCGTTTTTTTGCTTGCTAATTTTTTTTCAGACACTACAATTAGCGCGCCAACCGATAAAAAATACTATATGTAGTGGTTTTACATCCCGGGCACCCAATTCAATACCAACCAAATTCATAGGGAGAAATACATGCTGCAAGCCGCAACCGATAGCGTTCCAACCTCTCCAGTGCCTACCAAAAATATGACCGACTCCGTTATTTCCTCGCCCGCAACCGCTGCGCAACTCGACCAGTACAAAGTGATACGCCGCAACGGTGCGGTCGTGTCTTTCGAACCCTCCAAGATCGTTGTCGCGCTGACCAAAGCGTTCATCGCGGTGAGCGGCGGACAGGGTGCGGCTTCGGCGCGCGTGCGCGAGATGGTCGAACAGCTCGCCGCGGGTGTGGTGAATGCCATGCTGCGCCGTATGCCGCACGGCGGCACGATGCATATCGAAGACATCCAGGATCAGGTCGAGCTGGGTCTGATGCGTTCGGGTGAGCATGATGTGGCGCGTGCCTATGTGCTGTACCGCGAGGAGCGTTCGCGTTCGCGCGCGAAGTCAAAGGGCATCGCGCCGGCCCATGTCATCAATGTGAAGGATGTCGACGGTTCGCTGCATCCGCTGGATCTGGATCGCCTGTCGTCGCTGGTGCAGTCCGCCTGTGTGGGGTTGGGCGAGGCGGTGAATCCCGACGCGATCGTTAAATCGACGCTCAAAGACCTGTACGACGGCGTGCCCCAGCATGAGGTGGGCAAGTGTCTGATCTTGTCGGCGCGCTCTTTGATCGAGAAAGAACCGGCTTACGATTTTGTGACCGCCCGCTTGCTGCTGAATAGTTTTTGCAGCGAGGTGTTGGGTGAAGAGGTGGCGCAAGCGGATATGTCCGCGCGTTATGCCGAGTACTTTCCGAAGTTCATCAAGCAGGGTATCGCCGCCGAATTGCTGGATGCACGTTTGGCGCAATTCGATTTGCAGCGTTTGGGGCAGGAGCTGGATGCGCAACGTGATCTGCAATTCGGTTATCTGGGGCTGCAAACTTTGTATGATCGTTATTTCCTGCACATCGACCAGAAGCGTATCGAGTTGCCGCAGGCATTCTTCATGCGCGTGGCGATGGGGTTGTCATTGAACGAGATCGATAGAGAGGCGCGCGCGGTCGAATTCTACCGCCTGTTGTCCAGCTTCGATTTCATGAGTTCCACTCCGACGCTGTTCAATTCCGGCACGCTGCGTTCGCAATTGTCCTCGTGCTACCTGACCACCGTTGCCGATGATCTGGACGGCATTTACGAGGCGATCAAAGAGAACGCGCTGCTGGCGAAATTCGCCGGTGGTCTGGGTAACGACTGGACGCCGGTGCGTGCTCTGGGTGCGCACATCAAGGGTACCAACGGCCAATCGCAGGGTGTGGTGCCGTTCCTCAAGGTGGTCAACGATACCGCTGTGGCGGTCAACCAGGGCGGCAAGCGCAAAGGCGCGGTGTGCGCCTATCTGGAAACCTGGCATCTGGATATCGAGGAGTTTCTGGATCTGCGCAAGAACACCGGTGATGATCGTCGCCGCACACACGACATGAATACCGCGAACTGGATACCCGACCTGTTCATGAAGCGCGTCATGGAAGGCGGCGAGTGGACGCTGTTCTCGCCGAATGACACGCTCGACTTGCACGACAAATTCGGTGCGGATTTTGAGCGCGCTTACACGGGCTATGAGGCCAAGGCGGCCAATGGCGAGTTGAAGTTGTTCAAGAAGGTTCAGGCCGCCGGCCTGTGGCGCAAGATGCTCACCATGCTGTTCGAGACCGGTCACCCCTGGATCACCTTCAAAGATCCGTGCAACATCCGTTCGCCGCAGCAACATGTGGGCGTGGTGCATAGCTCCAATCTGTGCACCGAGATCACGCTCAATACCAATGAGAACGAGATAGCGGTGTGCAATCTGGGTTCGGTGAATCTGGCTGCGCACCTGTATCCGCGCGGGCACGAGAAGTTCGGTCAGATCGATCATGACAAGCTGCGCCGCACGGTGAGCACCGCGATGCGCATGCTGGATAACGTCATTGACATCAATTACTACGCGGTGGGCAAGGCGCGTAATTCCAACCTCAAACACCGCCCGGTGGGTCTGGGTATCATGGGTTTCCAGGATTGCCTGCATGAGTTGCGCATCCCCTATTCATCGGAAGCGGCAGTGGAATTCGCCGATCGATCCATGGAAGCTGTCTGCTATTTCGCCTATTGGGCATCCACCGAGCTGGCGGAACAGCGCGGTCGTTACGCGAGCTATCGCGGCAGCTTGTGGGATCGCGGCATCCTGCCCCAGGACACGCTGGACATGCTGCGCACCGAGCGCGGCGGCTATGTGGAAGTGGATACGTCGGTGAGCATGGACTGGGACGCGTTGCGCGCCCGCATCAGGCAGTACGGTATGCGCAACTCCAATTGCGTGGCCATCGCGCCGACCGCGACCATCTCCAATATCATCGGCGTGTCGGCCTGTATCGAGCCGACCTACCAGAACATTTTCGTGAAATCGAATCTGTCCGGCGAATTCACAGTGATGAACGAGCATCTGGTCAGAGACCTGAAACGGCTCGGCCTGTGGGATGAGGTGATGATCGCTGATCTGAAGTATTTCGACGGTAGCCTGGCGAAGATCGACCGCATTCCCGCCGAGCTGCGCACCCTGTACGCGACGGCATTTGAAGTCGAGCCGAGCTGGTTGATCGAGGCAGCCTCGCGCCGCCAGAAGTGGATCGACCAGGCGCAGTCGCTGAACATCTACATGTCGGGTGTGTCGGGCCGCAAGCTCGATGAGACTTACAAACTGGCCTGGCTGCGCGGCTTGAAGACCACCTACTACCTGCGCACGTTGGGCGCGACCTCGGCGGAAAAGTCGACGGGTAAAGCAGGTGCGTTGAATGCCGTGCCCACGACGGGTGGCGTGGTAGAAGAAGCCAAGTTCTGTTCGATTGACAATCCTGAGTGCGAGGCATGCCAGTAATCAGAATTCGCGACACCGATTATAAAAAATACCGCAATGGTCTACCCACGGAACGATGGAGCTGATGCTCCCGTTTCCGGGTGAAAAAAGGAGAATAAAAATATGTTGACTTTTGATGAAGAAATTAAACCTAACGCCCAGGCTTTAGGTATGATGCGCACATCGACGTTTGACGATGTTCCGGGGATGCAACTACAACAAGCGAGAGTGACAGCCAGCAGCGTTCCACCGACACCCGAAAAGACAGTGTCTACCGGACGTATTCGCGTCGAAGACAAACGCATCATCAATTGCAATGCCGACGTGAATCAGTTGGTTCCGTTCAAATACAAATGGGCTTGGGAAAAGTATTTGGCTGCCTGCGCAAACCATTGGATGCCGCAAGAAGTCAACATGACTGCCGACATCGCGCTATGGAAGAGTGATCGGCTGACTGCGGATGAGCGGTTGTTGGTCAAGCGAAATCTCGGTTTCTTCAGCACTGCTGACAGTCTCGCGGCAAACAATATCGTGCTGGGCACCTATCGTCACATCAGCAATCCAGAATGCCGCCAGTACCTGTTGCGTCAGGCTTTTGAGGAGGCCATACATACCCATGCCTATCAGTACATCGTTGAAAGTCTGGGCCTGGATGACGGCGAGATTTTTAATATGTACCACGAGGTGGGCAGCATACGCGCCAAAGACGAATTCCTGCTTCCCTTCATCGATGTGCTCACCAATCCCCAATTCAAGACCGGCACACCGCAAGCCGATCAGGATCTGCTGCGCAGCCTGATTGTGTTCGCATGCATCATGGAAGGTCTGTTCTTTTACGTGGGTTTTGTACAGATACTGGCCTTGGGGCGGCAAAATAAAATGACCGGTGCCGCAGAGCAGTATCAATACATCCTGCGCGACGAATCCATGCATCTGAATTTTGGCGTGGATGTCATCAACCAGATCAAGATGGAAAACCCGCATCTGTGGACGGCGGAATTCCGCGAAGAGGTGCGCGGTCTGATGCAGAAAGGCGTGGAGTTGGAATACGCCTACGCAGAAGACACGATGCCGCGCGGTGTGCTGGGGTTGAACGCGACCATGTTCAAAGAATATCTGCGTTTCATCGCCAATCGTCGCTGCCAGCAGATCGGCGTCGATATTCTGTATCCGGGTGCGACCAATCCCTTCCCCTGGATGGCCGAAATGATCGACCTTAAAAAAGAAAAGAACTTCTTTGAGACCCGTGTCACCGAATACCAAACTGGTGGAGCATTATCGTGGGATTGAGAACAGAAGTTCTTTCGGCGAAGGCTCACACATGCGCAGCATGTTAAAGACGGCTTTTCCGTCTGGCCGTAACCAAAAGAACTTCTTTGAGACCCGCGTCACCGAATACCAAACTGGTGGAGTGTTGTCATGGGATTAAATGATTGATTTTTGCCCTACGGCATCGGGTGGGTGGTGAGCCGGTGGCGTTGGATCCTTGAGGTTAATAGGATGTAGGGTGTGGGCTTTGGGTCGTGCTCGATGTTGAGTGCGGGCTGGGGGTGTAGTCGTCGTAGATGTTGTATTTTTAACTTTCATTGTGAAGGAGAACGAAATGGCAGCAGTAAAGAAAACTAAACCAGCAGCAAAGAAGGCCGTCGCAGCGAAGAAGCCTGTCGCCAAGAAGGCCGTTGCAGCCAAGAAGCCCGCAGCTAAAAAGGCAGTGGTAGCGAAGAAGCCCGTCGCCAAGAAGGCCGTTGCAGCCAAGAAGCCC
>JABEVG010000090.1 GCA_013044075.1 Gallionella sp.
CCAGCTATCTCAAGCCTTCGCAGGCAGTGGGCAGTTCGCAGATCAGGCTGATTTCTATAACCAACTAAATTTGTTCGACTTTTAACCGGACACTACTGACCAGAATTAATTAGTAAAAGTACGGAGCTATCTGCTGCGTAGACATTGCCGCCAAAAAAACGAAGAACGACGCCGAAGTGGATCGCATCCGCAAAGCATGGTTGGGTGCGGGCATCGTGCTGGGGGATAGTGCAGCGGGGACGACGTGGCGGCGTGCCTGATTGTCATTCCCGCGTAGGCGGGAATCCAGCTAATTTCAATGACTGGGCTTCCGCTTACGCGGGAGCGACAAAACTTAGGGCAGCTTGCCCGCCGACACCATGCGGTTGAACAGGATGTCGAGAGATATCCAGGCGACCAAGTCATCGAAAGCCGGAGTAGGTGTGTGACTTACATAGTCAGTGTCCGCGCTGCCATCAGAATTTTCTTGTTCATCCGCATAGGTGCTGACAGGTAGTATTTGTGTGCCTTGTGGGGTATAGGCTCCTGCAGCATTCTTGCCATGGGAGATGATGACCGCTGGTACGTTCCCGGCGACGGTCGTCACCTTGGCTGCGGAAGCCCACACGTTTAGGTTGCCGATAGAGCAGAGGGCAAAGGTTGCGTTCACAGGGGGCGGGCTTGGTATGGGTGAGCATCCGCCATAAGTACCGGTGCCAATGGCATCGGCGAAGTCAGAAGTGACGCGATAGGTGTAGCGGTTCCCCCAGGCATCGGTTTCGCTTACCCCAAGTGTCGTCCAAGGTACAACGCCGGTTGAACTGGCAACGGTGGCGCAGCTTGGGCGCGAGACCCCTGCACCAGTCGACCCCGTAGCAATGGTAGGGTCAGCCGGGCAGGGAAGCCTGCCGTTTGCCAATGCATATCCGATGATCGCTTCTTTGATTTCGGATAATGATTTTTGTGTGTCCGCATTGTTTTTCTGATCCATCTGCGCGCTGAGCGGAACCAGCATGCCGCTCAACAAAAGCCCGACGATCATGAGCACGACCGCCATTTCGACCAGGGTAAATCCGTTTTGCAAAGTCGCTTTCATAGGTGCGATCAACATGGAGTGACGTTAAGGTTCTGGTCTATGCAATAGGACACATCGTTGAATGTGCTGCTTGCAGAACCAGTCTGATAATTCTCGTTGCCATTTGCGCCGGAAAAATTGCTGGTGTTATTGCCTTCCAGGTAATTGCTGATGGTGCCGCGCGGTATGCTGTTTGCGCCGGTCGTGTCGCTGGCGCGTACTTGTCCAACCAGACGGCTGCTGGCGAACATGACCACGGCGGCATATTGGCCGGAGCCGTTTATTTGCAGGCAGGTGCCGCAGTCCTGGTTCGTGTAGTTAGTCGGTTTGTATGCCTGGCTGATGGCGTAGAACAAATGATCCTTCCAGTTGTTCCACCAAGGGTCGATGCCTGCCCACCCGGCAGGACAGGTTGCCGTTGTCATCAGATTACTGAATGAATTGCTCGTGATGGCTTTGGATGTGGTTACGCTATAGGGGACACGTCCAGCATAAAGAAATGCGGAGTCATCATATTTGGTGTTGTCGGCATAATCACTGAGTGACAAGGGAGCGGGCCAAGGCAGGCTATTGTTGTCATTGGGGCTGTTGTGTTTGCCGTAGTTCGCCAGACATAAGGCGACCTGCGTGGTCATCTGTATGAGAGGGTTATTAGGGCTTGTAAGTTGGAAATCCGTGCGTTTCTGGATCGCGTTCCAGATGTCCTGTCGGGTGATGAACACCATCTGGTCGTTGACGATACCGCCATTTGCTCCCTGTATAAATTTCCCGGTGACGATGTCCGCGTTGTTGTAACTGCTGCCGTTCACGATGCCGCTGTCCAGATAGTTCGTCGCCGTATAATTTCCGCCGCACACCGGGGCGGTGGTGCCGGAGCGATTCTGTCCGGGCTGTGGCGCGCCGGGCGCAAAAATGACGGCTACCACTTGATTGTCGGGTGGGGTGAGCAGTGTGCCGTCCGAGGCGTATGCCAGAAGTTGCCCGTTTGTGTCCCAGTTCATCAAACCGGTTTTCGGATTGTTCTTGTAGGTTCCGGAAACCGCGTACCACAAACATTCGCCATTGCCGTCGCGCAGGGTCGGCAAGTCCAATGTTGCCCAAGGTAATCGGCCGATAACACTGACATTCTGGATGCCGCACACCGGTTCGGCACTTCCTTCCGGATTTCCACCCCCGTAGTCCGGGCAGGGCAGATAACCGTGCACTTGGCCGCTGTGGTTGTCGCCATAAGTGATGGCATATCCAATCAGCGCGTCCTTGGCCTGTGCCAGCGCGGCGGCGGTTTGCTGTTGGCGCGAGTTGTTGAGCGCGGAAGAGTTCAGCGAGCCCACCAACAAGGCGGAGACCCCGATCACCAGGATTACCAGCATCACCATCAACGATGCGCCGCGCTGAGGGTGGAGGGTTGGGGTGTGACGCGGGAAGCGCATGATGGTTAGCGTGGGCCGTCGTTCGCCGGATCAATGTTGACTTTTTGCCCGACCTTTACCGTTACGGGCTTTGTCTGGCTGGGAACGGTCACGGGCAAACTGCCGGGATGGTTCTCGTCGCTCTGTCCCGCCAATCGGGGTACACCGTTGATCCATGCGGTGCGTGCGCCGCCGTGTTTTTGCACGATGCCGTTGACGGTCAGGCTGCGGCTGTTCGATTCGGCATCCCCTTCTTGAAACTTGCTGTAATCCTGTTGGGTGCGTTGTGCCGGGGTGAAGAACAAGCGACCCAGTTCTTCGGCGCAGGCGGCGGACACACTCGCGAGGGTGAGACTCAGCGCGGCAATTTTTAGCAGGGTCTTCATGGTTTGGCATTCCGATTTTGCAGGGTGATCCAGCCGCCGGTACATTCCGCTTTGAGTTGTATGCCGGTGTTTTGCGCGTCGCCCGGATTGCGCAGGATGGCGCAGCTTTCGAGGTGATACCAGCCTTTGATCTGCTCGCGTATCGCATTGAGAAAGTCGAATAGTTGTCCCTCATGGAGCAAGTCCATCTGTAACTTCATTTCGCTGTAATGGATGTTGTAGTCGCCGCTGTCTATCGGGGGTTGTGCCGCATAGATTTTTTGCGGGCCGATGTTGTAGCGGAAATCCTCGACCCGTTTTTGCGCGCGTATTTTTTCCAGGTTCTCTATCCAATCCAGCCGGCCTTCCTCGCCGATCAAATGGTGTTCGACCGAGGCGGCGTATTCTGCCAAATAGGTGTCCATGTTGTCCCGGTCCTGCTTGGCGTTGTTCAGCTCGCTTTGGGCCGCGCGCAATTGCCGTTGCGCATCGCGCCAGTCTTTTTCGGCGAGTTCCGAGCGGGTCGCGCTTAAAAAGATCAGCAGCGCGCTACAGCTCGCCGCGATAGCCAGGGTGATCAAACTGCTGCGCATTACCCCCAAATCGTCTTTGGATAGTTTCATGAGGCCGGCCTCCATACCAGTTTGAGCGCGAACCCCCTCAGCGGATTGTCGGCATCGTGCAGGTCGGATAAATTGCCCTGCGGACTCACATCCAGTGGACGGTTGGAGACGCTGACCGAGTAGCCTTGTTCCTCGAGCGCGTGCTGGAAGTGATCGAGGTAATCGAGTGCCAGCCGGTAGTTGCTGGAAAAATCATCCAGATGCCCTTTGAAGGTAATCACCTGTGCCGAATATTCCGCCATCGTGTTCGCCGCAACGGGTTCGGTCGCGCTGGTTTGCCAGGCCAGTTCATCGAGTTGGACTTTGGGATATTTGTCCATGGCATGACTCAGCGGGACGAGGAATTGCTCCGGCGGAACGGAGCGTTGTTGCAGGGTGCGCAAAGTGGTGACAACCGCTTTGACGTCCGTTGCGGGTACGTCGGCCTTGGGCAGCGACTCCCGGATGCGCCGGGTTTCGTTCTGTATGCCCAGCGTTTGGCGTTTGATGTCTTCTACCGACGCATGATCCGGCCTGTCTTGCAGGAAAGTGGCCTGGAGTGCCCATAACAGGCTGCCTGCAACCAGGGCGCAACTTGTCCAGAACAGGCCGCGACGCAATTGCCATAATGCGAAGTAACGGGTGTGTTCCGCGTTGCCGTATTGGCTTTTTGGCTGGTGCGCGGATAGTTGACGCAAGAATATCTGGCTCGCATCGGAGTCTTGTACCTGCGTGGCGATATGCAGATGTTTGGCCAGCACACTCAGGTCGACAAAGTCGTAGCGCATGTCGGCACTTCTGGGCAGCCGGGTCTGGAGCTCGATCAGGTCGTGGTTGTTGCCCACGATGCGCACATCCAGTATTCGCCCCGATGGCAGCAGGCTGAGGCTCTTCAGGTATTGGTAGGTCCGGCCCAGCTCTTCCGCCACGCTATCCTGGAAATACTGACCCTTGCTGACCGGGGTGAGCCGCGAAATCTGTAAACGGTGCGCGCTGAAATAGGTTTGGCGCAATCCCGAAAACTTATTCCAGGTGATCAGGAGCAGATGATTGGAGGGATGGTCCTGAACCAGAGGCGCGCTGATCTGCGGGACGGAATAAATGCCGACCAGCGGAATTTTCTGCGCCAGCAGGACATCGACCCAAGGCGTGACCAGCCCCGGATTGGTGAGTGCCGAGAACAGCATCTCCGCATCGCGCCGCCCGGTCTTTTGCCGTTGCAGCAGGGTGGCTTGCTGAAACGGTGTGCCGCGATAGAACTGGTCGAATTTGCGTTGCAGCAGCGCGCGGCGGCTTTTCCCGATTACATACGGGATGGTCTCCAGGCGGAAATCTTCCTCGATCAGGTCGGTGAGCAGGTAGGCCGGGCAACGGACGGTTCTTAGAAAATCGGAAAAATCGGCACGGTCATTCGCTGTATCGGAAAACTCGCGCTGTTCCGCGATCTCGCCCGCCACCATCAGTTGCGCATGCAGATGATTGGTGCTGAGCAGGAGGAGTAGGCAGTTTTTCATCAGAATTTCACCTTGCCGATGATGTCGTAAATGGGCGATAGCACCGACAACATGACCCAGCCGAGCAAGGTGCCGAGAATGATGGTCATCGTCGGTTCTATCATGATCTGGACCTTTTTGATGGATTCGCGCACGTCCCGGTCATAAAAGTAGCTGACGTTGAGCAGAGCCTTGTCCAACGAACCGGTCGCTTCGCCGACTTTGAGCATGCGTATCACCAGCGGCGGAAACATTCCGGTGTTCTGAAAACTTTGGGTGAGATTTTTCCCTGCCTCGATCTCCTGGGTGACCTCGTTCAGCGATTTCGCCACCGCCAGATTATTGACGACATCGCGCGAGTTGGTGATGCAGTCGAGGATGCTGATGCCGGAGCCGTACATCATGGCGAAGGTATTGGCGAAACGCGCCAGAATGATCTTGCGCAGGATAGGCCCGGTCACCCATAGATTCAGTTTGAGCTGGTCGAATTTGAAACGCATTTCTTCGCTGGAGTCGATCAGCAGTTTGATGCCCAGGGGCAAGACGATGGGCAGCGCGATGATCACGTACCAGTAGTTGACGAAGAACCACGAGGTCGCGAGCAGCATGCGTGTCTGGATCGGGATCTCCTGCCCCATGCTTTTGATGAAGCTGACCAGTTGGGGGACGAGGTAGATCATCAGGAAAAAAGTGATGCCCAGAACGATGGTACCGACGAAGGCGGGATACATGAGTATGGTCTTGGTGTGCGAGGCCATCTCGTCCTGCCACTTCAGCGAATCGGTGATGTGCGCGAAGACTTCCGGCAGCCGTCCGCTCTCTTCGCCCGCATGCGTCAGGCTGACGAAAATCTTATCGAAGGCATCGGGGTGTTGCGCCATGGCCGAGGAAAGTTTTTTGCCGTTCTCGATCGCCTCGACCAAGTTGGCGATAATTTCGCGAAAGCGCGCCTCGCTCATGGTGTCGCGCAAATCCGCCAGGCTTTCCAATAGCGGCACACCAGCACGGGTGAGTTGTTCCATGTTGAAGAAAAAAGTGATGAGATCGGTGCGTTTTATTTTTTTGCGCCGGGCCAGGTTTTTGTTGGTCTCGATTTTTGCGTCGACCAGATCCAGGCCGCCGCGCTTCAGACGAAATTCCAAATCCACCAGGTTCGCCGCGTCTTGCACGCCCTTGCGGGACTGGCCCTGCTCGTTGATCGCGCGATAGGAATACATGGCCATGTCAGTTGACCCTGTCGCTCAGATCGACCACCCGGCTGACTTCCGCAAGCGAGGTGATCCCCTGCTGGATACGGCGTATGCCGTCCATCGCCAATGGTCTGAAACCCTTGGACAGCGCGAGTTCGCGTAACTGCCGGGTGCTGGCGCGGCGCGATACCAGGTCGTCGAGATCGTAATCCATCTTGAGCAATTCCATGATCGCCATGCGCCCCTTGTAGCCCTGATGGTTGCAGCTATCGCAACCCGCAGCGCGGTACAGGGTGATGTCCTGGTGGACCGGGATGCCGAGCAGCTTGCGTTCCATCGCATCGGGAATGTAGGGATATTTGCATTCTTTGCACAGTACGCGCACCAGGCGTTGCGCGATGATGCCGATGATGTTGCCCGCCATGATGTCCGGCAGAATGCCGATGTCCAGCAGGCGCGGAATCGCGCCGATAGCCGAATTGGTGTGCAGCGTGGAATACACCTGATGACCGGTCATCGCGGCACGGAATGCCATTTCCGCCGTGGGGTGGTCGCGTATCTCGCCGACCAGAATGATGTCCGGGTCCTGGCGCATCATGGAACGTATGCCGCTGGCGAAATCCAGTTTGGCGGCTTCGTTGATCGAGGTCTGGCGTATCAACGAAAGTGGATATTCGACCGGATCCTCCAGGGTCATGATGTTGACCGACTCTGTGTTGACGTGGCTCAGCACGGAGTACAGCGTGGTGGTCTTGCCGCTGCCGGTGGGGCCGGTCACCAGCACGATGCCCTCGGGTTTGGAGATGATCATCTTGAGCATGTTGAGGGCACTCTCGTCCAGGCCGGTTTGCGACAGCGGGACGATGCCCTTTTGCCGGTCCAGGATACGCAGCACGAAGTTCTCGCCGTAGGTGGTGGGATGCGAGGCGACCCGGAAATCGATGGGGCGACCGGACAGGCGCAGCGAGATGCGGCCATCCTGCGGCGCGCGCGTCTCGGCGATGTTCATGCCGCTGATGACTTTCATGCGCACCACCATGGCAGGCCAAAAACTTTTGTGCAGACTGCGCATCTGGCGCAGCACGCCGTCGATGCGGTAGCGGATGCGCAGGAAGCTGCTCTCCGGTTCGAAGTGGATGTCCGACGCACCGCGCTGCACGGCTTCGGTGAGCAGCGCGTCGATCAGGCGCACCACCGGCTGGCTGAATTCGTTCACCCCGGACTGGAGGGACTGGTACTCCATCTCGCCGGGTTCGATCTCGTGCAGGATGCCGTCGATGGACAGCTCGAAGCCGTAGTACTGGTCGATGCCGCGCAGGATGTCCGATTCGCTGGCCAGTTGGGTGATGAGGTGGTACTCGTCTTTGAGCAGGGCGCGCAACTGGTCCAGCGCGATGATGTTGTCCGGGTCGGCAATGACGATGGTCAGCACGCGGGCGGCTTTGTCGACGGACAGCGGGAGCAGCTGATAGCGGCGTGCCACATCTTTCGGTATCAGGGCGAGGGCGGCGGGATCGACGATGACGGTCGACAGGTCTACGCTTTCCTGACCCAGATTTTCCGACAACACGTCGCGTATGGTGGCCTCGGACAGGAAACCCAAGCGCACCAGCAAGCGGCCCAGCGGCTGGTGCGTGCTGCCTTGTTCCTGCATGGCGATACGCAACTGATCCTCGCTGATAACTCCCTTCGCTACCAGCATATTGCCCAATGGTTGTTGGAGTTGATTGTCTGCCATTTCTTTACCGTGCTAGTTGTAGCGCGTGCTGTGTGGTTGTCGCGTGGTCAAACTTCGCGCTGTTCCCCGTGTCCAGTTGCACGGCGCGCTGGTAATACTGGGACGATAGTTTGTTTTGCCCGAGATGTTCCAGGCTGACCGCCAGATTGAATGCCAGATCGGCGTTGTCCGAGTCCAATTTGTAGGCATTGAAATAGGCTTGCTGCGCTTCTCCCCAGCGCGACTGGTCGGCGTACTGGTTGCCCAAAGCGAACAGTAACGCCGGGGAATCTTTTTGCTCGCTGAGCAACATCTTCAAACGGCTTTCGCGGTTCTCGTCCGTGCCCAATCCCGACATGCCCGCATTGGCAACCGCGTTGCGCGGATCCAATGCCAACACTTTGCCGTAGTACTGGGCGGCCAGTGCGTCCGCACCGCGATGTTGCGCGATGACAGCCAGGCCGAGCAAGGCATCCGTGTTGCGCGGATCCTGGGCGAGCGCGTCACGGTAGAGTCCGTGCGCCTCTTCGAACTTGCCGCTGCGATAAGCCTGGTAGGCGTTGTTGAGCAGTGTGTTGAGGGTGGCGGTTTGGTCTTGTGCGACGTTGATGGAAAGATTGGGCCGCGCGGGATGTGTGATGCTTTTCCTCACGGGCGACGCAGTCCGGACGGCGGGCTGTTGCTCGTGCGCATCAGTCGTGGCCATCGCCGCCAC
>JABEVG010000012.1 GCA_013044075.1 Gallionella sp.
ACATGGCTTCGACAGTGAGCAGATAGGTTTTGGGGCGACACGTCAGGCGATCGACGTAAATGAAGCAAGCATGTAAATGCAAACGATGAAAACTACGCTTTAGCGGCCTAAAAAACCGTAAGCCGGGGCTGTTGAGCCTTGTCATACAACACAACTAGATGGGCCCCGGGTGATAATGATCCCGGGGCTCATTGATTTTGTGCGTACAGAAAATTCACCTGCAGGAACGAGCAAGTTCACTCCTGCGTCAAAAAATCCAGTAATTCCAGAGGTGCGTCCACGCTGCCGTACGCTTGCCAATTCTCGACAGATACATCGTCGCTGACGTAGCCGTAACGGGCGATGATGCCGCGCATGCTGACCGCATTGGCAGCATCCATATCACGTTTGTCGTCCCCCAGATACAGACAGTTTTCCGGCGTGACCTGAATGGTCTCGCAGGCTTTGCGCATGGGAGCGGGATGGGGTTTGGCATGTGCGCAGGTGTCGCCGCTGATGAGGCAGGACGCCCGGGAAGCCATGCCCAGAGCCTGCATGAGGGGCAAGGTGAAGCGGTGGGGTTTGTTGGTAACGATGCCCCAGCATGTGCCGCGCTGTTCGAGTGCATCTATCAGTTCCGTCATACCGGTGAAGAGCCGGGTTCCCTCGCAGATGTGTTGCGTGTAATAGTCAAGGAAGAGGTCGCGCAAGACCGGAAAATCGGGCGCATCGGGCGTGACGTTCATGCCGGTTTTGAGCAGGCCTGCCGAGCCGTGTGAGGCTTGCGGGCGCAGCGTAGCCAGCGGCAGGGGGGGCAGATTGCGGCTGGCGCGCACGTGATTGAGCGCGGCTGCCAAGTCTGGGGCGGTGTCGGCAAACGTGCCGTCCAGGTCGAACAGGACGGCTTCGATCACTCGCTGTCCTTGCGGCACGCGATCATGTAGTTCACATCGGTGTCTTTACCCAATGCATAGACTTTGCTGATGGGGTTGTAGCTCATGCCGATCAGGTCGACGACGTTCAATCGCGCGTTGCGGCAGGACTGTGCAAGTTCGGAAGGCTTGAGAAATTTGGCGTAGTCGTGTGTGCCACGCGGCAGCATGTTGAGTACATATTCCGCACCGATGATGGCGAACAGATAGGACTTGGGGTTGCGGTTCAACGTGGAGAAGAACACCCATCCGTCCGGTTTGACCAGGCTGGCGCAGGCCGCGATGATGCTGTCGGGATCCGGCACATGTTCCAGCATCTCCAGACAGGTGACCACGTCGTATCGAGCGGGTTGTTCGGTGGCCAGGGCTTCCACTGCAATCTTGCGATAGTCGACTTGCCTGTTGCTTTCCAGCAGATGCAGCCTGGCGACTTGCAGGGCTTTATCGGCCAGATCGATGCCGGTCACCTGCGCGCCCAAGCCCGCCATGCCTTCGGACAGGATGCCACCGCCGCAGCCGACATCGAGTACCGCCTTACCCGTGAGTGGCACATGCCGATTGATATAGTTCAGACGCAGCGGATTGATGTCGTGCAGCGGCTTGAATTCGCTGTGCGGGTCCCACCACTTGTGTGCGAGTTGCGAGAATTTTTCGATTTCGACGGGATCGACGTTGGACATGGCGGATGGCGGACTATTGGATGAGGACGCGACTGTAGCAAAACTTGGCGGTTTGCGCCAAACAGTGCCGACAGGGTAGGTGGTTGGGGAGTGGTTGGCTGTGGTAAACTCGCACGCTGTTTTTAGCTCGATACCCTGACCGATACCCATGACCCAATTCGCAAAAGAAACTATCACAGTCAGTCTTGAAGAAGAGATGCGCAAGTCCTATCTGGACTATGCCATGAGCGTCATTATCGGACGCGCTTTGCCGGATGTGCGCGACGGACTGAAGCCTGTACATCGCCGTGTATTGTTCGCGATGCACGAACTTTCCAACGACTGGAACCGCTCTTACAAGAAATCGGCACGTATCGTCGGTGATGTCATCGGTAAATACCACCCGCACGGGGACACGGCTGTGTACGACACCATCGTGCGCATGGCTCAGCCTTTCTCGCTGCGCTACACCTTGGTCGACGGGCAGGGTAACTTCGGTTCGGTGGACGGCGATAACGCGGCGGCGATGCGTTACACCGAGATCCGTATGGAGAAGATCGCCCACGAACTGCTGGCCGACCTGGACAAAGAGACCGTGGACTTCGGACCCAACTATGACGGCTCCGAGCATGAGCCGCTGGTGTTCCCCGCGCGCTTTCCGAATCTGTTGGTGAACGGCTCGTCGGGTATCGCGGTCGGTATGGCGACCAACATTCCGCCGCACAATCTGAACGAGGTGATAGACGCGTGCCTGGCTTTGCTGGCCAATCCCGAGCTGAGCGTGGATGAGTTAATCGAATATATTCCCGCGCCGGATTTTCCGACGGCGGGTTTCATCTACGGCTTGTCCGGTGTGAAAGAAGGCTATCGCACCGGGCGCGGGCGCGTGATCATGCGTGGACGCACGCACTTTGAGGACATCGGCAAGGGCGAGCGCGAGGCGCTCATCATCGACGAGCTGCCTTACCAGGTGAACAAGGCGAATCTGCTCATCAAGATCGGCGAGCTGGTGCGGGAGAAGCGTCTCGAAGGCATTTCCGAGATACGCGACGAGTCCGACAAGTCGGGGATGCGCGCCGTGATCGAGTTGAAGCGCGGCGAGAATGCCGATGTGATCCTCAACAAGCTGTACAAAGAGACCCAGTTGCAGGACAGTTTCGGCATCAACATGGTCGCCATCATCGACGGCCAACCCAAGCTGCTGAACCTCAAGCAAATCATCGACGCGTTCCTGCGTCATCGCCGCGAAGTCGTGACGCGCCGCACCATCTTCGAATTGCGCAAAGCGCGCGAACGTGGCCATGTCCTGGAAGGGCTGGCGGTCGCGCTGTCCAATGTGGACGAGATCATCGCGCTGATCAAAGCCGCGCCTACTCCGGCTGAAGCCAAGCGCAGCCTGATGGCGCGCGGGTGGCGTTCATCGCTGGTCGAAGACATGCTGAGTCGCGTGAGCGGTGCCTCTCGTCCTGATGGTTTGATGGCGGAGTTCGGGCTGACCGGTCAGGGTGACGAGCGCGGCTACCATCTGTCCGATGCGCAAGCACAGGCGATTTTGGAACTGCGCCTGCAGCGTCTGACCGGGCTGGAGCAAGACAAGATCGTAGGCGAATACCGCGAAGTGATGGACAAGATCACCGACCTGCTGGACATCCTGGCCAAGCCCGCGCGCGTGACTCAGATCATCTCGGGCGAGTTGCTGGAAGTGAAAACACAGTTCGGCGATAAACGCCGCAGCGAGATCATTACCCACACGCACGACATGAGCATGGAAGACCTGATTGCGCCGGAGGATGTGGTGGTCACGCTGTCTCATAGCGGTTACATGAAGGCACAGCCGCTCGCCGAATATCGCGCGCAGAAACGCGGCGGTCGTGGCAAGCAAGCGGCATCAACCAAGGAAGATGATTTTGTCGACAACCTGTTCATCGCCAATACACACAACCACATCCTGTGCTTCTCCAATCTGGGCCGTGTGCATTGGTTGAAAGTCTATGAAGTGCCGCAAGGCAGCCGTACCGCGCGCGGTCGTCCGATCGTGAATCTGTTGCAACTCGAGGCGGGCGAAAAGATCAACGCGATTCTGCCGGTGGTGGAATTCTCTGAGGATAAATTCGTGTTCTTCGCCACTGCACAAGGTACGGTGAAAAAGACCCCGCTGGTGGATTTCTCGCGTCCGATGAAGCGTGGCATCATCGCCATCAATCTGGACGAAGATGATTATTTGGTCGGTGTGGCAGTTACCGACGGCAAGCACGATGTGATGCTGTTCTCCGATGGCGGCAAGGCGGTGCGCTTCGATGAGGAGGACGTGCGCGCCACGGGACGCGCCTCACGCGGTGTGCGCGGCATGAAGTTGGCCAAGGATAATCAGGTCATCTCCTTGCTGGTGGCGGAAGACGAGCAACAAAGCGTATTGACTGCGACCGAGAACGGCTACGGCAAACGCAGCCCGATTGCGGAGTACACGCGTCATGGTCGCGGCACGCAGGGCATGATCGCGATCCAGACTTCGGGGCGTAACGGTAAAGTGGTGGCGGCCACGCTGGTTAAACCGGATGACGAGATCATGCTGATCGGTTCCAGCGGCGTGCTGATCCGCACCCGTGTCAGCGAGATACGCGAGATGGGCCGTACCACTCAGGGTGTGACGCTGATGAGTGTTGAGAAGGGCGACAAGCTGGTGAGCATCAGCCGCATCGCCGATCCGGAAGAAGAGCAAGAACAGGAATGAGGATTCAGGATTCAGGAAAACCGGTGCACCGTTTCTAACTGAATCCTGTCTCCCGAATCCTATGGTTTTTAATTTCAAGGTGGAATCGAACATGGCTATCTATAATTTCAGCGCGGGTCCGGCAGTGTTGCCCAGAGAAGTATTGTTGCAAGCTCAGGCGGAGATGCTGGACTGGCACGGCAGCGGCATGTCGGTGATGGAGATGTCGCATCGCGGCAAGGAATACATGGGTATCCACGCCCAGGCCGAAGCCGATCTGCGCGAGTTGATGGCGATCCCCGCCAATTACAAGGTGCTGTTCCTGCAAGGCGGCGCGCACCTGCAATTCTCGATGATCCCGTTCAATCTGTTGCGCGGCAAATCCTCCGCCGACTATGTGAACACCGGAGAATGGTCGAAAAAGGCCATAGGCGAGGCGAAGAAGTTCTGCAATGTGAACGTGGTAGCCGACAACAAGGACAAGAACTGCACTTACGTTCCCGCTTTTGACACCTGGAAACTGGACAAGGACGCGGCTTACGTGCACTACACGCCGAACGAGACCATAGGCGGTGTCGAGTTCAACTGGGTGCCCAACACAGGTGATGTGCCGCTGGTGGCGGACATGTCGTCCAACATCCTGTCGCGTCCTGTCGATGTGTGGAAATACGGTCTGATCTACGCCGGTGCCCAGAAGAACATCGGCCCGGCGGGTCTGACGCTGGTGATCGTGCGCGACGATCTGGTGGGTCATGCCGATCCGCGTTTGCCGACCATGCTCGATTACAAGACGCATGCCGATAACGATTCCATGTACAACACACCGCCCACTTTTGGCATCTACATGGCCGGGCTGGTGTTCCAGTGGCTGAAGAAGAACGGCGGCATCGGCGCGATGGAACGCAACAACATCGCCAAGGCCGATCTGCTCTACGCGGCGATCGACAACAGCAACGGTTTCTACCACTGTCCTGTGAACAAGGCGGACCGTTCGCGTATGAACGTGCCGTTCACCCTGAAAGATGCCGCGCTGGATGGCGAGTTCCTGAAACAGGCGGATGCGCGCGGGCTGTTGCAACTCAAAGGACACCGTTCGGTGGGCGGTATGCGCGCTTCGATCTATAACGCCATGCCTTATGAAGGCGTGAAGGCACTGGTCGATTTCATGGCCGAGTTTGCCAGCAAGCACGCCTGATAAAAATGACCCACCCTTATCGCATCCTCACGCTGAACAAGATCTCCTCACAGGGACTGAAACGCTTTCCTGCGGCGGTCTATCAGGTCGGCGCGGACATCAGCATGCCCGATGCGATCCTGGTGCGCTCGCAAGCCATGCACGACATGGAGATACCCGCCAGCGTGAAAGCGATCGCACGGGCAGGCGCGGGAACCAACAATATCCCCGTCGCCAGGATGAGCGCGCGCGGCGTGCCGGTGTTCAATGCGGCGGGGGCGAATGCCAATGCGGTGAAGGAGCTGGTCATCGCCGGGATGCTGCTGGCGGCGCGTAATATCGTGCCGGCGTTGCAGTTCACCTCGGGTTTGCACGGCGACGATACGACAATGCACGAGCTGGTCGAGGACGGCAAGAAACATTATGCGGGTATCGAGTTGCGCGGGCGCACGCTGGGCATCATCGGTCTGGGTGCGATCGGCAGGTTGGTCGCAGACACCGCGCTGGGACTGGGCATGCGCGTGTATGGCTACGATCCCGAGATCACCGTGGAAGCGGCCTGGAGTCTGTCGTCTCAAGTGAAGAAGGCGCAGAGCATAGAGGAACTGCTCAAGCACAGCGACTTCGTCACGCTGCATATACCGTTGCTGGATGCCACGCGCGGCCTGATCAATGCGCAGCGCGTGCAGGCGATGAAATCCGGCAGCGTGTTGCTGAATTTCTCACGTGATGCCATCGTGGACAGCGACGCGGTGCTGGTGGGGCTGGCGAGCAAACATCTGCGCTACTACGTGTGCGATTTTCCCGCGCAAAAATTGCAGGGACTGACGAACGTCGTGACGCTGCCGCATCTGGGCGCGTCCACCGAGGAAGCGGAAGAGAATTGCGCGGTGATGGTGGTGGAGCAGGTGCGCGAATATCTGGAACACGGCAACATCACCAACACGGTGAATTTCCCAACTCTGGTGATGCCGCGCGAATCTAAGTTCCGGCTGTCCATTGCCAATGCCAATGTGCCGAATATGCTGGGACAGATTTCCACCGCGCTGGCGCAGGCCGGCATCAACATCGGCAATATGATGAACAAATCACGCGGCGAGATGGCGTACACCCTGGTGGATACCGACACCGCGTTGCCCCCCGAACTGATCGCGCACATCGCCGCCATTCCCGGCGTGCTGATGGTGCGCGATCTGCCATTGCACGAGGCAGCATGAGTGAAAAATTAAAACAATGCCGAGACCAGATCGATCACATCGACAACCGGATGTTGCAGTTGCTCAACCAGCGCGCGGCACTCGCGCAGCAGATCGGCCATCTCAAAGACAACGGCGTGGTGCTGCGTCCCGAGCGTGAGGCGCAGGTGTTGCAACGTCTGCAAGCCAACAACCCCGGACCTTTGAGCGATGATGCCATCGTCGCTTTGTTCACCGAGGTGATGTCGCAATGCCGCGCTTTGGAAGCACCGTTGACGGTTGCCTATCTTGGACCGGCCGGCACGTTCAGCGAACTCGCGACGCTCACGCGGTTCGGCAGCGCGGTGCAGGGTCAGCCCTGCGCGACCATAGACGAGGTGTTCCGCAGTGTGGAGACGGGCAGCGTGCATTACGGTATGGTCCCCGTGGAAAATTCCACCGAGGGCGCAATCGGTCGCACGCTGGATCTGTTGCTGCAAGGCAGCCTGCAAGTGTGCGGCGAAATGATGCTGCCTATCCATCAATGCCTGCTCGCGCAAAATTGCGAGCTGGGCGCGGTTAAGACGGTGTATTCGCATCCGCAATCGTTGGGTCAATGTCAGGGATGGTTGAACGTGCATCTGCCCCATGCGGTGCGCGTTCCCGCGTCCAGCAATGCCGAAGCGGCGCGCCTCGCCGCCGAGAACCCGCATAGCGCGGCGATCGCTGGACGTCAGGCGGCCGCGCATTTCGGGTTGACGGTGTGTGTCGAGAATATCGAGGACTTGGCTCAGAACACCACGCGCTTCCTGGTGCTGGGCAAGCAGCAAGTCTCCCCGTCCGGCAAGGATAAAACTTCGCTGGTGTTGTCCGCGCCGAACCGTCCCGGTGCGGTGCATGAATTGCTTGCGCCGCTTGCCAGACACGGCGTATCGATGACCAAGCTGGAATCTCGTCCGGCGCGTTCGGGTCTGTGGGAATACGTTTTCTATGTGGATATCGACGGACATCAAGCTGATGAAAAAGTCGCATCGGCATTGGCAGAGCTCAGGCATATTGCGGCATTCCTGAAAGTGTTGGGTTCGTATCCGGTGGCGAACTGATGATAAGACTCACCATGCTGATCAGCCTGTTGTCCGTTGCCGTTTTATCGGGCTGCGCCGACCCGTATCGCAATCTGTACCAAGGCATGCAACAGCGTGATGGCATCGCGAACCCCGCCGCCAAGCCCGCCGAAAACCCGATGTCTTATGACCAGTACGAAGCTGAACGAAAGAAGTTTCTCGAACAAGATTCTGGCAAGAATCAGGACAGTAAACCAGCCAATTAAACCGCAATCGATATGAACTACACCGAACTGGCTCCGGCCTATATACGCGCCATCGCGCCATACCAACCCGGCAAACCGATCTCCGAACTGGAGCGCGAACTGGGTATCACCGGCATCGTCAAGCTGGCCTCGAATGAGAACCCTTTGGGCGCGAGCACCCAGGCTATCGCAGCGGCGCGTGCGGCTCTGGATGACATCGGTTTGTATCCGGACGGCAATGGCTATGCCTTGAAATCCGCACTGGTGGGGCGTTACGGCGTGGCACTCGATCAAGTGGTGCTGGGCAATGGTTCCAACGATCTGCTGGAATTGGCCGCGCGCGCCTTTCTGACTGTTGGCGACAAAGCGGTGTATTCCGATCACGCCTTCGCCGTGTATGCCCTGGCGACCCAGGCGGTGGGGGCGACGGGCATCAGCGTGCAAGCCCGGGATTTTGGCCACGATCTAAACGCGATGCGCGCTGCGGCGGTGGAGCAGGGCGCAAAAATGATCTTCATCGCCAACCCCAATAATCCGACCGGCACGTTCTTGTCCGGTGCGGTACTGCATGAATTTCTACGCGCGCTGCCCGCGCAGATTCTGGTGGTGCTGGACGAGGCGTATAACGAATATCTGCCGGAAGAAAATCGCTATGACAGCGTGGCATGGTTAAAGGAATTTCCCAATCTGATCATCTCGCGCACTTTCTCCAAGGCATATGGCCTGGCCTCGTTGCGAGTTGGTTACGCGCTGGGCAATGCGCAGGTGATAGACATGCTCAATCGCGTGCGCCAGCCGTTCAATGTCAACGCGATGGCGCAAGCCGCCGCCGTGGCGGCATTGCAGGATAGGGAGTTCGTGCAACTGACCTTCGAGTTGAACCAACGCGGCATGGCGCAGCTGACGCAAGGCTTGGACGAGCTTGGGTTGAGCTACATACCATCGTATGGAAACTTTGTCAGTTTCCATGTGGTGAACGCCGCCCGGATTTACCGACGATTGCTTGAATCGGGTGTAATCGTCCGTCCGATAGCCAACTACGCGATGCCGGATTATTTGCGTGTCAGCATAGGTTTGAAAACCGAGAATGAAAGATTTTTGACCGCATTGAAAAAAATATTAGGGGAGCAGTGATGATTATTGTGATGGGTAAGGATGTGACCGAGGAACAGATCGGGGCAGTGGTCAAAAAACTTGAAGCGGCGGGTCTGAAGGCGAATATTTCGCGCGGTATCGAACGCACTGTGATCGGCGCGATCGGTGACGAGCGTCCCCTGACCGAAGAGATGTTCACCCCGTTGCCGGGCGTGGAATCGGCGATGCACATCGCCAAACAATACAAGATCGTGTCGCGCGAATCGCATCGCGATAACACGGTGATCGACATCGGCGGCATCCCGCTGGGTGGCAATCAGATCCAGATCATCGCCGGG
>JABEVG010000091.1 GCA_013044075.1 Gallionella sp.
AACATGGTGTGGTACTCGATTTGAAATGCCAGATGCTATGCCATGCGAACTGTGTCTTTATGAATGGCGAAGCACAGGCCGTGAGTGTTGGTCTGTATCCGCAGTTGCGTGAATTGGCCGATCAACGTGAACTTTCCGGCATTGCCGAAAACACGCGGGAAATTTGCAATATACTTTACCCTTGGTATGTGGACGGATACCTTGTTCCTGGGAAGAAACAACGGGGGTAAACATGGCTGCCTTGCAACACACCCAGCTGGATGGCACAAAAGACTACAACGCGGCACTCGATGCACTGTGCAGTCTCGCGCGGCGCGACCTGTATTTTTTCGAGAAGGACTTTGACGGTTTGGGCTTCAACACAGAGGCACGCTACGAGACCCTGCGGCATTTCTTGCTTGCCAACCCCGCCAATCGCCTGCACATATTGGCGCATGACACACGCTACCTGTCCGCCCAGTGCGCGCGCATGACCCTGTTGCTCAAGCAGTTCGGTCACGGCATGTTCATCTTCCAGACACCCAAACATCTGCGGCACCTCACCGAACCGTTTGCGGTCGCAGATGACGATCATTACGTCAGACGTTTCCACTTTGACGACCCGCGCGGCATCTTTGCACAGCACGACCCCTCCGCTGCCAGGGCGTTAAAATCGCGCTTCCAGGAAATGTGGGCGAGCTCCCAACCGGCGACCTCGGCAACGACACTCGGCTTGTAGACCATCCTCGGCGAGAATGATTTACCGCCCCACGCCAAAGCCCGCAGCAGTGCTCCTAAAAATAGTTTCGAATTGACTGGATTTTATAAAATCTGCTGGTACAATGCCGCGACTTTGATTTTGGCTGTCCGTTCTGTCACCAGAATCAAGCACAAATTGACCGTCTTAACCCTTAACCTAGGAAATAAAAAATGAAACGTTCTGCTCTCGTTGTTGCTTTGTTGGCTTTGGCTTTGACCGCTTGTGGCGAAAAGGCTGCTGAAACAGCTCCTGCCGCCGCTCCTGCTCCTGCTGTAGTCGCTGCTCCTGCTGTTGCTGACACTGCCGCCTCTGCGGTGACTGATACTGCCGCTTCCGCTGTTGGTGACACTCCAGCTGCTTCAGAAGTTGCTGCTCCTGCTGATGCGATGAAGAAGTAATACTGCTTCACGCCGCACAAAAAAGCCGACGCGAGTCGGCTTTTTTATTTCTCACGATTGCGCTACCGCCTAAACAATCTCGCGCCAGGCGAATCCTTCTTGCTGCCTAGCCACGCCAATCCACTCCGCCGCACACCCCAACGCAGAACTCAAAGCGGAGACCGCCAACTCTGGCGTATTGTTTTTGTGGCTCAGATGCGCGGCAATCAGATGCTGCAAACGACTCACATCCAAACCAGCCAAGAGTGCGGCTGACTGCCGGTTGTTCAAATGTCCGAATCGCCCGCCCACGCGCTGTTTGAGACTGTAGGGATAATCCCCGTTGGCGAGCAGATCGCTATCGTGATTGCATTCCAGCACCAGCGCGTCACAGCCGCTCAGCGTCGCTTCGATGTGCGGCGTGCTGCAACCCGCATCGGTCAGCACACCGAGCCGCCGCGCCCCGTCGCTGAAGACGAATTGCACCGGTTCGGCGGCATCGTGCGGCACGGGATACGGTTGCACATGCAAGTCGCCGATCGCGAACGCCGTATGCGCGTCGATCTCATGCAGATTGGGGATATTGGCGAACGCCTTGGGCTGACTGCGCAGCGTGCCGTGGGTCAGCCATACGTCGAGATCGAAGCGGCGCGCCAGTCTCGCCACCCCGCCGATGTGATCACCGTGTTCGTGCGTGACCACGATGCCGCTCAGTTGATCGGGCAGCACGCCCAACTTCTCCAGGCGGAGAATGGTGTCTTGCAGACCGAAACCGCAGTCCATCAGCACCCGCGTATGGCAGCTCCCCGAAGCAGAGGTTTTCGTCCCGACTTCGACCAGCAGTGCGTTGCCTTCGCTGCCGCTCCCTAGCGAGGCAAAACGCATGCGATCAAGGTTGAATATTTTTGTAGAGGGCTTCCAGCAACAGCTTGCTTGACGCATCGCTGCTGCCGTCCGCAGCGGTTACCAGCACCGTGCATGTCGCGCCGCCGTCCTGCACCAGTACGCGATAGTTCGCCATGGACTCACCCGCCTCTTTGGGCAACTTGAATTTGCCACCGGCTTTGATCGGCTTCAGAAAATAGATCCCTTTGCTTCTGTCCTTGTCGTCCAGGACCCACTTCAAACGATCAATAGCCAGACCGACCCTGCGCCAGCTTCTGTCGAACTCGTCTTTGATCAGGATGCTGCCAACCCCGTTGTCCGCAACTTGCAATGTCGCTTCGCCTCCGGACTTGACAGCAACCTCAACCGCCGGATTGCCACCCAAACGAACCATCAAACGCTGCAGCATTTGCGCTTCCAGTTCGGGGTCGTTGGCGCGGGGCAGCCACTGAATGGCCTGATGCGCATCCACAGTCGCCACCAAGCCGCGATGGCTCAGGTAAATCTCCACCGTTCCGGCCTCTTTGCCGCGCTCCAAGCGACTGCGATACTGGTCGCGCTCGCCGGACGACAATCCTTCACCCGAACCGCTGCCGGAAGCATCTGCCCCCCCCGTCTGAGCAGGCTTGACGCGATCTTCTTTCCAATTGGTTTCCATGATGCCGGCGGATTGATCCTCACTGCCCAGAACAAAACCATTTTCAGTCCAGAACGCTTTCACGACACGCCAGACATTTTCGGGCGTGTCTTGCACCACCAGCCAACGCTGCGCGCCTGCACGCTCCAGATGCACCCCTGAAATGACCGGCAAGACAGGCTTCTCAACCGTCGCCGCGTTAGCCACTCCAGCCTTGCCGGCTTGCGGATTACCCGTGCCACCCTGCGGTACTTTGTATAGCTCGCCGTCCACCGGCTTGCTCAGATCGGGCGGCACTTCCAACGACTCGGACTGCGTCGCACCAGCCTGGTAATCGACGTGCTTCTCGGCGAACAGACCACAGCCCGCCAGCGACACCAGCAACGCACCCGCCATTCCAACTTGCAAAACTTTCATGGTTTTATTCCTGTTCCTGTGTGATAACGCCAGCCTGCAACATCGCTTGCTCAACCACCGCGTAAGCCGAGGGCGACAACGGGGTCAGCGGCAAGCGGAACGTGTTCTTTATCTTGCCCATACGCGCCACCGCCCATTTGACCGGGATAGGATTGGCTTCGACGAACAGCTGCCGATGCAATCCCAATAATTTGAAGTTGATCTCGCGCGCCTTGACGACCTCATTGTTCAATGCCGCGACACACATCTCGTGCATCAGTCTGGGCGCGACGTTCGCCGTCACCGAGATCGTGCCGTGCGCGCCGAGCAACATCAACGCCAGCGTGCTGGCATCGTCGCCGCTGTAGATGGCGAAATCCCCATCGGCACGTTTCAATAATCGTGCGCGCGCCAGCAGATCGCTGCCGCGCTCGATGTTGCCGGTCGCGTCTTTGATGCCGACGATGTTTGGAATCTGCGCCAGACGCAGCACGGTATCGTTGTATAAATCTGCCACGGTGCGTCCTGGCACGTTGTACAAAATATGCGGCATATCGACGGCTTCGGCGATGGCTTTGAAGTGCTGGTACAACCCTTCCTGCGTCGGCTTGTTGTAATACGGCACCACAGTGAGCGATGCATCCGCGCCCGCTTTCTTGGCAAACGTTGCCAGCTCAATCGCCTCACGCGTGCTGTTCGCGCCCGTACCGGCGATGACGGGAATACGTTGGGCGGCATGCTTGACCGCTTCGGCGATCAACAGCTCGTGTTCTTCCACATCGACGGTAGGCGACTCGCCGGTCGTGCCGACCACCACGATACCGTCCGTCCCCTGCCCGATATGAAAATCGATGAGCGACCTGAACGCCGCCATATCCAGACTGCCGTCTTCATGCATCGGCGTGACGATTGCAACAATACTGCCCTTGATCATTTTCATCTTCGCTTGAATCGAAAGCGCGCATTCTACCGTAATTACGACACAGTCCCAAAGCCTTGCGCGACAAAAGCGGCGTGCCTGTGAAATAATACGGCCACTGTTGAATTCACTCCCGTCATGCCCGCAAATTCCCTGACCACGTTGCATCCCGGCGACATCGCCACCATCGTTTCGATACACGCCGAAGAAGCTTTGCATCAACGTCTGCTCGCGCTGGGCTTTCGCACCGGCAAACAGATCGAGCTGATACGCAAAGCCAGTTTTTCCGGCCCGCTGCAAGTGCGCATCGGCATGACCGACATCGTGCTGCGGAAGAGCGAGGCGAGCAAGATCAAGGTGTCCAGGACATGAAGCGCATCGCCCTGCTCGGCATGCCCAACACCGGCAAGTCCACCCTGTTCAACCGCATGACGGGCGGTTCTGCGCGTGTCGGCAACTGGCCTGGCATCACGGTGGAATTGTTGTCCGGCAAAATTCTGTTGGGCGGCGACATGGTGGAGATCGTCGACCTGCCCGGCATCTATGATCTGCACGGCTATTCCGATGACGAACAAGTGGTGCGCCATTTCCTGCACGATAACGTGCCCGACCTGGCACTCGTGATACTCAACGCCACGCAGATCGAACGTCAGATGAGTCTGCTGTTGCAGCTCAGGCAACTCGACATGAACATCGTGGTGCTGCTCAACATGGCCGACGAAGCCAGGAAGTTCGGCATCACCATCGACAGTAAGAAGATGACCGAGATGTTGGGCGTGCCGATCTTTTTGCTCAGCGGCAAGTACGGAAACGGTTATCAGGAAGCCATGCTGGCCGTCACCAAAGCCCTGCGCTATCCCACGCCCGGCATGGCGGAAGAGCTGCGCAGCCAGCTGGAACAGGACGAGCATATCGTCACCGAGATGGCGCGAGTGATGCAACAGGCGGTGCAGATCCCCGCGCGCCTGCCGGAGAACCTCACCGAAAAACTCGACCGCGTGATCCTGCACCCGTGGGCTGGACTGCCAATCTTTTTCGCCATCATGTATCTGCTGTTCCAGGGCATCTTCCTGCTGGGACTCCCCTTGCAGACCGGCATCGCGGCAGGCTTCGGCTGGTTGCGCGAAACCGCATTAGCCCCCTTGTTGAGCGCGCTACCGCACGCCGTCCAGGGCTTGCTGCTGGACGGCATCTACAACGGCGTGGCGACCGTCGCGGCCTTCGTGCCTATCATCGTGTTGTTCTTTTTGTTCATGGCGATGGTCGAAGACAGTGGCTACCTGTCGCGCGCCGCTTTCCTGATGGACGCGCTGATGGCGAGACTGGGCTTGGATGGACGCGGCTTCGTCATGTTGCTGATGGGCTTCGGCTGCAATGTGCCCGCGCTGATGGGCACGCGCGTGATGCGCTCGCGCGCCATGCGCCTGCTCACCATGCTGGTGATTCCGTTCTCATTATGTTCGGCACGTCTGCAAGTTTTCGTGTTCATCACCGCCGCATTGTTCTCACCGGAAGCCGCGCCGTTAGTGTTGTTCAGCCTGTATCTGTTCAGCTTCGCAGCCGCAATCCTGACCGCGCTGCTGTTCAAAAATCAATTCAAGAACAGCGAACCGTTCGTGTTGGAGCTGCCGCCCTACCGCTTCCCCACCGCGCGGCAAATGTGGCTGCGCGGCTGGCATGAAGTCACCCACTTTTTACGCCGCGCCACGAAATTCATCATCGCCGGTGTGGTGCTGGTGTGGTTTCTCACCCACGTACCGTTCTCCGCCGTGCCCGCCAGCAGCGACACACTGTCCGGCATGATAGGCAACTGGCTGCATCCGCTATTCGCACCCATAGGCATCAGCCCCGAACTCACCATCGCGCTGATCTTCGGCTTCGTCGCAAAAGAGATCGTCATCGGCTCGCTCTCCGTCATCTACGGGCTGTCTGGTGTGGCACTGAGCGGCGCGCTGGCACAACAGCTCGACTGGGTACAAGCCTACAGTTTCATGCTGTTCACGCTCATCTACACCCCCTGCTTGTCCACCATCGCCACGCTAAAAAGCGAATCCAAAGACAACGCCTTCATGCTCTTCTCCATCTTCTGGTCGCTGGGTCTGGCGTGGCTGGTGAGCTTCGTGTTCTATCAGGGCGCACGGATACTGGGATATTAATGATGAGGGGGACAACATGAACCATCACACCACCGCGCTTTGCGCGCTACTGTTGCTAGCCGCATGCAGCCCGAACGACAACACCACGCCCGCGCCCAAACTTTTCAAAGAGCAGCGCGATGTTCTCGACGAAGCCAAAGCCGTTGGTGGCGTCGTGCAACAACAAAGTGAAGAACAACGGAAGGCGGCTGAAAAACAGGCGGAGTGAAGTAACAACCGGCCGTTAACCGGATAGGAACGGACGTTATGTTAGAAAATACAAACAGTCAAAAACGGCCATAAGCCGTCTTTCACGACCGGCAGCTTTCCGGCAAGCAATTTGATAGCTTCTAGTTCGGTATCGTGCCATAACTGGCATGTCAAGTGACTAAGTTGGAGTGACTGCCTCTGGCCTTTGAGTGGTCACTGGGCGGACAAGAAAATTTCTGCTGGAGGAGTCAGGACTACCGCTGACAGCCGGCAAAAGAATGCACGGGAATTGTTGTTCGGCCAAAGCAGTCTTACACAAAATTTCTGATACTCTCATTCCCAAGGACCTCGTATGTTCCAATTTTTTATTAACGCCATCGTCTCAGTCCGGTGGCTTAATTTGTTCGCGCTGTTGCTTTTGTCGTTTATCTGGCTGCCTTGCAAAGCTCAGCCATTGAAACTGGACGGAAAATGGTATGAAGCACCGTCATACTCGTATTGTGCAGGGCCGACGATATTGCAATGCCCCGGAATGGTGCAAATCGATCAGATAAATAAAACCGGCGGACATGTTTTCTGGCAAGGCAATTTCGAAATCGGGCAGACAACGCGACTGGTAGTGGATTTCAAAAATTCCAGCGTGATAGGCATGTTCCATCACAGAATTTTCGATGACCATGACCGTCTGGTTGCAGAATCGGAAGGGGGCATTCAAAGTGTGGTACCCAATCCTTTTTTTCTGCGGCATGGCCGTGAGTTCACACTGCTACCGGGCCATTACAGGCTGACAACGGAGATTTCTTCTCCGTTTTTTCTGGCGCAACCAACACCTTATCTGGATACGCTAGTGCATTATCAGCAGGCGATCAAGCTGGGTGATGCACTGACGCTACTAAGCATGGGCGTATTGCTCGGACTGATATTTTATTATGCCGTGCTAGCAGGCATCCGGCGCAACGCGACAGATGGGTTCTATGCTCTATTTATTCTTGGAAATCTTCTCTACAACGGTACTGCGCTGCTGGTGTTCACGGATTTGTTCGGATTGCACTGGTTCTATCTGATCAGTTTTCCCATTTTATTTTCCAATGGCATTTATGTTCTGTTTGTATTGCGGTTGCTGGATATCACGAGTGTAGCCAGTCCCCGGTTATACCGGTTAGGCATGGTACTGCTCGGTCTGTTTGTGGCTTTTGCTCTGTTGTCGCTGTTCAAACCTAACTGGTCTCTGGAGCTTGATCGTACCGGGGTTGCGTTGTTTCTGTGTTATGGCTTGCTGTCCGGCATCGTGCGCAATCGTCAGGGCCATTTTCTGGCATCTAGGTATCTGGCTGCTGTGGTGGTGTTCTTCGTATTGGGCATACTGGCCATTTCCCTCGGCAGACTGGCGGGGCTGCAAACGATTTACGTCGAACATCTCGGCCTGTTGGCGGTCACAGTGGAGGTGTTGCTGCTGGCACTGGTGCTGGCACGTCAGTTTTCACAATTGCGCATGCAATTTGAACGTGCATATGTGCACGCCACGCAAGATGCGCTTACCGGTCTGCAAAACCGGCGCGGCTTCGTCGAAGCAGGCAATTCCGAAGTCGAGCGTTCGAAGCGTTACGGCCATTCTTTGTCGGTGATCTACCTTGACCTGGATAATTTCAAGCAGCTGAATGACACGCGAGGCCATGATATCGGTGACGCGGCACTGCGTGCGATAGCACGCGCCTTGCGTTCCGTTCTTCGCTCCAATGACCTGATTGCTCGGTTGGGCGGGGATGAATTCGCAATGATGTTGCCGGAAATCGGCCGCGAGGCTGCGTCAGAAGTCGGGAGGAAGGTCTTCATTGCGGTAAGCAACGCGTTGCAAGAATTTCCACCCGTGACCGCAAGCATAGGTGTTATAGGCTTTGCCAAAGTTACCTGGACGTTCTCTGGCATTATGAAAGTGGCGGACGATTTGATGTATGAAGTCAAGAAGACAGGCAAGAACAACGTGCACTTCCGGCATTACGACTGAAAATGACTTTTTACCGCACTGTTCCCAGATAGGAAACAGGTTGCGAATCGCGAAGTGTCGACTTTGTGGCGTAATCCGGTCACTGGGATAAACTGGCACGAGGGTCGGCAATGTGTCGTTTGTGTGAATTGGCCAACGTCCGGTCTGCGGCAACGAATTCTCATAGG
Source organism: Gallionella sp. (assembly GCA_013044075.1). GTDB lineage: Bacteria > Pseudomonadota > Gammaproteobacteria > Burkholderiales > Gallionellaceae > Gallionella. The sequence continues at coordinate 8,471 of JABEVG010000091.1, forward strand.
TCTATGACGGCTTCGGGTTAGAAAGAGTCACCCAACTAGAAATAGCGCATGTCCGCCGTGCCTTCGAATGCAGTCCCCAACTGGTCGGTGTTACGCAACTTTTTCACCGCACCGCTATGCGCGTCTCACCTTGTCGCATCTTGCCTATCACCGCCGCTTGCGTGAATCCCGCAGCAACAAAACATTGCAGTACTTCGTCTGCCGCTTCCGGTGCAACGGACACCAGCAAGCCGCCGCTGGTCTGCGCATCGGCGAGCAGGCGTTGCTGCCAGGTTTCAATGTGCGCGGCGAAATCAACATCAACTCCGTAGCTCGCCAGGTTGCGCTCTATCGCGCCGGGGCCTACGCCTTGTTGCGCAAGAGCCAGTGCTTCGGACAGCACGGGGACATTGTTGAATGCCACTTCCGCGATCAAGCCCGCACCCCGGCACATTTCCAGCAGATGCCCTAACAAGCCGAAGCCGGTCACGTCGGTGAGCGCGTGTACGGCGGGCAGCGCGGCGAGCGAGCTGCCGACCTTGTTGAGTTGCGTGGTGGTATTGATGAGTTGCGCGTAACCCGCATCAGTGAGCAATTCTTTTTTCAGCGCGGCGGCGAGGATGCCCACGCCTAACCCTTTGCCCAGGATCAGCACGTCGCCCGCGCGTGCCGCGCTGTTCTTCTTCACCCGGTCGGGGTGCACGATGCCCAGTGCCACCAAGCCGTAGATGGGCTCCGGTGCGTCGATGGAATGCCCGCCCGCGATGGGAATGCCCGCATCGCGGCACACCGCTTCGCCGCCTCGCAATATCTCGCGTATGGTCTCCACCGACATCTTGGTGATCGGCATGCCGACGATGGCAAGAGCCATGATGGGCGTGCCACCCATGGCGTACACATCGGACAGCGCGTTGGTGGCGGCGATGCGCCCGAAGTCAAACGGGTCATCGACGATGGGCATGAAGAAATCGGTGGTGGCGATGATCGCCTGCTGGTCATTGAGGCGATACACCGCCGCATCGTCGCTGCTCTCGGTGCCGACCAGCAGATCGGGGAAGGGTAATTTCTGTTGCGCCTCGCCGAGTATCTCGTGCAACAAAGCGGGAGAGATTTTGCAGCCGCATCCGCCACCGTGCGACAATCGGGTCAATTTCACTTCGGACATATTTACTTTCATTGCACATGTTATTTAGAACCGCGAACTTATCACAGCTTGCCGAATTCGACGCAATCATCGACGTGCGCACACCGGCGGAATTCGCCGAGGACCACCTCCCCGGCGCGATCAACTGCCCGGTGCTGTCGAACGAGGAGCGCGTCATCGTCGGTACGCTGTACCAGCAGGTCTCGCCCTTCGAGGCGCGCAAAGTCGGCGCGGTAATGGTGGCGAAGAATATCGCGCAGCATCTGGAAAATACGTTTCACGCGTATCCGAAATCCTGGAAACCGCTGATCTATTGCTGGCGCGGTGGGCAGCGCAGCGGCGCGATGAGCATCATCCTCGCGCAAGTTGGTTGGGCGGCACACAAGCTGGAAGGCGGCTATAAGGCCTATCGCCGCGAGGTGCTGGAAAATTTGGACACCCTGCCCGCCAGATTCGATTACCGCGTGATCTGCGGCGCGACGGGTTCGGGCAAGAGCCGTTTGCTTGCGGCGTTGACGGAAGTTGGCGCGCAAGTGCTGGACCTAGAAGGCTTGGCGCAACATCGCGGCTCGGTGCTGGGCGGACTGCCGCAACAACCGCAACCCTCGCAGAAATGGTTCGAGAATTCGCTGGTACAAACGCTGCAACGTTTCGATCCCGCACGTCCTGTCTATGTGGAAGCGGAGAGCAACAAGATCGGCCGCCTCAACCTGCCCGCCGCACTCCACCACGCGATGCACGCGAGCGCGTGCGTGGTGCTGGACACCGCACCCGACGCGCGTCTGGCACTGCTGATGGAAGACTATCGCCACTTCATCGCCGCACCGGACAAACTCATCACGCTGTTGCAAGTATTGCACCCCTTCCACGGCAGCGAACGCATCGAACACTGGAACACCCTGATCCGCGCCGGAGAATTCCGCACTCTGGTCGCAGAGTTGCTGGAACTGCATTACGACCCCAGCTATCTGCGTGCCCTCGGCAAACACTACACCCGTCTGGATCAGGCGCGGCATCTGCCGTTGTCGGATTTATCCGGGGACGCGCTGCTGACAGTTGCCCGCACCCTGGAAAAAATCTAGAAACATACACAAATTTATTTTTCCGTATTAAGATGCGCTCGCAATCACACAAGGAGAACGATCATGGCTAAAGGTCAACAACGCAAAAACAAAGAAGCAAAGAAACCGAAAAAGACTCCGCCGCCAGCAATCTAACCGGCGCGACGCAACCGCAAGGAATGGCAACCGGACAACCCGGTTGCCATTTTTTTAGCGCATCGCAGGCAGAGACCCGAAGTCGTGTGCAGCCCGATCACTTCGCCGTCCGCTTGCGATTCAACAGCAGCGGCACGATACCGATGGCGAGACCACCCAGACCGACGATGTTGGTCGTCAGATCGAAAGTCGGAACGCTATACGCCGCGATGTAGAACAGAAAAGTGGCACTCGACACCGGCCACAGAATCAGGAACACCAGGTCGTACGCGGAATCGAACGCCTGCTTGCGAGCGTGCCAGGCGCATGCCAGTCCGGCCAGCCCGTAATAGAAGGCGACCTGAAAACCGATGGCGTTGATTGAATCCTTGATGATCAGATTCACCGTCGGGAAAAACGAGGACAGAAACAGGAACAGCATCCCCAGCAATGCAATCACGGCAGTCGCGACCCAGGGCGTGTGCCAAGTCTTGTGCAGCAAGGCGTAGCGGGGATGGAGCGCACCGTCTCTGCTCTTGGCGTACAGGGTGCGGGTGAATTGCAAGATGGATGTTTCCAGCGTGCCGATGGAACTCAGCATGACCGCGATCACCGCCATATAGCTCCACGGTTCAGGCAACAGCTTCCCGGCCACCGCGAATACGATACCGGTACCCGACTGCTCGATCTCGCGGTCGCTCAAAGCCATCAGCGTGACGCTGGCGAACGCCAAAAACAGTAGCAGCACGATCAGCATCGCCCACATCGCGCCGCGCCCCGGGGCAAGGCCGGCATCTCTGGTTTCCTCGTTCAGATTGACCGTCACGTCCCAGCCCCAGAAATAGAACAAGGCGATGAGTGCGCCGGCGGAAAATGATTGTGGCGTGAACTGGGCGACGGAAAACCATTGCAACGAAAACGGATGCACCGGCGATGCACCATATTTGACGATGGCCAGCACCACGATAGTCACCAGCACCGCCACTTCGATGCCGGTCATCACGACCTGTGTATAGCTCGTCGGTTTGATGCCTTTGACGACGACAGCACTCACCGCGAGCAGCCATCCGGCCGCGACCAGGGTGACCACCGACGGATTGCTGGCGAGTGCCGGCTTGAAGATCAGCAGCGTGGCGGTGGCGGCCGGGATCGTGGCGGACACCATGAACACCGACGAAGCCACCAGCAATGCCCATCCGGCAAAGAAACCCAGTACCGGATTGAAGATGGCTCCCACCCAGGCGTAGGACGCTCCGGCATTGGGGTTGAGGCGGTTGAGATGCACGTAGGCGAAGGTCACGCCGAACATGATCAAGCCGCAATACAACAGACTGGCCGGTGCCAGCGTCCCCACTGCAGCGGCCAGGGTGGCCGTGGTCGCGGCGATGCTAAAGGCGGGCGCGGTTCCCGCCACCCCCATGATGATGGATTCGCCGACCCCGAGTGAGTCCTGTTGCAGTCGTGCTTCCTGGTGCATCGTTTCACCTCGCTTGTGAGCGCAACCCATGCAGTACACCTCCATGCCGCACGGAGGATAGCATTCGCCGGCGTTGATTTGTCGTTCCCGCGCAGTGTCGCCGCCCGGGTTAGAATCAACACCTGCCTTCCGTCAATATTTGCGAATTCACCTTGCTTTCCGAACCTCACACTCCGATCCCGCTTTACCCGTCAATGGCCGGGCAGATTCCTCCGCTGCGCATCTCCCATCTCCGCCAACGTCTGCGTGACCTCGGTGCCAAACCGTGCCACGAAGATCGTCTGCTGCGCGGCTGGAGTCAAGTGTGCTCGTACGACAGGGCGCACAGCCCCGCAGAGAACTTCTTTCCGCTTGCACTGCGCAGCGCGTTGCCCGCCATCGAGGCGGAATTGTTTGGGCTGGCGCGACTGCGCGGCGAACATCCCGCCGGTGAAGGTGTCGCGCGGCTGTTGGTGGGACTCGCCGATGGATCGATGGTGGAGAGCGTGCTGCTGCCGCGCGGCGGCTTGTGCGTATCGACGCAGGTGGGTTGCGCGGTGGGCTGCGTGTTCTGCATGAGTGGTCGCGACGGCTTGCTACGCCAGCTCGGCAGTGCCGAGATCGTCGCCCAGGTGGTGCTCGCGCGCCGTCGCCGCGCGGTGAGCAAGGTGGTGTTCATGGGCATGGGCGAACCTGCGCACAATCTGGACAATGTGATGGAGGCGATCGAGCTGCTGGGTACACAGGGCAACGTCGGTCACAAGAACCTGGTGCTCTCTACGGTGGGTGATTTGCGGGTGTTCGAGAGACTGATGGAGGGGGTTTCCAACTCCGTTCGGCCTGAGCCAGTCGAAGGCCAAGATTCCGCTCATGGTTCGACAGGCTCACCCCGAACGGATCTCCGAACAGTGCAACCCGCACTCGCCCTTTCGCTGCACAGCACCGATGCGACACTGCGCGCCACGCTGTTGCCGCGCGCGCCGCACATCCCCGTCGAAGAGTTGGTGGCACGCGCCGAGGCGTATGCGCGTGCCACTTCCTATCCGGTCCAGTATCAATGGACCTTGCTGGAGGGCATCAACGACAGTGATGCCGAACTGGCAGGCATCGCACGCCTGCTCGCCGGCAAATACGCCGTGATGAACTTCATCCCTTTCAACGCGGTGGACGGACTGTCCTATCGCCGCCCAGCATCCGAACGAATCGCGGTGATGGTGCAAACCCTGAAGCGGCACGGCATCCTCGCCAAAATACGCGATTCGGCGGGACAGGAGATCGAGGGCGCGTGCGGTCAGTTGCGTGCGCGTGCGGCGGGAAAAGCAAAATAGCCGGCAACGACGGTTGGGTTCGGTTTATGGCGTTGCGCCGACCACGAGCCGGGCGTTGTTCTTCAGTAGTCCGACTTCATCGCTGAGTATGTGCGCCGCTTCGTTCAGCAAGATGTCCTTGGCGTTCTTGCTCGCGTTCTCGATGGCCAGGTCGGCACTGAGATTGCGTTCGCTGGACAACATGCCGTCGTCTTGCAGTGCACTGGCTGGTGTCTGGGCCGATTTATTGTCGCCGCTGTTTTGCTCGCGGGACTTTTCGCGCGCTTCCTGCGCCTCGCGCTCTTTGCGGCGGACATCTTCATTGAGCGAAACCTGGTTGTTCCGGCGCAGCTTGTCGAACTCGGCAATATCTTCCAGCAGGTACTTGAAGTCCTTGTCGTGGCTCACGCGCTTGTCGTGGCTCGCCGTCAACGCCGGCACGATACCGGCCAGCGTGCCTGTCGGCGTATAGGTGGCCGGTTTGATCTGCGTCCAGGGTAAGGCATTGTCGTAACTGGACTCACCGAACTCCTCCGTGTCGATCATAGCCGGCAGGCTGATATCCGGTGTCACGCCGCGCAACTGGGTGGTGCCGCCGTTGATACGGAAGAACTGCGCGATGGTCAGTTTGACTTCGCCGAATTCGGGTTTGTCGTTATTCGCGAGCTGATCAAGATCCGCCACGGTCTGCACGGTACCTTTGCCGAAGCTGGTTGCGCCGATCACGATCCCGCGACCGTAATCCTGTATCGCCGCCGCGAAAATCTCGGAGGCAGATGCCGAGCCGCGATTGATGAGCACGGCCAGCGGCCCCGTCCAGGCGATACCGGTATCGGTATCCTTGTCGACGGTTATCTTGCCTTTCGAGTCACGCTGCTGGAGCACCGGGCCTTTGCCCGTGAACAGACCGGTCATCTGGACGGCTTCATCCAGCGACCCGCCGCCATTGTTGCGCAGATCAACCAGTACGCCATCGACCTTGTCCTTCTTCAGTTCGCCCAGCAGACGCGAGACATCCCGGGTCGCGCTCTTGTAATCTTTGTCGCCCCGCTGATGGGCCGCGAAATCCTGATAAAACTCGGGCAGCGAGATCACGCCGATGCGGCGCGTCACGCCCGCTTCCTTAACCTCGATGACGGATTTTTTGGCAGCCTGGTTCTCCAGCGTGATCTTTTTGCGCACCAGTGAAATGAGCTTGTGTTTGCCGTCCGGTCCGGCTTCTGCGGGCAGCACATCGAGACGCACCACGGTATCCTCCGCGCCGCGTATCAAGTCCACCGCGTCATCGATGCGCCAGCCCATGATCTCGACCATCGGGCCATTCTGGCCTTGCGCCACACCCACGATACGGTCTCCGGGTTTCAGTTTGCCGGACAGCAGCGCGGGGCCGCCGGCCAGCAGTTCCTTGATCGTGGTGTATTCGTCCTTGTCGTACAGCGATGCGCCTATGCCGACCAAAGACAGCTTCATCGAAATATCGAATTCCTCGGAAGCACGCACCCCGAAATAACTGGCATGCGGGTCTATGGACATCGCATAGGCGTTCATGAACGCCTGAAACACGTCTGCACTCTTGACCTTGGACAAACTGTCCAGCGTCCTGTCATAGCGTTTGCCCAGCGTCTCGACGATGCTCTTATCATCCTTCCCGGCGAGCTTGAGACGCAGCCAGTCGTTCTTGACACGCTTGCGCCACAAGTCATTCAACTCGCTTTCGGATGTTGGCCAGGACGCATCCTTGCGGCTGTACTGGTAGCTCTCGTTCTTCTTGAAATCAAATCCGGTCTTCAGCAGGGAACGGGCATAGACGAAACGTTCGGCGATGCGCTGCTGGTAGAGATTGAAAATCGCGAACGGGATGCGCAAGTCTTTGCCCAGGATGGCATCGTCAAGCCGGGTCCGCGCATAGTCGAAACGGTCAAGGTCGGCCCGCAGGAAAAACATCTTTTCCCCGTCCAGTGATTTCATATAGCTGTCGAATATCTGCACAGACAAATTATCGTCCAGTGACACGTGTTTATAGCTGTACCGGCTCAGGACGTTGGCGGACAAAAAGGCCGCCTGCGGTTGTTGTTCCAGCGGCGCAAGCTGCTGGGCAGCCTGCGTGGTATTGAGCGCGGCCAGCGTAAAGGCCAGCAATATCCACAGTGATCTATTTTTCATCGTTATCTTTTGCTAAGGAGGTTAAAGGCGGAGCACATTCGACTTTCAAACGACTGAGGATGAACAGGATGGAACGCACCGGCCCGGCATTTTAGCCGAAATGCGAGCAAGCACCGCTAACCCGGCATCCCGTCCGCGCGCGGCCTGATCAGGATGGGCGCGTACACCCAGAGGAACAAGGCAAAGGCGATCAGCCATGCCGCCTGTGCGATACCCAGCCACAACAGGGTGTACCCCGGCGCGATGAGCGGCAATAAAACCCGAGCGACATAGGCCGCGCACAATGAAACGAAAATCGGCGCAAGCAGCCGCGAGTGCCGCCCGATATTGTGGCCGGTGTGTCCGAGCGAGATACGCGCCATCATCCCCACCGTGATCATGCCGATGCCGCCCAGGGCAAACGCGTGCAGTGCCAGAGTAGGCGGCAAGGACGTGAACGGCACAACAGCCTTGAGCAGGAAGCCGAACGTGGCACCGCCATAGCCGACGTATATCACCCACAGCAGCGGCTTGTTCCAGATGCCCCCGGTGTACCACCCCGCCAGTCGCATGCTGTGCGTCACGAACAGCAATCCGGCGAGTGCGGCGGTGACCGGCACGTTGCGCCAGAACACATCGGCCATCAGGAACAGCACATACACGTAGATGGCGGAACGGTCTATCCACACCCGATTGCTTAATTTCACCGGGTAGCCGACACCGCGTTCGATGAACATCGGCAACACCCGCCGCGCCATGCTCAAGACCAGTGCCAGCAGCACATACAGCCCGGAATACAGGCCCCAGATGATGCCCTGCTCCAGCACACCCGACACGCCGAGATAGAAGCACAGGTTGGCCAGCGTCAGCAGGATCAATTTGGACGCGATGCCGATCTGGTCATGCTGTTTTGCGCGCAGGATAGGACGAAAGACCGCGACGATGAGCCAGACATCGAACAGCATATCCAGCAACAGCATAGTCACGACCTGTCCGGGAACGATCCACCCGATCAACCGTGCCGCGAGCCACAGTGCCGCCAGCCCTGCCAGCGAGTAACCCCGCAGCGTGTCGAGCCCGGTCCAGTTGCGCACCGCAGTCAACAGGAATCCGGCAGCAACGGCCATGCCATAGCCAAAGATCATTTCATGCGCATGCCAGTGCAGGGTCGAGAACGGCAGGCGGGGTGTAGTCCAGCCATAGATATAAACCCCACCCCATATGAATATCGTGACCAGCGAGTACACGCCCGCCAGCAGGAAGAACGGACGAAAACCAAGGTTGAACAGGGCGAAGCGGGGAACGGGCGAGACGGGTGCGTTGATGGGCAAAATAAAATCCTTCACGAGTCCACGACCAGACAGCCCCGGACGGTTACATTTTAGAGCGCGTGAGTCGCACGCTATTTTCCGGGGCGACAGCCCCGCTGCGTGACGAGCTCACCGGTATCGTGCAGCACCGCGCCAGCGCATCCCAACACCCGGCCTACGCGAACTTCATCACACCACCCTTGCAATCCACTTTGATGGTGTCTTTCGCGGCGTAACGGCCTTCGAGTATCAGCTTGGACAGCGGGTTCTCCAGCTGCGCCTGGATGGCGCGTTTCAGCGGACGCGCACCATACACCGGATCGAAGCCCGCGTTGGCGATCTCTTTCAGCGCGGCCTCGGAGACTTCCAGCTTCATCTCCATCGCGGCGAGGCGTTTCTCCAGATATTGCAACTGGATGCGCGCGATGGACTTGATGTTCTTCTCGTCCAGCGCGTGGAACACCACCACCTCGTCGATGCGGTTGATGAACTCCGGACGAAAGTAAGTCTTGACCTCGCCCATCACCGCCAGCTTGATGACCTGGTAATCGTCGCCCGACATCTGCTGGATCATCTGCGAACCCAGATTCGAGGTCATCACAATCACGGTGTTCTTGAAGTCCACGGTGCGGCCTTGGCCGTCGGTCATGCGGCCATCATCCAGTGCTTGCAGCAACACGTTGAACACATCGGGGTGCGCCTTCTCCACTTCATCCAGCAGGATGACGGAATAAGGTTTGCGCCGCACCGCTTCGGTCAAGCCGCCTCCTTCTTCATAACCCACATAGCCGGGCGGTGCGCCGATCAAGCGCGCCACGGAATGTTTTTCCATGTACTCGCTCATGTCGATGCGGATGAGATGGTCTTCGGAGTCGAACATGAAACCGGCCAGTGCCTTGCACAGCTCGGTCTTGCCCACACCGGTGGGGCCGAGGAACAGGAAGGAACCATAGGGACGATTCGGATCGGACAGACCGGAACGCGAACGGCGAATCGCATCGGACACCAGACGCACGGCTTCGTCCTGACCGACCACGCGCTCGTGCAGCTTGTCTTCCATCTTGAGCAGTTTGTCGCGTTCGCCGGTCATCATCTTGCTCACCGGAATACCCGTCGCACGGCTCACCACTTCGGCGATCTCTTCCGCGCCGACCTGGGTGCGCAGCAAGCGGTTCTTTCCCGCTCCCCCTTCGACTTCGCGTTGCGCGGCCTCTTTCAATTTGGCTTCGAGTTGCGGCAGCTTGCCGTATTGCAACTCAGCGACTTGCTCCAGCTTGCCCTCACGTTGCAGTTTGACGATGTCGTTCCTGACCGCCTCGATGTCTTTCTTGACATCCGCCGCCCCCTGCGCCGCGCTCTTCTCGGCCTTCAGTATCTCTTTCAGGTCGTTGGCTTCGCGTTGCAATTTCAGCAATTCGTCTTCGATCAACTGGATGCGCTTTTTCGAAGACTCGTCCTTCTCCTTCTTCATCGCCTCGCGCTCGATCTGCAACTGGATGATGCGTCTATCCAGTTTGTCGATGACCTCGGGCGTGGATTCGTTCTCCATCTTCATGCGCGCCGCCGCCTCGTCTATCAGGTCGATGGCCTTGTCCGGCAGGAAGCGGTCGCTGATGTAGCGATGCGACAGTTCCGCCGCCGCGACGATGGCGGGGTCGGTGATGGTCACTCCGGTGTGGTGCGCCTCGTATTTATCCTTCAAACCGCGCAGGATGGCGATAGTGGATTCCACGCTGGGCTCGTCCACCAGTACCTTCTGGAAGCGGCGTTCCAGCGCGGCATCCTTTTCGACATACTTGCGGTACTCATCCAGCGTGGTCGCGCCTATGCAATGCAGCTCACCGCGCGCCAGCGCGGGCTTGAGCATATTGCCCGCATCCATCGCGCCTTCGGCTTTGCCCGCGCCGACCATGGTGTGCAGCTCGTCGATGAACACGATGGTCTGACCTTCATCCTGCGCCAGTTCTTTCAGCACATTCTTCAGACGCTCCTCGAACTCGCCGCGATATTTCGCCCCCGCCAGCAAGGCTGCCATGTCCAGGCTCAGCACTTTCTTGCCTTTGAGCGAATCCGGCACTTCGCCGTTGACGATGCGCTGCGCCAGTCCTTCGACGATGGCCGTCTTGCCCACGCCGGGCTCGCCGATCAGCACCGGGTTGTTCTTGGTGCGGCGTTGCAACACTTGTATCGCGCGGCGTATCTCGTCGTCGCGACCGATCACCGGATCGAGCTTGCCCTGCCGCGCGCGTTCTGTGAGATCAAGACAATATTTCTTCAACGACTCGCGTTGTCCTTCGGCTTCCTGCGAGCCCACCGCCGCGCCACCGCGCACCGCGTCGATGGCCTGCTCCAGCGGCGCGCGAGCCACACCGTGCGTCTTCAACAGCCGCCCGGTCTCGCCCTTGTCGTGAGTAAGTGCCAGCAGAAACATCTCCGAGGCAATGAACTGGTCGCCGCGCTTCTGTGCTTCCTTGTCGGTGACGTTGAACAGGTTGGACAGATCGCGCCCGACCTGCACTTCGCCGTCGTGGCCTTCCACTTTGGGCAGCCGCTGCACCGCCTCTTGCAGGGCGGGTTTCAACCCGCCGACATTCCCACCGGCCCGCGACAACAGCGAGGCTGCTCCACTGTCAGCATCGTTGAGCAGGGCCAGCAACAGATGCTGCGGCTCGATGAACTGGTTGTCCGCGCCGACCGTCAGACTCTGTGCATCGGACAGGGCTTGTTGCAGCTTGGTGGTGAATTTGTCGAAACGCATGACGTACTCCTCGCGATAATTGGGTTTTGCCTAGGTGGGGGGGTTGCTTAAGAATTTCAAGACAACACTGCTTCACTTATACTCCACTAAATTCCCGATGGAGATTTTTAATGCTTACGGCAGCTATCCGATTCAACGTAGAAAATTCGCTCAATGAAGACATCGCCAGCGGCGATCTGACCGCGCAGCTCCTGCCCGCCGCGCAAACCGCGCAAGCCCGCGTCATCACCCGTGAAGCCGGGGTGTTGTGCGGCGCGGCATGGTTTGAACAATGCTTCCTGAGTTTGGATCGAGCATGCGTCATACGCTGGCTGGCAAAGGACGGCGAGAACATCAAACCCGGCCAGACAATATGCGAGATCAGCGGCCCGTCGCGCGCGCTGCTCACCGGCGAACGCAGCGCGTTGAACTGGTTGCAGACCTTGTCCGGCACCGCAACCAAAACGAAAAGCTATGTGGACGCGGTGGCAGGTTTGCCCGTCAAGATCATGGACACGCGCAAGACCCTGCCGGGGATGCGCGAGGCGCAAAAGTACGCGGTGCGGACGGGCGGCGGCCACAACCAGCGCGTCGGATTATTCGACGGCATCCTCATCAAAGAGAACCACATCGCCGCTGCGGGCGGTATCGCGGCGGTGCTGGATCAGGCGTTCCGCCTGGCCGAACCGGGCGTGAGCGTGCAGATCGAAGTGGAAGATCTGGGGCAGATGGAAGAAGCGTTGCGGGCCGGGGCGAAACTCATCCTGCTGGATAACTTCGATCTGGAAACCTTGGACGCGGCGGTTGCGCTGAACGCAAAACGCGCCGAACTGGAAGCTTCCGGCGGCATCACCCTCGCCACCTTGCGCGAGGTCGCGCTCACCGGCGTGGATCGCATCTCCATCGGCACGTTGACCAAAGATGTGCAGGCACTGGACCTCTCGATGCGACTGGTTGACTGAACACTCAGGGCTTGCGCGCCACCAGGTCGATCAACGCCGACATGCCGCTGTGTCCCGCACCCTCCTCGATACGGTCGTCATGCTCGCGCAGATGCAGGATGTCCATATCGGCAAACGCGGCGCGCAGCATCGCTTCGGTGTACAGGTTCTCCACCAGCGCAGGCCCGCCCGTTTTGAATTCCAGCTGGCGTGGCGTGTAACCCTGCAACAACAGCAGACCGCCGGGTTTGAGGCTGCGCCTGATACGGGTGAACATCTGCTCGCGCACAGCGGGCGCGGCGAACTGGATGAAGATGCCGACCACCACGTCATAGCGCGCCACGCCCCAATCCCAGTGCATCAGATCGGCCAGCTCGAACGCGACCGCCACACCGCGCTGCCGGGCCAAAGCCTGTGCTTTCTTCAACGCCACCGTCGAGCTGTCCACCGAGCGCACCGTCAATCCCTGTTCAGCCAGCCACACGCCGTTGCGCCCCTCACCATCGGCCACCGCGAGACAGTTCATCCCGGGTTTGAGCAGCCGCTCCTGCGTCCTCAGGAACGCATTCGGCTCCGTGCCAAAATGATAAGCCTCACCCGCATAACGTTCGTCCCACACATTCATGATGACAGCACCTTTCAACACACCGGGTCGGCAGTGTAGCAACAGTTCCGCCTCAACCCAAACCTCATCTGACCCCGTGAAGATTCTCCTCACTGAAAACTGGAAATTCATACCGTACTCATCTACCATCCCGCTCCGCTGTCATCCGCTGCAGTCCGATGGCGATCGCGGGAAAGCTCTCCCATCGGCGGCCTCTCGAACTCGAAAAGGAAAAAAATGATCATCAAATCGTTCCACCCTCCGCAACGTGTACTCATGGGACCCGGCCCTTCCGATGTCAGCCCGCGCGTGCTCAAAGCACTGTCGCGTCCGACGCTGGGCCATCTTGACCCGCTGTTCGTGTCTCTGATGGACGAGATGAAAGTGCTGCTGAAATTCGCCTTCCAAACCGACAACGAATTGACCATGCCGGTCTCCGCGCCCGGCTCCGCCGGGATGGAAACCTGTTTCGTCAATCTGGTCGAGCCGGGTGACAAAGTCATCGTGTGCCAGAACGGCGTGTTCGGCGGACGCATGAAAGAGAACGTCGAGCGTTGCGGCGGCATCGCCGTGATGGTGCAGGACGACTGGGGTCGCGCGGTCGATGCGCAAAAACTGGAAGACGCGCTCAAGGCGAATCCCGATGCCAGGATCGTCGCTTTTGTGCATGCCGAGACTTCCACCGGCGCGTTGTCCGATGCAAAGACGCTGGTCGCCATCGCGCACCAATACGGCTGCCTCGCTATCGTGGACGCGGTCACGTCGCTGGGCGGTTCGCCGCTCAAGGTCGATGAATGGGACATCGATGCCATCTATTCCGGCACGCAGAAATGTCTGTCGTGCACGCCCGGCCTTTCACCGGTCAGCTTCAGCGCGCAGGCCCAGGAGAAGATCAAGAACCGCAGGACCAAAGTGCAGAGCTGGTTCCTGGATCTCAATCTGGTGATGGGCTACTGGGGCGGGGCGACCAAACGCGCCTACCACCACACCGCGCCGATCAACGCGCTGTACGGCTTGCACGAATCGCTGGTGATGCTGCAGGAAGAGGGTCTGGAGAATGCCTGGGCGCGCCATCAGAAGAATCATCTCGCCTTGCGCGCGGGGCTGGAAGCGATGGGATTGAAGTTCGTCGTGCCGGAACATGAACGCCTGCCGCAACTGAATGCCATCACCGTGCCTGAGGGCGTGGATGAAGCCGCCGTGCGCGCCCTGCTGCTGTCCGACTATCAGCTGGAGATAGGCGCAGGCCTGGGGGCGATGGCGGGAAAAGTATGGCGCATCGGTTTGATGGGACACGCCAGCCATCCGGGCAACGTGCGGCTTTGTCTCGGCGCGCTCGACGACGTGCTCGGCCGCACCAACGCACCGATCCGGCGCGGTGTCGCCGTGGATGCCGCGAACCGGGCACTGGCCGGTTGATGCTTCAGGCTTGCCGCAAGGCGTGGGCAACGTGACTGACCTTACGCTTCCCGCGCTGGCCGAGATGGAGCTGCATCCCGTCATCGCGATGGCGACACTGGAGCGCATGCGTCATATCGAAGTACCGGAATGGATCGCGCGGATGATCGCCCGACCCGGTGCGGCAAATCTTTTGCTGAACCAGTCCCATCTTTTCACGCTCGCGGGTAACCCGGACTTCGCGCGCGACTTGCTGGACCAAGCCCTGGAACAATCCATGATCTACCGGGTGGAAGGAAGCAGGCCGCCCGCGATCAGACTGCTCGCCCTGCTGGGTCCCGGCGACACCAGCGACAACACGCCGCTCGATTATCTGATCGAGGACGCTGACATCAGGCTGGACCTGCTGTATATCGTGCCCGGCAAGCCGCTGCCGCCGGCCATCCCCGATCACGACGTGGCGATCATTGCGCTGGGTGAGTCCGGCAAGAACCGGCCCGTACTCGAATTGATGGACAGACTGATCGAACACTGGCCGCGTCCGCTGCTGAACCACCCGCAACATATCCTGCTGTGTTCCAGAGACAAGGTGTACCAGCGACTCGCTTCGATACCCGGCGTGCTGATCCCGCCGACGTTGCGCGTCAGCCTAGCGACACTGGAACGCATCACGCGTCTGGGATTGCCTGACAATGACCTGCCGGAAGTTCGTGCTTACCCGATCACGGTCAGACCGGTCGACACCCAAGCCGGCGCAGGCCTGGGCAAGATCGCAAACGCCGCAGAACTGGCGGCTTATCTGGAGGCGACCCGCGCACGGGAATTTTTTGTGTCCTGCTATATCGACTACCGTAGCCCGGACGGGCTGTATCGCAAGCTAAGAATCGCGCTGATCGACGGGCTGCCTTATATCTGCCATCTCGCCATCGGTGCGCATTGGATCGTCCACTACCAGTCGGCCGACATGACGGCCAGCGCGGACAAACGCGCGGAGGAGGCGCGTTTCATGCACGATTTCGATACCGGATTTGCTGTGCGCCACGGTGCCGCATTGCGTCTGATCGCCGAGCGGCTCGCGCTGGATTACGTCGTGATCGACTGTGCCGAAATGCCTGACGAAAAACTTCTGGTATTCGAGGCCGATAATCGCGGCTGGGTACACGCTACCGATCCGGTCGATGTCTTCCCCTACAAACAAGCTTCTATGCGCAAGGTTTTTGCCGCGTTCCGCGCCATGTTGTTCAAAGCCGCGAAATGAACTGTTTATTTCACTCTATTTGACTAAAGGTTGCCGAGAACTTGCCGATAAGCTCGGTATGTTGGCTGGGATTCTATGCTTTGCATTCAGCCGACCTCGATCACCCCAACTTTAGGAGCATGCCATGAGCTCGATCAACACTGTCTCAAACACCAATAACCTATCCGGCCTGCAACAACTCTCTCCTTCGTCGCAGCGGATCGCCGGCGGGAAAGGGGACGGCGATAGCGACGGCGGCAAGGAAACGCGCGGCGTGGGAAAATCCAACTTCATGAATGCCATCACGCAGGCACTCGGGCAAAGCCTGTCGGGGACTTCCGGCACATCGTCTTCCGCTTCGTCCAGTTCCTCCTCCACCAGCCCAACGACTCCCGACCCGCAGGCGGCATTGCAGGCATTCGTGCAGAATCTGTTTTCCTCGCTGGGTCAGATGGCGAGCGGGATCCAAACGACTGGCAGCGACTCGGACGGAGATAGCGATGGCAGCAAATCGGTCTCCGGGGCAGGGAAAGCAGGCGCCAATATGTCGGCGAACATTCAGAACCTGTTGCAGCAACTATCCGCCAGCGGTCAAAGTAGCTCGACCGGCACAACATCCAGTGCGACCGATCCGCTCAGCGCGCTCAATTCCAGCTTCCAGAATCTGGTCACCGCAATGAACAGCTCGCAAGGCCAGACCGCAGCGGCAGCCAATGCGCCGACCTTGCAATCCTTCTTGCAGAACCTGATGCAGGACATGAGCGGCGGGCAAAATATCAGCGGCGCGATCGTCAGCACCCACGCTTGACGTAAGGCAAAGACTCTCCGCTGTCCGGGCGTAGCCCCTTTACACGCCACGCATCAGCCACCACCAGCCGGTGAGCGTGGCGAACGAGATCACCAGTCCCACCGCCACCATCAGCGTGGCGAAAGGCGGGTCCAGATCGTGCTCGGTGGCGAGTATCGCGGCGGTGATCATCGGCGGCATGGCGGCCTCGAACAAAGTGATCTGAATGGTCTGACCGTGCGCGCCGAGCAGCGGCACGTACAACAAAAACAGCAGCAACGGAGCCAGCACCAGTTTGAATCCCAGACCAAGTGCCAGTTTTTTCCCGTTGCCCGCGAGATGACCCAAGCGCAACTGGAAACCGACCGACAATAACGCCAACGGCGCGAGCGTGTCGCCCATACGTTTGAGGATGACGCTGAACCACTCGGGATAGGACATCGGTATCAAACACAGCGCGATCACCAGCGCGATGAAGGGCGGGAAGCGCAGCACGCGCATCGCCATTTCGCGCGCTGTCGGACGACCAGACGAATAGATTCCGGCAAAGGTGATGCCCAGCGTGGACAGCACCAGGAACGAGCCGAGCTGATCGACGATGATGCCGCTGGCGAGTCCCTGATGTCCGTAGTACGCCTCTATCATCGGCAGCCCCAGATAGGACGTATTGCCCAGACCGCAAGTCAGGACCAGCGCGCCTGTCGTGCCGCGCGACCAGTTCATCACACGTCCCAGCCACCAGAAGCATCCCGCCGACATGGCGAACAGCAACCATCCCATCGCCGCCATCAGCCAGACATCGCCCGTCAGTTTCAACTCATGCACGTATAGCAAGGTGAGCGATGGCAAGGAGATATGAATGATGAAACTATTGAGCACCGCCGGTGTATTCACCGGCATGCGCTTGTAGCGATGCAGCAGCACGCCGGCAGAAAAACACAGGATAAGCAGGATGAGGTTGTTCATGGGTGACGCCAATGCGTATCGATGATACCCGTGCGCTTATTGGCAGATGGTCCGCGCAACATTCAACAGCAACTGCCCTTGCCGCCCAGTTGTACAGGGGGACAAGGGACTGTTCCATATGAGCAATAGACACAACAATCGCCCGCTTTGGGCTTGAGTATCGTTCGACAATTGGTGCATTCATAAAACCACTGGCACGCATCGGTGGGCATCTCTTCTTCCTTTGCGCAACCGCACACCGGGCAGGTGATGACTGATCTGGTTTGGATTTCCATGAATGATCGGCGCGCTCGATAGCAGGATTACGCCGCGACTTTTGCCGTGATGAACGCCTTGAGCTTGGCAACATCCGCGTCCATCACCTCGCAGCGTTGCGGCAGATCTTCTATGCCGTCCAGCGCGGCGGGGCGTTCGGGTTTGCGGCCCAATGCTTCGACGATAGTCTCCTCGAACTTGGCGGGCAGCGCGGTCTCCAGACAGATCAGCGGCAGGTTGGGGCGGCGTTGTTCCATGCCGACCTTGATGCCGTCTGCGGTGTGCGGATCGACCATCACGCCGTACTCTTCATAGACACCGCGTATGGTTTTGAGGCGGTCGTAGTGGCTGCTCTTGCCCGATGCGAAATGAAATTTTTGCAGCGCGTCCCAGTAAGGCGTGTGCCTGATGTCGAACGAACCACCCGCATCCACTTTGCCCCAGAACTCGCGCACTTTCGTACCGTCGCGCCCGACCAGATCAAATACGAAACGCTCAAAGTTGCTGGCCTTGGAAATGTCCATGGACGGGCTGCTGGTCGCGTAGGTGTGATCCGTGCCGCGCGGTCTGTACGCACCGGTACTGAAGAACTCGTCCAGCACATCGTTCTCGTTGGTAGCGAGTATCAGTTGACCGATAGGCAAGCCCATCATGCGCGCGATGTGTCCGGCGCAGATGTTGCCGAAGTTGCCGGACGGCACGGAGAACGCGACTTGCTCGTCGTTGGATTTCGTCGCGGCAAAATAGCCTTTGAAGTAATACACGATCTGCGCCGACACGCGTCCCCAGTTGATGGAATTGACCGTACCGATCTTGTGCGCGGCTTTGTATGCGTGGTCGTTGGACACCGCCTTCACCATGTCCTGCGCGTCGTCGAACATGCCGTTAATGGCGATGTTGTGGATGTTCGGGTCTTGCAGTGAGTACATCTGCGCACGCTGGAAGACCGACATCTTGCCGTTGGGGGAGAGCATGAACACGCGGATGCCGCGCTTGCCGCGCATCGCGTATTCCGCCGCCGAACCGGTGTCGCCGGAGGTCGCGCCGAGGATGTTCAACTCATCATGCTGTTTGCTCAGCGCGTACTCGAACAGATTGCCCAGCAACTGCATCGCCATGTCCTTGAACGCCAGCGTCGGGCCATTGGACAGTTCCAGGATATGCACGCCCGGTTCCAGTGTACGCAGCGGCGTGATCTGTTCGGCATCGGAGTCCGCGCGGCCCTTGTTGTAAACTTCGGCGGTGTAAGTCTTGCTGATGATGGCTTTGAGATCAGCCGCAGGAATGTCGGTAGCGAACTTGGACAACACCGCGAAGGCGAGGTCTGCGTATGACAACTTGCGCCACGCATCCAGCTCAGGCCTAGTCACCTGCGGATATTGCTCTGGCAGATACAGCCCACCATCGGGTGCGAGCCCGCCCAGCAGAATTTCAGTAAAAGTCTTGGCGGGCGCATTGCCGCGTGTGGAAAGATATTTCATCGTTTGCTCACTTAGCCGTCATTCCCGCGCAGGCGGGAATCCAGCAAAAATATTCGGCATAGCCGACAACTCATGTTTGTCCCGCAGCGCGGGGGCTTACCAATCAACTGGCTCCCCGCCTGCGCGGGAATGACGGCTCTTATTTCCCCAACTCTTCCAACCTTAACTTCGTCACTTTCCCTGCCACCACACCCAATGCCTCGATCCTCACAATCGCCGCATTGATGCGCTTCTCGCGGGTCAGGTGGGTGAGCATGATGAGGTCGGTTTGGGTCTCGCCTTCGCCAGGCTCTTTTTGGATAACGGCATCAATCGAAATTTGTTCATCCGCGAGGATGCGCGTGATGTCGGCCAGCACGCCGGGTTTGTCCTGCACACGCAGGCGCAGGTAGTAGCTGGTCTGCACTTCATCCATCGGCAAAATTTTCAAGTCCGCCATCGCGTTGGGCTGGAACGCCAGATGCGGCACGCGATTCAGCGGATCGGCGGTGTGCATGCGCGTCACGTCCACCAGGTCGGCAATCACCGCACTGGCGGTCGGTTCAGCACCCGCGCCCTTGCCGTAATACAGTGTCGCGCCCACCGCATCGCCCTGCACCACGACGGCATTCATCGCGCCTTCCACATTGGCGATCAACCGCTTCGATGGAATGAGTGTCGGATGCACGCGCAGCTCCACGCCTTCCGGCGTGCGCTTGGTGATGCCCAGCAGCTTGATGCGATAGCCCAGTTGTTCGGCATACTTGATGTCGATAGCATCCAGCTTGGAGATGCCTTCGATGTAGGCTTGGTCGAACTGCATCGGGATACCGAACGCCAGCGCGGAAAGTATCGTGATCTTGTGCGCCGCATCCACGCCTTCGATGTCGAAGGTCGGATCGGCTTCGGCATAACCCAGACGCTGTGCTTCTTTGAGCACGGTGTCGAAACTCAAGCCCTTGTCGCGCATCTCGGACAAAATAAAATTCGTCGTGCCGTTGATGATGCCCGCGATCCATTCGATGCGATTCGCGGTCAAGCCTTCGCGCACCGCCTTGATGATGGGGATGCCGCCCGCCACCGCCGCCTCGAACGCCACCATCACGCCCTTGTCCTGCGCCGCTTTGAAGATCTCGTTGCCGTGCGTGGCGAGCAAGGCCTTGTTCGCGGTGACCACATGCTTTCCATTCGCAATCGCCTTCAGCACCAGCTCTTTCGCCACACCGTAGCCGCCGATCAGTTCGATGACGATGTCCACTTCCGGGTCGCTCACCACCGAGAACGCATCATCGGTCACGCGACAGGTACCGCCTGTGATTTTTTTCGCCAACTCCAGATTGCGATCTGCCACGACCGTGATGCGGATGGGACGCCCCGCGCGACGCTCTATCTCTTCCGCGTTGCGTTGCAAAACAGTGTATGTGCCGCCACCGACCGTACCGATACCGAGAAGTCCTACGTTGATTGGTTTCATTTATTTTCCTTAAAAATTATGAGGCTAGTAGCTACTAGCCAGCAGGGGGGCACTAGCGGCTACGCGCTACCCGCTCGTTTGCGATAGTTCTCCAAAAAGCGCGCGATCCGGGCGATGGCATCGGTCAGGTCATCCGCATTGGGCAGGAACACCACGCGGAAATGATCGGGCGATTTCCAGTTGAAACCGCTGCCCTGCACCACCAGCACTTTTTCCGCTTCGAGCAATTCCAGAATGAATTGCTGGTCGTTTTGAATCGGATAAATCTTCGGGTCGAGGCGCGGGAACAAATACAACGTGGCCTTGGGCTTGACGCAGGTGACACCGGGTATCGCGGTCAATAATTTATAGGCAAGGTCGCGTTGTTTGCACAGCCGTCCGCCGGGTACGACCAGATCGTTGATGCTCTGATAGCCGCCCAGCGCGGTCTGGATCGCGAACTGCCCCGGCACGTTTGAGCACAGTCGCATCGAGGCCAAAATGGTCAGGCCGTTGATGTAGTCCTGCGCGTGTTTCTTCTGGCCGGAGATCACCATCCAACCGACGCGATAACCGCAGGCGCGATAATTTTTCGACAGGCCGTTCAGCGTGACAAACAATACGTCGTCGGCCAACGAAGCGATCGCCGTATGGGTCGCGCCGTCGTACAGCATCTTGTCGTAGATCTCGTCTGCAAAGATGATCAGCTGATGCTCGCGCGCGATCTGGATGATCTCTTTGAGTATCTCGTCGGAGTAAAGCGCGCCGGTCGGATTGTTCGGGTTGATGACCACGATGGCGCGCGTGTTCGGCGTGATCTTGCTGCGCATATCGGCCAGATCGGGGTTCCACTCCTGGGCCTCGTCGCACACATAATGGCGCGGCGTGCCGCCCGCCAGCGTGACCGCCGCCGTCCACAGCGGATAGTCGGGCGCGGGCACCAGCACTTCATCGCCGGGATTGAGCAGCCCCTGCATGCACATCACGATCAGCTCGGACGCGCCGTTGCCGATATAGATGTCATCCAGACCGACCCCCATGATCTTCTTCGACTGGCAGTAATGCATGATGGCTTTGCGCGGCGCAAACATGCCTTTGGAATCGGAATAGCCGGACGCATTCGGCATGTTCAGAATCACGTCCTGCTGGATTTCTTCCGGTGCTTCAAAGCCGAATGGCGCAAGATTGCCGATGTTCAGCTTGATGATGCGCTGACCTTCTTCTTCCATCTGCTTGGCGCGCTCCATCACCGGGCCGCGTATGTCATAGCAGACATTGGAAAGCTTGGTCGATTTCAGTATGGGTTTCACGATGTTAGAATCCGATTCGAATGAGTGGGTCCGCCAGGGCACTTCATCATTAAACACAGCCACCAGGCTGCTTGTTTCATGATGAAAAGGGCGCGATTTTACCCGTGCGGACATCACACAGCAAATGGAGAAGTGCTTGAAACTACATCTGGCCAATCTGGGCGATACCAAAATGTTCACCGCGCATGGCGCGGATCATGTCATGGTCAACCGCGTGCGCTACGACCACGCCATCGTGGTCAACGCGCAGGAAGTCCGCGAGGATTGGCACGTCGCCGATTTCGGCGCGCTGAACGAGAGCCATTTTAATTACTTCCTACCCTTCAAACCGGACGTGATCCTGATCGGCACCGGTACGCAACAACGCTTCGCCCATCCGCGCCTGTATCGCGCGCTGACCGACCTGGGCATAGGCGTGGAATTCATGGACACCCCCGCCGCGTGCCGCACCTACAACATCCTGGTCGCCGAAGACCGCAAGGTGATCGCGGCGATCATGTTGTAAAGACAAGTTGGAATACGTAAGTCGTCAGTTATAAACCCCTACAACTTAATTTCCGCTTCTTCCAGACCCCAGCTTACGGCTTACGTCGCCCAACTCACATCGAATTGAATACATGACCAATCCCCTGCACAAAGTCCTCCAGCAAACCGAACAGGTCATCGTCGGCAAACCGCTACAAATACGCTTTGCGCTGGCCTGTCTGCTGGCACGCGGACATCTACTCATCGAGGACATGCCGGGCGTAGGCAAGACCACGCTGGCGCATGTACTGGCACGCACGCTGGGCATGCAGTTCCAGCGCATCCAGTTCACCAGCGACCTGCTTCCCGCCGACATCCTCGGCGTGTCGGTATATCAGCGCGACACGGCGGATTTCAAGTTCCATCCCGGGCCGATATTCGCGCAAATGATCCTCGCCGATGAAGTGAACCGCGCCACACCCAAGGCGCAGAGCGCGCTGCTGGAAGCGATGGAAGAACAGCAAGTGACCATAGAAGGCGTGACGCGCCCCTTGCCCGTGCCGTTCTTCGTCATCGCCACACAGAATCCCATCCATCAGATCGGCACCTTCCCGTTGCCGGAATCGCAGCTCGACCGTTTTTTGATGCGCATCCAGCTGGGCTATCCCGACGCACAGGCGGAGCGCGGTCTGTTGTCCGGCGTGGACCGGCGCGACCTGGTCGCACGGCTCACCCCACAGATGGACAGCGCGGAACTATTGGCCTTGCAGCAACAAGCGCGTCAGGTGTTCGTTTCGCCCGCCTTGCTCGATTATGTGCAAGCCATCCTCAAGCACACCCGCGAATCGGCGCGATTCGCACATGGCTTGTCGCCACGCGCCGGACTCGCGCTGCTCGCTGCCGCGCGCGCCTGGGCCTTGCTGGACGGGCGCGGTGCAGTGATCCCGGAAGACGTGCAAGCCGTATTGCCCGGCGTGGCCAGCCACCGGTTGCAGCAGACGCAGGGCTCGTCAAATGCAAATAGCGACACGCTGGCGCGCGAACTGATTGCGGCAGTAGCCATTCCCTGACGTGTTCCCCGCGCTCAAGCAAACCTTCCGCAGCTGGGCGATGCGCCGCACCGTCGAGACCGGCACGGTGGTGCTCAACCAGCGGCGCATCTACATCCTGCCCTCGCGGTCGGGTTTGGGCTTCGCCGTCGTGCTGGTACTGATGCTGCTGGGCGACATCAATTACGACTTGAGTCTGGGTTATGTGCTGACCTTTCTGCTGGCGATGATGGCGGTGCTGTCCATGCTGTACGCCTTTCGCAATCTGGCCCATCTGCACATCCGTGCCGGACATGTCGAGCCCGTATTCGCTGGCGAGACTGCGCGGTTCGTTTTTCACTTCGACAATCCCGGCACGCTGGCCCGCCATCAGATCCATCTCCAAGACGATGCCGGACGTCGCACCGTGTTCGACCTGCCCGCGCGCGGCTCCGCTCCCGTACCACTCGATATTCCAACCGTCCGGCGCGGTTGGCTGGATAGCGGGCGGCTATCGCTATACACCGAGTTCCCCCTGGGGCTTTTCCATGCCTGGTCGTACCTGCATTTCGACGTGCGCGCGCTGGTCTACCCGCAACCCGCCGCACTGCTGCCCCTGCCCGCGCAATCATCACAGAACGGCACGGGCAAGATCATAGTGACCGGTGACGAGGATTTTTCCGGGCTGCGCAGCTATGTCGCGGGGGATGCGCTGCCGCGCATCGCATGGAAGGCCTTGGCGCGCGAACAAGGTCTGCAGGTCAAACAATTCTCCGCACCGCAAGGCCAGGATCTGTGGCTGGACTGGTCGCACACGCCCACGCTCGCGCCGGAACAACGGCTGCAAGTGCTGACGCGCTGGGTGCTGGATGCCGATGAACTCGGCTTGCAATACGGCTTGCGCCTGCCGGATGGCGAGCTCGCCCCGCAAAATAATCCGGCGCATCGGGCCGAGTGTTTGCGCAGGTTGGCGTTGTTCGGGTTGGCGCACCCTACGACAAACTCGGGGCGAACGGCAAAGCAAGTTAAACGCAGTGATATATCCGTCCGTGGTGAGCCTGTCGAACCATGAACAAATCACTCGTCTACAGCCTGACCCTGTGCATCCTGCTGGTAATCGCGCCGCACGCGGGACATCTGCCACTGTGGGTTAGCGCGCTATGCGGGATGTTGCTGACCTGGCGTGCCTATCTCACGTTCAGCGGCAATCCCTTGCCCGCACGTTGGGTGCTGTTACTCGTCACGCTGGCAGGCATAATGGCCATCGCCGTTGGTTTCCATACGCTGTTCGGACGCGAGGTCGGCGTGACCCTGCTGGTGCTGCTCGCCACATTGAAGCTGCTGGAATTGCGCGGCACACGCGACGCGATGGGGCTGATCTATCTGTCGTGCTTCATCATCATCACGAATTTCTTCTACTCGCAAAGCATCTCGACCGCGCTGATGATGTTCGCGACGCTGTTCGTCATCGTGTCGGCTTGGCTGCGCATCCAGACACCGCGCATCACCTTCAAGCCGCAGTTGCGCATCGCCGCGATCCTGCTGCTGCAAGCGGTACCGCTGATGCTGATCCTGTTCGTGCTGTTCCCACGCGTGCAAGGCCCGCTGTGGGGATTGCCGCAGGATGCCTACAACAGCACCGGACTGTCCGACACCATGTCGCCGGGCAGCTTGAGTAAATTATCGCTGTCGGAAGCCGTGGCGTTTCGCGCCACGTTCAAATCGATCTCGCCGCGTCGCGACCAGATGTACTGGCGCGGCCCGGTGCTGTGGCAATACGACGGGCGCACCTGGACAACCGGCACGGCCAAATACGATTTGGCACCGAGTTTTGACGCGACCGCGCAGACCATCGAATACAGCGTGACACTGGAGCCGCACAACAAGAAATGGCTGTACGCGCTGGACGTGCCGCACCAACTGCCTATCGGCGCACACCTTTCCAGCGACTTCCAACTCCTCGCCAAACAGGACGTCAACGCGCGCCTGCGTTACGAGATGAGTTCGGACCTGCTCTACCACGCCAACGTCGACGAGTCCGCAGCCCAACGCCAGCGCGCCTTGCAGCTGCCACCGCGACTCAATCCGCGCACTCTGGAACTGGCTGCGAGCTGGCGCGCCGGTCAGAGCAACAATGGCGAGCTGGTGAAGACCGCCTTGCGTTTCTTCAACCAGCAGAATTTCGTCTACACGCTGGAACCGCCTTTACTGGGCAGCAATGGCGTTGACGATTTCCTGTTCCAGAGCAAACAAGGATTCTGCGAACACTACGCCTCGGCCTTCGTCTATCTGATGCGCGCCGCGCACATCCCGGCACGCGTGGTGACCGGCTATCTGGGCGGCGAATATAACGCGATAGGCAACTACACCATCGTGCGCCAATCGGATGCCCATGCCTGGGCCGAGGTGTGGCTGGCGAATCAAGGCTGGGTGCGCATCGACCCTACTGCTGCCATCGCACCGGAGCGGGTGCAGATGAATATGGCATCGTCACTCAAAAACAAAGCGGCACTGCCGTTCATGGCACGCAATCCGCCGCAATGGTTGAGCAAGCTGCGCCTCAACCTCGACGCACTCTCCAACCAATGGAATCAATGGGTGCTGGGCTACAACCCGGAGCGGCAATTCGCCCTGCTCACGCGTTTGGGTATGGAAGACGTGAGCTGGCAGAAGATGGCGCGCGACCTGATGCTGGGGCTGGCCATCCTGATCGGTGTATTTGCGCTGTTCATGTTCCGTCATCTGTTCGCGCGTCAAACCGACCCGGTACAGGTGGCCTGGCTCAAGCTGTGCAGCCGGTTAGCCAAAGCGGGATTGCCGCGCGCCGCTCATGAAGGCGCGCTGGATTACGCCACACGCGTCGCCGCCGCCCGCCCGAAACTGGCCGCCAACATGATGGACATCGCCGAACGCTACATGTCTCTGCGCTATGGCGAGACACGCGACGAGGCATCGCTGCGCGCTTACCGGGATGCCCTACGCGCGTTCAAGCTATAATCCGCGCCAATTCAATCGCTCATCCTCATCATGCTCATCACCCGCCGCCTTGAATTCGATGCCGGTCACCGCATCCCCAACCACACCAGCCAGTGCAAGCATCTGCACGGACACCGCTACGCAATCGAAATCAGCCTGTCGGGCGACATCATTGCGACGGAAGGACAATCCGAACAAGGCATGGTGATGGACTTCAGCGATGTGAAACGCATCGCCAAAGCACAAGTGGTCGACAAGTGGGATCACGCCTTTCTGGTGTATCACGGCGACAAAGTCGTGTGCGATTTCCTCGCCAGCATGCCGGGACACAAGACTGTCATCCTGAACGTCGTACCCACCGCAGAGAATCTGGCTCAGACCGCCTTCGACCTGCTGGCACCGGCCTACCAGGACATTTACGGCAACCATCTGCGCCTGGAACAAGTGCGTATCTACGAGACCCCGAACAACTGGGCGGATTGCCAACGCGACACGAATGAAGTGAAAGTCTGGACATAAAGCGCGGCTTCGTTCAGAATGCGCACCCTCGAAAAGGCGGTAGCATCTAAGCATCTAAAAATTTCGAGTGTCTTTACGGAAGTTTGGGTGAGTGGTTTAAACCAGCAGTCTTGAAAACTGCCGACGAGAAATCGTCCGTGAGTTCGAATCTCACAGCTTCCGCCAGATCACAGTATCACAGAGTCTCAAATATTCCCATAAACCCGCACTGTGTATAGCTTTAGCGGGTTTTTTGTTGCCCAAGCGATCTCAATCAATCTCACTCAAGCTTGCATCTTTTGTCGGTATAAGCCATGCTCATATACCAGCACGGTTAGAATATACCAGCAAAGGGGCAATGATGGCACTGACAGAGCTTGAGGTTAAAAAAACGAAGGCAACAGACAAACAACAAAAGCTATCCGACGGCGGTGGCATGTATTTGCTGGCGCATCCGAATGGCGGCAAGTATTGGCGAATGGATTATCGTTTCGGCGGAAAGCAGAAAACCTTATCGCTGGGCATATATCCAGACGTGTCACTTAGCGAAGCACGGGATCGGCGCGAACAGGCGCGCAAGTTACTTGCAAACGATGCAGACCCAGGCGCGGTGAAGCAGGCGCAAAAGGCCGCGAAGATTGAAGTCGTCTCCAATAGCTTTGCCACGCTTGCCGCTGAATTCCACAAGATCAAATCTCCCATGTGGACAGTCGGACACGCAAAGCAATGGATGGGCAACTTGGAAAAGTACGCATTGCCCATCATCGGTGATCGCCCCATTGCCGAGATCGAGCCGATGGAATTAGTCGGCATCATGCGCACCGTTGAGACTAACGGCACATTCGAGACAAGAGATCGTTTGCTGCAAACCATCAGCGCGGTATTCAAATACGCAATCGCAACAGGCCGAGCCAAATACAATCCAGCAGAAATCCGCAAGGCACTGGCAGATCGCCCAAGGGTTGAACACTTCCCCTGTATAACGACTGCGGAAACTCCTGCATTCCTCCGCGCAGTAACGGCCTATCAAAACATGGCCAAGGTCTCACCCATTGCCATCGCTGCGTTACGCCTGCTCATGCTGGCCGCCACCCGTACCAGCGAAGTGCGCTTTTCTAAATGGACAGACTTCGACCTAGAAGCGAAATGCTGGGTGATCCCTGCTGAACAAACAGGACGTAAAGGAAAGGGAGACAAGCGGAAAGATCACGCCGTGCCGCTATCCGATCAAGCCGTCAAGATATTGCGCGACCTGCAACCAGTCACAGGGCAAGGCGAATATGTATTCCCCAACCGCAACAACTCATCGCGGGTCATCAGTGAAAATACGGTATTGAAAATCATCGAGACCATCGGCTACAAAGGCAAGATGACCGGACACGGATTCAGGAGCTTGGCACGTACCGTACTGGGTGATATGGGGCATCGCTGGGAAGTGTTAGAGGCAATGCTCTCCCATGCACTTGTCAACCAGACTGCGGCAGCATACGTGCGCACCTCATACTTTGAAGAGCGGCGCGGCATCATGCAACAATGGGCTGACTATCTCGACAAGGTCGAAGCAGGTGCGGAAGTCATACCATTTCGCGCATAGCGTGTTTGCACACGCAACCATCATAAGCAAGTCAGACCAGCCGCAGTCTGGTTTATCCAGTCTGCGACAACACCCCGCACAAGAGCATCGCTGTTGTGTTTATCAAACAATCCTCAGTCTGGCATCGCCAGTCTGTGACCATATCCTTACAAGTGCGCAGCATTTGTGAAGACTCGTTTAGTTCAGTGCAGCCTGTACCGCATCCGGTGCGCGTTTGATGACGTTTAGCAATACTAACGATGCCCCTTGCGGTGAACGATCTCCACGCTCCCAGTGGCGCAAGGTCGCAACCGAGAATCCAAACCGCGCAGCGAATTGCTCTTGCGTCATTCCCATGCGGCGACGCAGTGCAGAAACATCCACCTCTTCCGGCGTGTAAGTTTTCACGGCGACCTTGGCACCTTTCGCATGCGAAATTGCCTCATTCAATCCACGCGCGATACTGTCAAAAGCTTTTCCCATAAGTCACCTCTCAATCCAAGTTGCAACCAAAACATCAACCAACTTAGCCAACCCATTACGGTCAGCCTTGCTCAAATTCGCCTGCTCGTTCTTGGCAAACAACGCCACCAAATAAAGCGGCATCATTTCGCTGTGGTAGTAGTAGACCACCCGAACCCCGCCACTCTTGCCGCGCCCACCTCTACCCCACCTCAACTTGCGAATACCGCCCGTGCCTTCGATAAGATCACCCGATTTCGGATGCGCGGCGAGATAGCTCAACACATCCTGCCGCTCTGCGACGGTTAAGAGTTTCTCCGCTTGGCGGATGTATTCAGGAACTTCGGCAATCGTAATCATGGCGGATATTGTAATCCAATGGATTAGTCGATAGTAAATGATTTTTGCAAAAGGTCGCGCTAAATATTCGTCGTTTGTTGTGCAGCAACCTAGTGATGACGTATTCTCACGCAAAGTTGTTCGTGTTGAATGACTGCATTTAGAAAAGAAAAAGCCCGACAATTTGCACTGTCGGGCTTTGGATACAGAACCTTTCAGTTCTTTATTGTAGCAACGGCTCTCACCCCGGATGAACTACTACAACGGTGAGGATTATCAGGGAGAACAGGCATGACTAGCAAGCATAAAAATTCGGGCGCACTCACTCTTGGATTAGACATCGGCATTGCTTCGGTTGGCTGGGCGGTACTGGGGGAAGACCGCATCATTGATTTAGGTGTGCGTTGCTTCGATAAGGCGGAAACCGCCAAAGAAGGTGAATCACTCAACCTTGCCCGCCGCACGGCACGACTGTTGCGCCGTCGCTTACGGCGCAGAGCATGGCGGCTCACCAAGTTGGCACGCTTGCTTAAACGCGAAGGGCTGATTGCAGATACCAACTTCTTCAAACACAAAATCGAGAAGAACACCACTGCGCCAAAATCGTCATGGCAATTGCGCGTGGATGCGCTCGACCGCCCACTGAACAACGAAGAATGGGCGCGTGTGATCTATCACCTGTGCAAACATCGCGGCTTCCATTGGATTAGTCGCGCCGAAGCCAAACCAATCGAGGGCGATAGCAAGAGTGAAGGCGGCAGGGTTAAGCAAGGCTTGGCTGATACTGAAAAGCTGAAGAAGGCAAAGAACTACCGTACCGCCGCCGAAATGGTTCTTGCCGAATTCCCAGAGGCACAACGCAACAAACAAGGCGATTACAGCAAAGCTCTTTCTCGCGTGTTACTCAGCGAAGAATTTGTTCTGTTGTTCCAACGCCAACGCGAGTTGGGTAACCAACACACCAGCGCGGAATTTCAGGAAAAAATTCTCGGCAACGGTGATAAAAAGAGCGGCTTGTTCTGGGCGCAGAACCCCGCACTGGCAGGCAACGATTTGTTGAAAATGCTGGGTCATTGCACCTTCGAGAAAACCGAATACCGCGCACCCAAAGCCAGCTTCACCGCCGAACTCCACGTCTGGCTCACCCGGCTCAACAACCTGCGCATCGTGGTGGACGGTACAACTCGACCGCTGAATGAGGCAGAGCGACACATCGCTCTACTCATGCCTTATCAGCAAGCAGGCGACTTCACCTACAAGCAATTGCGCGCCGCGCTTACCAAAGTGGGCTTTTTGCCTGAGTCGTTCCGCTATACCGGACTAGCGTATGCCAGCAAACAAAAAGCCGATGAGAAATCCAAAGACCCTGAATCCGCTACGCTAGTGAAACTTCCCGCGTGGCAGGAATTACGCAAAACGCTGGAGAAAAAAGAACTCGCATCCGAGTGGCAGAAAATCTCTACCGATGCACTGCACGGCAAGCCGCAGCTGCTCGACCAGATCGCTTGGGTGTTGAGTGTCTACAAGGACGATACAGAAGTGGAAGCCGAGCTGCGCAAGCTGAACTTGCCCAATGCCGAAAAGATGATCGACGCACTGCTCGATATTCGTTTCGACAAGTTCAGCAACCTCTCACTCAAGGCACTGCGCCAAATCGTGCCGTTCATGGAACAAGGCCAGCGTTACGACGAGGCCGTCGCCAACATCCCGGAATACGGGCATCACAGCCAGTTACACCAAGTCGGCGCGGGCGAACATAAATACCTGCCGCCGTTCTACAAAGAGCGCGACAAGACCGGGCGTATGGTGTTCAACGATGACATGGACATCCCGCGCAACCCGGTCGTGCTGCGCGCGCTAAATCAGGCGCGCAAGGTGGTGAACGCGCTCATCAAAGAATACGGCGCACCGCATGAGGTGCATATCGAAATGGCGCGCGACTTATCACGCCCACTCGATGAACGACGCGAAATAGAAAAACTGCAAAAAGAATTCCGCGACAACAACGAAAAAGGCAAAGCTCAGTTCGCTCAAGACTTCAACATTGTGGGCGCAGTCAAAGGCAAAGAGTTTGAAAAATACCAGCTGTATCGTGAACAACAGGGCAAATGCGCTTATTCAATCGAGCCGATTGATCTGCATCGTTTGTTTGAAACAGGCTATGTGGAAATTGACCACGCTCTGCCCTACTCGCGCAGCTTCGACGACAGCAAAAACAACCGGGTTCTGGTGCTCGCAAAAGAAAATCGCGACAAGGGAAACCGCACGCCTTTTGAATATTTGGACGGCAAAAGTGAAAGTGAGCGTTGGATAAAGTTCGTTCGTAACGTCGAATCGAACAAAGCCTATCGTCTCGCCAAGCGCAGCCGTTTACTGCGCAAAGACTTCGGCGAAAAAGAAGCCAAAGAATTCCGCGAACGCAACCTGAACGATACCCGTTACATCTGCAAATTCTTCAAGAATTACGTTGAGCAATATCTTCAACTGCATGAAGACAGCGAAGCAAAACGCTGCGTGGTGCTCAGCGGCCAGATGACCTCTTTCCTGCGAGCCCGCTGGGGCTTGGTTAAAGTGCGCGGCGACAGCGACCGCCACCACGCGCTGGATGCTGCCGTAGTCGCAGCGTGTAGTCACAGTATGGTCAAGCGATTATCCGATTACTCGCGCTGCAAGGAATTGGAACAGGTGCGCGAAGGTTTTGTAGATATAGACACGGGCGAGATACTCAACCCGGCGATGTTCGATCAGATCGAAAAGCACTTCCCCAATCCGTGGCCTCATTTCCGAAATGAACTCGAAGCGCGGTTAAAGATTGACGACATCGCATTTCTGCGCGAAGAAATGAAACGCCTCGGCACATATTCGGAGGAGGCTCTGGAATCACTACGTCCGCTGTTTGTCTCACGCGCACCGCAACGACGCAACAGCGGTGCGGCGCACAAAGATACTATCTATGCGCAACCGGAACGATTGAAGGCTCAAGGCGGCGTGACGCAAAAAGTCGCGCTATCCAACCTGACGTTAAAAGACCTTGGAGAAGTCGGCAACGAAGAAGAAACATGCAAGCTTGTCGATTGGCATCGCAACAAAAAACTTTACACCGCTATTCGCGCTCGTTTGGAGCAACACGGCGGTAAAGGCGACAAGGCATTTTCTGCCAATAACCCACTGCGCAAACCCGATACCAAGGGCAATCCAACGGGTCCGGTAGTGCACGGTGTAACGATGGTCATAGACAAACTCTCCGGCATCCCGATACGCGGCGGTATCGCCAAGAACGACAGTATGGTGCGGGTGGATGTTTTCACCAAGGCAAACAAGTTTCATCTCGTGCCTGTATATGTGCAACATTCCGCACCAGTCTCTAAAGGACAAAAGAGGGTACTGCCGAATCGTGCAGTCGTGGCGTTCAAAGATGAAGCTGAATGGACTCTAATCGACGACAGCTTTGAGTTCTGCTTCTCGCTGCATTCAAATGACCTGGTGCGAGTGCAGCAAAAAGGTAAAGCTGCCATCGTGGAACTGGAAGCATTAATCTCTGGGCACATGACCGCAGCCTACAAATTGGTAAAGATGGGATGATTGAAGGCATCGGTGTTAAAACAGCTTTGAGCATCGAGAAATTCAACGTGGACGTACTCGGCAACCACTACCCAGCCCCGCCGGAGAAACGTCGTGACTTGGCGTAGCATCGTCATCTCACGCCCCGCCAAGCTGCGGCGCGAGCAATTCCGGCTTGCCGTCGAACAGGAGAAAACTGCGTTCGTACCGTTCGAAGACATCGCGGTGATCGTCCTCAACAACCGCGAAATAACACTCACCCATCCCGTGCTGTCGGCCTGTGGCGAATATGGCATCAGCCTGTTTGCCACAGGCAACACGCATCATCCCAGCGGTGTATTCCTGCCTTTCTTATCGCATTCGCGCGCCACACGCTGGCTGCGTCTGCAACTCGACTTGCCGCGCCCTGTCGCCAAACAAACGTGGGCAACCATCGTGCGGCAGAAAATTGTTAATCAAGCAACGTGCATGCAACTCATGGGATGCGAGGGCACGGATCGGCTGGATTCTTACGCACGGCGCGTGCGCTCGGGCGATGTCGGCAATCTAGAAGGACAAGCCGCCGCGTTTTATTTCGCCCAACTTTTTGGCAAAGGCTTTCACCGCGACCAAGCACGCTTCACCAATGCCGCTCTGGACTACGGCTATGCGGTGTTGCGCGGCACGATCGCACGCGGCTTAGTGGCGCATGGTCTGTTGCCGTCTCTGGGGATTTTTCACGCCAGCGAACAAAACGCTTTTAATCTTGCCGACGATGTAATCGAGCCGTTCCGACCGCTGGTGGATTTGTTCGTTGCCAAATACGGCTACGCGCAAGATGACGAATTGCGACCGGAGCACAAGGTCGCATTAGTCGGGCTGTTGAATGTCGATGTGGCGATGCCGCGCGGCAAAATGTCGGTGCTCTCTGCCATTGAACAGACGATCGAAAGTTTGGCGCGCATCTATGACGGCGGTAGTGAGACGCTATTGGAACTACCGATGTTGATTGGATTGGAGCAGCACCGTTTGGAGTGCTGATATGAGCGAGGAGACACGACGGTTTATGCGTTTGCTTGTGTTCTTCGACTTACCCGTGGTCAGCAAAGCTGACCGCCGCGCCTACACGGTGTTTCGTCGCTTTTTGCTTAACGACGGATATGACATGATTCAGTTTTCGGTTTACGGGCGCATCGTGAATGGCAACGACGCATTGGAAAAACATATGAAGCGATTGGTGAACAGTCTGCCACCCGAAGGTTCGGTGCGATGTTTAAGTGTCACAGAAAAGCAATATGCGAGTATGAAATTGCTAGTTGGCTTGCC
Organism: Gallionella sp.; assembly: GCA_013044075.1. Classification (GTDB taxonomy): domain Bacteria; phylum Pseudomonadota; class Gammaproteobacteria; order Burkholderiales; family Gallionellaceae; genus Gallionella. The sequence continues at coordinate 42,360 of JABEVG010000091.1, forward strand.
ACTTTTTCAAGAAAAAGCTCTCAAGATTAACCAAATGTTGCTGTTCTAAGATTAAAATTTTTCAAGCAAAATTCCCTCCTAAGTCAAGCTAGGCGGGCATTTGCGTGAGAGCTATTGTAATTCATCCGGGGTGAGAGAGGGAGCTACAACATTCGCCGTGCTGGCCAGCATGATGCGCCGATTGTAATTCATCCGGGGTGAGAGAGGGAGCTACAACGGTCGCCTTGATAGATCGTCCCGAAGTGGAATTGTAATTCATCCGGGGTGAGAGAGGGAGCTACAACGCTTTTGCCGAGGGTTTCCATGTCTACATCATTGTAATTCATCCGGGGTGAGAGAGGGAGCTACAACGCCTGGCGAACCTTCAATCCATCATCCTGGATTGTAATTCATCCGGGGTGAGAGAGGGAGCTACAACTAATCTTTAGTAATGGTTAAAGGCATTTCTATTGTAATTCATCCGGGGTGAGAGAGGGAGCTACAACTCTGGATTAAGATGTCCCACAAGGGGACATCCATCCAGAGTTATCGCTTCGCGATGCTTGGCAAAAATGGCGAAGCGTTACCGCCCGGTAGCATAAGGATCGAAGTGAATTTTTTGATTCGCGCACAAGAGTATATTGCAAAGACCGCCCGATAAAACGACAGGAATAAATTACTTGCGGCTGTACACAAGTTTTGCTTGGGCTAAACTTCACGGAACTACGCGTCAACTACTTTAATGCTAAAGCCGAACAAAGACGCAACCATCAAAGCGGCCATATCGCTGACACCCGTATACACCAAGCTATTTAGGGAGCTACAGAAAAATGGCGGGCGCATAATTTTTCTGCCCGAAATCGCAGCCAGACAAAATCTCTTTGGTTTTTACGTCATCATGTATGACAACGAGTTGAAATTTAGCGCGGCTTTATCGTTAGCACTCCTGGGTGAAGATCAATTTCACAAGTTAAATGCCGAACTCAAAGATGCGTCAAAGGAAGATCAGCAACAGTTTTTGGATGCAATCGTTGAACAAGGCAACTGGGATGAAATACTGAAATCTTTTCAAATTCCCAATTCTCCCCAAGAATGGGAAGCGGCGCAAAAACAGTTAGAACTCCTACCGTCAGAAGAACGCCAAGCACTCGAAAAACGAGGCGGGTTCTTTTGGTCATATTATTTCGGAAGTTTCTTCAACACACTTGCGCTCATGGTTCATGGCGAAAAACTAACCACCTTAGTTCCACAAGCCATCAACGGCGATGATGATGCTTTCTTAAAAGCCGCTCAAACGGATCGCATGCTTCTTATTCACCACCCCTATTTTCGTGAGCGCAAATTTCGCGCACAAAATGAGGGCGACAAAAAGTTTTTATTCCGCTTGGCTAATCATGAATCCATCCCTGTCTTGGTCGGCAAAATTCAATTCCCCGGCCTTTACATGCTGTTTGGACTTCTGGAGTCATTTCAGTGGCTGGACAACCTTGGTGCAACGGAGATTTTAGACATCTGTGTGCAAGCAAATCTTGATCGCTACCAGAATCGAATTGATGACGAGTGTTATGTATCAAAACGCTTGAGGGAATATCGTCAGTGGCAGAAGACGTTAAGGATGTCAAGGATATGAAAACCGGTTTTCGTTCCGTTCCTCAGTTCTGCCTAAGTGCATAAATTCCCCAACCGTTGCAGGGCGCATTCGCAAACCTGCCGACGGCCAGGAGTTTTGCAATGCCCCATCAATCCGACTCAAACAATCCGGCAAGTTTACCAGTCAGCAACATCACCGAACCCGCCACCCTGCGACCGCACGCCCGGATACACGCGCAGCGTGTAACGGACGGGCAGGAGCAGGGTGGCGGTGCATCTGAGGGTACGCCGCCCACTAACAGAGTACCCTTAAAATACAATCCCGAACAATCCAAGCTGTTGCGCTTCGGGGTGGATAGCCTGTATCTCTCCTATCCGGGCGTGATGTCCGAGGACTGGGATAACAAACTCGCCCGCCTCAAAGAACTTGCCCAGCAGGAAGATGATCTCAGCCAGTCCATCGCACAGGTCACGATTTGTGAGCATCTGTTCGAGGTACGCGATAAGGGCGCGGGGCGTTTTGCTTATGTGCTGGTAGATAACGCTTACCGCATCCAAGCCAGCAACGCCCGCTCCAAGTCCCTGCCGCTGGCCTACGTGCAGATTTCCAGCGAGTACCTGACACACGCCGGAATCGAACAGGCCGAACAAGCCCTGCGCCATATCGTCCACACGCTTGGCGTAGTGCATGAACCCGCCAACATCAGCCGCGTGGATTTGTACGCCGATTTCTGCGCCGATTGCGAGATGGACGCGTTTGAACCGCTGCGCGATTGGGTGACACGGGTGGAAACCCTGACGCTGCATTACAGTTTCGGGCGTTTCTCCGGCTGGAGCTTCGGATCGGGCGGCGATGTTGTTGCGCGCCTCTACGACAAAACTCTCGAAGTCGAAAAGAAGTCGCACAAGTTCTATTTGCACGAGCTGTGGAAGGCTGCCAGATGGGATGGTGAGCGTCAGGTATGGCGCATGGAATTCGAGGCCAAGCGCAACGCACTGGTGAGCCTGCAACTACCCAAGCTCGCGCACTTGTTGCCGAATCAGGCAGCACTATGGCGATACCTCACCAAGAACTGGCTGCGCCTGACTGTGCCGACAGAGACAGATAGCAACCGCGCACGCTGGAGCAATCATCCGCTATGGGATTTCATTACCTCGGCATTCGATTCAACAAATGAGCAAGCCAAACTGCAACGCTTCAACCCTGCCCGCTTACCCGAAGATGAGCGGCTGTTCGTGCATGGTCTGGGGGCGATTACCTCGTTCATGGCCAGCCGTGGCATCGAGGACATCGGCGAAGGGATCGGCGAGTATGTGCATCAAGCCAAGGCGTATCACGTCACCCGCTCCGGCTTTAAGCCCGACGGGATGGAGCGTTATGTCGGGCGCAAGGTGAAGGCCAAGAACCGCCTTTATAACACCGTGCTGAATGCACAGCCGCCCGAACATCAATCAATCGAAACCGCCCACCAGCGGGCGAAGGATGGCGGTAATGAATAAGCACGACTACAACTGCCAAGAGGCTGCACATTCGTGCGAGACAGGAACAGCAAATCAACAACAAACTGCTGACTACCTATTACCGCGCAAGACCGTTGAGAAACTTTCAGGACTGAGCAGGGCAACAATTTACCGCTTAATAAAATCAGGAAAATTTCCACGTCCCTTATCCATCGGTACGGGCTCAGTACGTTGGCGGCAATCCGACGTGATAGCTTGGCAACAATCACTTAGTCCAAGCTCTAGCAAATGAAAATTTATCAGTAGTGTCCGGTTAACTTAGAAACATCCGAGCCAAGGTTGAGTACTGGCGCGGGTTGCAGGGCAATTTATTTTGGTGCCGATTTGAAATCAGTTTA
>JABEVG010000092.1 GCA_013044075.1 Gallionella sp.
GAAATTGCGCGTGATGGGATGCGGTGTGTAGCTCGCGCCGATGGACCAGGTGGCGGGCGCGCGCATCTCGGTGGCGGCGGGGTCGATGACGGTGCCGGGCGTGAGTACCAGATCGAGCTTCTCGGCGAGGCGTTCCAGACCGTGCAACGGTTCGGCATCGATGAGCCACAGCAGATTGCCGCCCCTGTCCACATAGCGCAGTAACTTGTCCACTTCGCCGGGCAACAGATCGGCTTGCGGCTGGGTAATGACCAGCGTGCTGACGTTGTTCGGTACTTCCTGCGCCAGAGCCAGATTCAGCGCGCCCAATTGATAGCCGTTCTGTTTGAGCTTCGCGCCGAACGGCACGCCGAGGTCGAAGTTGGCACCGCCCTCGAGACTGCGTTCGCCATGCCCGCTCAGATACATCACCCGTTCCGATTTGGTGTGGGCCAGACGCAGCAAGGTGCTGGAGACCTGCTGTTCGTTGATCTGCGTCAGGTGCTCGGCGCGTCCGGCGTATTCGATGATCATTTCGCCGTTCATCTGGATGCGCGCTTCGCGGGCTTTTTCCGGTTCTTTTTCCGGGTCGATGAAGACCAGATGGATGTCGGGTTTGTAGCGTTGATACAGCGACAGGAAATCGCGGATGATCTTGCGCACATCGCCCAGACGCGCGTCCTGTTCGGTCGCGTACACGGTGATGTTGACCGGCCCGACCAGTTGTTTGAGCACGTCCACACTGCTGGCGGCCAGACTGTTGCTGGCGGTATAGGTCACATCGCGTTGCACATGATGACGTGTGGCCAAATAACTCAACCCGCCCGCCGTGCCGCATAGCACCAGGACAAACAGGACATTGCGCAACGCGGCATGGTTGATGATTTTCTTCAGCATGGCTTATCCGTAAACGCGGTTGTTGTTCAGACGCTTCATGGCCAGCAGCAGGAACACGGCACTGAACAGCACAAAATAAGCGGCATCGCCGCTGTCCAGCAACCCGTAGTTGAAATTCTGGAAATGATTAAGCGGCGAAAGTTGATGCCAGGGCGAATCCAGCGCGCTGCTTCCGATGTCGGCCAGCCACAAACCCAGCAACACCGCCAGCGCGCCGATCGCGGCGATGATGGGTTGACTGGTGAGTGCGGAGATGTACAGGCCGAGCGCGGCATAGCAGGCACTCAACAGCACCAGTCCCAGCACATTGCTCCACAGCAGACCGTGATCGAGCGATGTACCCAGTTGCAGGGTGTAGAGCATCATCGGCGTGGTCGCCATCAGCACCATCAGGAACAACATCAGGCCGAAGAACTTTCCCAGCACGATCTGCGCGCTGGACAAAGGCGACGAGAGCAGCAAGGTGAGCGTCTGGTTGCGGCGTTCTTCGGCGATCAAACGCATGGTAAACATCGGCACCAGCATCATCAGCAACAGCGCGATCACATTGAACAAGGGGGCTGCGATGCTGGCGGTCACACCGGGCGCGTTGGCAACTTGCGCGAGCTGCGGTTGGATCTCCAGGAACGCATCCAGCCGCGCCAGAAAGAACCAGGCGAAGATGAATTGCAGCACGGCCAGCACGAACCAGGTGGACGGCATGGAAAACAGCGAGCGCAGTTCGCGCAGGGCGAGGAGCCGAATCATTTATTTACTCCTTCAACGGTTCGTGCCGCGACGGACTCGGTACGAGCGACATCTTTGATGTCCGTGGACTGTTCATCGGTGATCTTCACGAACACGTCTTCCAGTCTGGCTTGCAACGGGGTGAGTTGTTCCAGCTGCCAGCCGTGTTGCGCGGCCAGCGTGAGCAGTTCGGCACTGGGGTTGTGTTCGGTTGTGTGCAACACGCGGAATTGTCGTTCGCTTAATTGTTCGACATGGGTCACCCCGATGATGTCCTGCAAGGCACTCAACGCGGGCGGGTTGCGCAGGCTGACGGTGAAACCGGACACCTGACCGTATTGCTGCATGCGCGCGCTGGTGTCGCCGTAGATAAGCTTGCCGTGCTGCATGATCTCCACGCGGTCGCAGATGCTCTCCACCTCGCCCAGCAGATGCGTGGACAGGATCACGCTGTGCCGGTTGCCCAGCTCGCGGATCAGCGCGCGTATCTCGCGTATCTGCGTCGGGTCGAGACCCACCGTCGGCTCGTCCAGAATGATCACGGCGGGCTGATGGATGATGGCTTGCGCGATGCCGACGCGCTGCTGATAACCCTTCGACAGCGTGCCGATCAACTTCTTGCTTTTGTCCGTCAAGCCGCAGCGTTGCAGGGCCAAAGCCAGTGCGGCCGGCACGTCGGCGGACTGCATGCCGCGTAATCTGGCGGCGAAGACCAGATAATCGCGCACCGTGAGTTCGCGATACAGCGGCGGGGTCTCCGGCAGATAACCGATGTGCGCCTTGGCCTGGGTGGGGTGGCGCAGCAAGTCGATGCCGCATATTTCTATCGATCCGCTATCCGGCAGCAGACATCCCGTGAGCATCTGCATGGTGGTGCTCTTGCCCGCACCGTTGTGTCCCAGCAAGCCCAACACCTCGCCGCGCTTTAATTGCAGCGAGACATCGTGAATGACGGGTTGGTTGCCAAAGCTGCGGGTGAGCTTGCGCGCAGTAAGAGTGAGATCAGGAGTGGCGTTAGGCAAAGTGTGTGACTCGTGGTTGGAAGTGCGCTAAATATAACCGAATATCCGCTGCGGCATCAAAAAACCAAATTGACAAGTCCGGGATGATTTTCAGATGGCACTAACGAGGCCCTAAATCAGCCGCTCCTGCACAGGCATCCCATTCATTCGTACTCGTGCGAATTTCAACAATTCCACCATGCCGGCTGCCTTGTCGCGCCATTCGTAAAATTGCGTTTCACCCAGCAACACGTAATGCCAATCGCGCCCCATGCGATCACCAGCTTGCAGCGTGTTGACCCGCTCGCACCATGCGGCGGCGGATTTTAATTTGCGCTGCACGTTGGCGGTGCGCACGTCTTTTTGTGCCTTGGTTTCCACCAGAAAAATCTCCGTTTCTGTCTTGACCAAAAAGTCCGGCGAGTACATCGCGGGCAGTCCATCGTCCTTGAGATAACGCAGGCGACAAAAGCCGTGTTTGGTCTCGTTGATTTTGCAGAACGCCTGCACCAGCGCATCTTTTTGCGCCCACTCCATAAAGGCTTTTTCCAGTCCGCCATTGCGCGAGGGAAATGGCTGTCGCTCGTAAATACATTTGCGCGTCGGGATGGAAAACTCATCGCGCATCGGCAGTTTTTCGACTTCCGACAAATGCCGTTGCGCCACTTCAAATCCGCTGATTTGCTCCGATTCTTCCGCGCGTAAAATCGCTTCGGCAAATACCTTGATGATGTGTTGCAGCAATGGGTCGAGCAGCAGCAACCGCCAATTTTCGTCTATCAGCGGATTGAATTTTTCGCCGAATAATTGTGATCGGATATACGTGTCCAGTGCTTGCACCAAGCCCACGGTATGAATTTGCAAATAGGGAAACTTCGCCACGCCGCCGCCGCTTTTTCCGGTGAGCGGCTGATTCAACACTTGCGACAAACGCGCCGTCATGCGGCTCAGATACTCGTTGTAACCCGTTGCCGTCATCACGCCGCCCTGCACGCGGTAATCACCGAAGCGTGTGCCGGATTGCACATCGTGCGAGGCGAACACATCGCCTTTCCCCAGCATCTCTTTGAGCTGTTGCTGTGTGTAGCTGCTGAACTTTGCGATGCCTTCCACCGCCACATTCAGCACGCTCAACTCTTCGTCGTCCTCGCTCAAAATAAACGGAATCGCGAAATCGTATTCCTGATAATTTTCGACCAAGCCCACCGAAACCAAATCGCCGATGCTGCTGCCACTGTCTTCACCGCCGTCTATTCCAACCAAGCCTTCTTGCATCAGCTCGTCGTAGAACGATTGAAAAGCGGGATGCTCAATGACGGACAGCACATCTATCATGCTGTTTGGCTCTTGACCGTTGTGGATGCGCGTGCGGTTTTCTTCTTTGATGTCGCTGTACTCGTGGTCGCGCCACATCAGCCGCAAGCCGCGTCCGATCGTCTGCTCGAGCAAAATCTGTGCGCCCGTAGTGCGCAGCGGCACGATGACGCAGATGTTGGATACGTCAAACCCTTCGCGCAGCATCAGCACGCTGACCAGCACACGCGGCGTTTGATGCTTGTCCACATCGAACAATCGCTCGCGCACTTTTGCCCATTCGTCCGGTTTCAGCTCGCCTTTTTTACTGCTGTCGATTGCCATCACCTCATCGGCGTGCAGCCCTTCATCCATCAAGAATTGCGCGACCAGCGGCGACACGGTGGTGTCCTCGCACACCACCATCATTTTTGGGTAACGCTGCGGTGCGATGCGCGCAAAATCCGCCTCCAATTTTTTCAGCTTCGACAGCCCGGCGCGCAGCATCACGCGCTGCCCCTCCGCCAATATCGGGTTGCCTTCTGCATCGCGCTCGGCCTTGAACTCCAGCGGCAATGCACCGATTTCTTTGCGCTTGTCCAGCACCAGCGATTTCACCAAACCTTGACGCATTGCCGCCTTCAAATCGAAGTCCACCGCGATATGCGGGAAGTACGCCTTGCGCGTTTTCGCGCCTGTGCCGATCTGGTTGTATGGCGTGGCGGAAAAGTCCAATTGCAGAAAGCGCGCACCTTTGCTCTCGGCGATACGGCTCAAACTCTTTTGCCATTCGACTTCTGTTTGCTCGCCTTCTTTTTTCAATTCGTGAATGTGGTGTGCCTCGTCGTTCACCACCATCAAGTCGGGCAAGTCAGCGAGAAAATCCAGCACCCCACCGCGTGCATAACGTCGGTCTAAAACTTCCAGCGCATTGCCCGTCGCCCGCCCCGGAGTTAATGGCAACAAGGCATTCAATACTTTGATTGGATCAATGTCCGCACCCGGCGTTGCAATAGCCTCTTCCTCGTCCAGCTCCTCCCCTTCTGCCACCAAAGAATGCCAATTGGTGATGGCAATCAAACCGCCGCTGGTCGCTTGATTGCCGATAGCTTCTTTGTTGCACACATTGGTTTGCACAAAGCGGAATACCGTGTCGCGGTGAAATTCGGGAATAAACAAATCGGCATATTGGGTCATGTCGGAAGTCGCAAAATCTCGCTCACCGTTTTTCAGCTTGCCGCTAAAGGCATCCAGCAAACGGTCATACACAATCAAACCGGGCGCGACCAGCAAAAAGTTTTTGGTGAAGCGTTTGTCGTTAGGTTCGGCGAGTTTGTTCAACAACTGCCACACCAGCAGGGCTTGCAGCACCCACGTCTTGCCTGTGCCTGTTGCCATTTTCAAACAGTATTTCGGGTGGCGATGTTTGGCTTGGTCAACTTCCAGCAAGCGACCGCCTGCCAGTAAATCTTCAGGTGCAACTTGCTCATACAGCCCGCGCAAACTGGTGACCCCCAACACCTCATGGGCATAAATCACATTCAGAATCGCCTGCCGCTGCCCCACGTGAAAATTAAAACTGCGCATCGCGCAGTAGTCCGCCTGAAACCACCACTTCAACAATTCCGCCGTGGTGGGGGTGACTAAATCGAGCAGATCGGCAACGCCGTCTTCAAGGCCGATACACACGGCATTGGTCTTGGCGGTCAGTCCGGCGGCTAGGGGCAAGGGTGAGTTTTTCATGCCACCTCCTGCATTACTTCAGACTCAAAGCCAAACACATCCACCGCCCGCACGCACACGCGGCGCACCCCCGCCAGCGCAGGCACACTCAACACCGCACGGGTCACGCAGCGCAAAGCATCTTCATCATTCGCGGTGTTGCCGCGATAGTCCTGCCACACCGAGCGGAACGTCACGCCGTCGTAAGCTGGGTCAACCGCCCAATACTCAATTAGCGCCAACGGTTCGTGGTTAATCACCTGCTGCAACTTGATGCGATTGGCTTCATCCAGATTGATGGCATCGGGGGATAGCAGCACATAGTTGTCCAGCTCCACCGTGAGCGTTTCGCTCCCCTCGTCATCTCCGCGCCCCACACTTTCGTCATTCCCGCGCAGGCGGGAATCCAGCGGGTTTATCAAAAGGGCATCTAGGTTTTGTTCCCCGCTTTGCGGGGAGTTGGTTTGATTATCTGGATTCCCGCCTGCGCGGGAATGACGGCTACGCATCACAGGCTTCACCGTCAGATATTGCAGCGTGGAAAAACGTATCTCCTTGCGCAGTTTGTCCAGCGCGCCTTTCTTTTTCAGCCTGTCCAGCAAGTCGGGCGGTATCACCAGCACTTCCAGTTGACCATCGTTCAGCGCTTGCAAATCATGCCCAATCGCGGGGTCGAAATTCCAACCCAACACCAGCACTTTGTCCCAACCGCCCAGCAAGGTATCACGCAAGGCGATGGCTTTTTTCAGCGTGGCAAGCCCCGTCATCTTGGCGGGCGAATCCACCAGCACCAACACCTTCCCCCCTCGCCCTTCGGGAGAGGGCTGGGGTGAGGGAGCACTTGAGGGAGCACTTTGTGTACGCGGCAAATACCCCAGATTGCGATTCGGATTGTCTTCTGCCGCCAGCGGCAACGCGCCGTAAAGCTGCAACACAATCTGCGACAAATCGCCCACTTTGAATTTGCGCCCCAGCGTGGTCTTGGCACTTTCCACTTGGTAATCGCCGATGGCTTGATACAAAAACGGCTGCGCGTTTTGGTCGATGAGACGTTTGCGCATCACCATGCAGGCGGGCTTGCCGAGGTCTGTGGTGATCCAGCGACGACCCAGCTTTTCCGCCACCGCAGCTGTCGTGCCGGAGCCGCCGAAGAAATCGGCGACGACGCCGTTTTCGGGGCATGAGGCGCGAATAACGCGGCTGAGGAGTTTCTCTGGTTTCTGAGTGTCGTAACTTGTTTTTTCTTTTTGACCCTTCGACAGGTTAATGATGTCGATCCAGTTTGAGCCAATTGAAAATGCAGCTTCATCTAAATAGTATTTTTTGTAATCACGACCGCTGGAGGATGTGTAAATCAAATTCTCTAACCGCATACGCTCTATTGAAGTTTTTGAATAATCGCCAAGTGTCACTTTTTTGAATGCTCGTCCATCGGGGTCTTTATAAATATATTCGCGAAGTTGAGTGTTAGTCAGTTCTTCTTTGTATAGTTGAGAAAAAAATGTTTTTTCTGTTTTTCCAAAAAACATCAAATGATCGTTTTCTCTCGACCACTGTTTTGACGTACCTTTCGCACCTTTTCCTGCTGAATCTCTCAGCCAAATAATTTCATTCCTAAAATTTTCTTTCCCAAAAATTTCATCCATCACAATCTTGACGTAATGCCCGACATGCCAATCCAGATGCACATAGATCGAACCGCTGTCGCTCAATAGCTCGCGCATCAAAATCAAGCGCGGGGTAATCATCGCCAGATAAGAAGCCGTGCCGTCGCTCCAGGTGTCGGAGTAGGCGAACTGTTCGATGACGGTGGGCTTTTGTTCCAGCTCCATGCTGCTACTTCCCCCTTTAACAAAGGGGGAGAGCTCGCGAGGGGGCAGAGGGGGATTTTCGCCCGCTGAAATCCCCCCTAGCCCCCCTTTTGCAAAGGGGGGAGCAATGGCGGGGAGGATCACCTTGGTGCGGTAGTCGGCTTTGGAATCGAACGGCGGGTCGATGTAAATCAAATCCACTTTGCCGCGCAAGCTGGGCGTGTGTTCGTCGCCCGCCAGCATTGCCGCGATCGCCAGCAAGTTGTCGCCGTAGATGAGGCGGTTGCTCCACGCACTTTCCAATCCGTCATTCCCGCGCAGGCGGGAATCCAGTGTGTTTGTCGAAAGGGCATCTGGGTTTTGTTCCCCGCTTTGCGGGGAGTTGCTTTGATTGTCTGGATGGCCGTCCCTCGAAACTTCGCCATACTGGCTCGTTTTCCCGCCTGCGCGGGAATGACGGGCGGGTTGGCGCAGCAAATCTTTTTGTACCGCGTCTTTGGCAGGGAACACCATCTCGCGGGTTTGCAGAGTGACGCGGTGGCGACTTTCCAGATTTTCTAAAACACGTTCGGCTTCTTTGCGGGCATTGCTGACGATTTCGGGGAGTTGTTCGAGTAGCGTTTTTGACATCGTAGTTAGTTACGTAATTTGCGCAACTAATAGTCTATCTTATGACTAGACTTTGATGTGGGTTACGTCGTGACTATTGCAACTCAGTAACGTAACCGGATGAAAACTCCACAACAGAAATTTGCCGAACGGTTGCGCGCTGCAATAGAGAAGGCAGGCTATAGAGCGGAAGCTGCCGTGTTAGAGCGGGAGTTTAATCAACGTCATTACGGCAAGGGAGTTACGTTGCACGGCGTGAACAAATGGCTCAAGGGGCAATCGCTTCCACGCTTGGACAAGATTGAGACTTTGGCGAAATGGTTACGTATTCCGCCCGAGGAATTGACCTTCGGCTTGGCGATCAAGCAGCAGATTAAAGAAGATCGCGCCCGCTGGGACGACGGCATCGGCTTTCAGGAGCGCGAAGTGTTCGAGGCGTTTCTGGCTTTGCCCGCGCCGCAGCGCAAGATCGTGCGCGAGGTGATCCAAACTTTCGCCAAGGCGTTTCCTGCCGAAGTGGTTACGAAACATCATCCCTCCAAAAAACCTTAAGACCAGACTGCTCCTCAGCCATTCGTGCCGGACATCGTCCCGCAGCGGGAGGCTTTTTGCTAAGATGTGCGCCCGCGTCGAAACTCCCATCGTTATGAACCCAGTGAAATATCTAGTTGTCGCCAGTCTGTTGCTCACCGCTTGCGCGCAAGTGCCGCAGCATGCCGCGCCTGCCTCCCCCGCTCCCGCCGCAGCGACCGCGCCGGACAGCGCGCCGTCCGGCGATGACGGGCAGGCCGATGCCGCCGAACCTGTTGCCACGCAGACACCCGCAGCGAATTTGCCCAAACAGGAATTGACCCAGGCGATGCTGTACGAATACCTGCTGGCCGAGATCGCCAACCAGCGCGGCTACACCGCACTGGCGGTGAACGGCAGCGAAGATTTGGCGATCCAGACCCGCGATCCGCGTCTGGCGAAACGCGCGGCGCAATTGGCGTTCGAGTCGGGCGATATGGAGAAGTCGATCGCCGCGTTCAAATTCTGGCAGGAGGTCGAGCCAGGCGCGTCGGTACCTACACGTATGCTGGCCTCGATCTGGTTGCGCGGCGGCGATCTGGGACAGTCAACGGCGGAATTCGCCAAAGTGTTGAAAGACGATGCGGCGAATGCCGGCGACACGTTCTTGCAGATCGCGCAAATGCTGGCGAACTATCCCGACAAGCCCGCCGCATTGGCGATGATGCGCGAGTTGGCCGCGCCGTATCCGAAAGTGGCGGAAGCGCATTGGGCGGTGGCGCAGTTGGCGCGTGCCGCCGGGGATGCGCCGCTGGCACTGGGTGAGGTGAAGCAGGCGCGCAGCTTGCGTCCCGAGTGGGACATGGCGGTGGCATTGGAGGCGGAGCTGTTGCAAAAATCCGCGCCGCAGCAGGGCTTGCAGGTGTTGCACGATTATTTGGCGAAATATCCGAAGGCTTATGAGATACGGTTGCAGTACGCCCGCGCCCTGGTGGAGCAACAACAATATCCGGCGGCGCGCGATGAGTTCCGGCGTGTCGCGGAGCACAATCCCGACAACCCCGATCTCGCCTTCGCCATCGCGCTGCTTTCTTTGCAGATGAACGATCTGCAAGGTGCGGAAACCGAGCTCAAGCATGCGTTGGGCAAGGGTAAAAAAGATCAGGATACGGTGCAGTATTACCTCGGCCAGTTGAGCGAGGCGCAGAAGCAAGACAACGAGGCCATCGCCCATTACCGCGAAGTGCGGGAAGGCGAACATGCGTTCCCGTCCAAGATGCGCGTCGCCTATCTGCTGAGCAAGCAGGGCAAGCTGGACGAGGCCAGGCAATTCTTGCACCAGCTGCAACCCGCCGACAATCTGCAACGCTCGCAGATGGTGTTGATCGAGGCGCAGTTGTTGCGCGACGCGCAGCAATATGACGAGGCTTATCAGGTGCTGCAACAGGGTTTGGAGAAACTGCCCAATAATCCGGTGCTGCTGTACGAGACCGCGATGATGGCGGACAAAATCGGCAAGTACGACGTGACCGAACAATATCTGCGCAAGCTGATCCAGATGAACCCGCAGGATGCGAACGCATACAACGCGCTGGGCTACAGTCTGCTGGAGCGCAACGTGCGCATCCCGGAAGCACTCGCTTTGGTCCAGCAGGCTTTGCAGCTCGCTCCCGACGATGCTTCCATCATCGACAGCGTGGGTTGGGGTTATTACCGCAGCGGAAATTTGGACGACAGCGTGAAGATGTTGCGCCGCGCGTACGCCGCCAATCCCGATCCCGAAATCGCCTCGCATCTGGGCGAGGTGTTGTGGGCGCGCGGTGACAAAGCCGAAGCGCGGCAGATCCTGCAAACCAGCCTGAAAGCCCATCCCGATAACGAGCCCTTGCAAGCCGTCATCAAAAAGCTCAACCCTTAAAAAATGCGCGGGCTGTTATTGGTTTTGCTGCTGGCATTGGGCGGTTGCGCCAGCGTGGTGCATGAACAATCTGTCGTGGTCTCTTCCCAGCGTGAAGCGAGCGCGTTCAATCTCAACGGGCGTTTTGCGGTGCAGCACCGGGACAAACATTATTCCGGCGGCTTGCGTTGGCAGCATCAAAGCTCGCGCGATGAATTGTTGCTGCAAGGACCGCTGGGCATCACCGCCGCGCGTATCGTCAGCGATGCCCAGTCGGCGACACTGGAGCAGAACGGCAAGCGTTATGTGGATGGCGATGTCGAAGCACTGATGCAACAGGTGTTGGGCTGGGGCCTGCCGCTGCCCGTGTTGCACCACTGGCTGATGGGTGCGGCGGACGCGGCGAGTCCCGCCGAAATCGAGCGCGATGAGCGGGGACGCATTGCGGTATTGCGCCAAGCGGGCTGGGAAGTGCGCTACTTGCGCTACGCCGACGACAGTGCGGACAGCTTGCCATCGCGCATCGCGTTAAATCATGATGATTTGCAAGTGCAGCTAATCGTCGACGAATGGGAATGGAATCCGCAATGACTGCCACTCGCTTGAGCTGCCCGGCTCCGGCCAAACTGAATCTGTTCCTGCACGTCACGGGTCGCCGTGCCGATGGCTATCACTCGCTGCAAACGCTGTTCCGCTTCATCGATCTGCACGACACGCTGAATTTCGCTTTGCGTGAAGACGGCCAGGTGCGGCGCACCAATGCGGTCGAGGGGGTGGCGGAAGATCAGGATCTGTGCGTACGCGCCGCTCGGCTGCTGCAAAGCGAGACGGGCCACACTCAAGGCGTCAACATCCACGTGGAGAAGCGCATCCCCATGGGCGGCGGATTGGGCGGCGGCAGCTCGGATGCCGCGACGACTTTGCTCGCGTTGAACCGTTTGTGGTCGCTGGGTCTGTCGCGCGAAAAGCTCATGCAGCTGGGGTTGCGGCTGGGGGCGGATGTGCCGGTGTTCGTGTTTGGCGAGAGTGCCTTTGCCGAAGGCGTGGGCGAACAGTTGCAGGCTTTCCCGTTACCCGCGACCTGGTATGTGGTGCTGTTCCCGCCCGTGCATGTGCCGACCGCAAAGATTTTTACGCATCCGGAATTGACACGCGATTCTGTTTCCATCACAATGCGCGCCCTCCCGATAGGGCAGTCGAAACACGTGGCTGATTTATCGGGACTGCAACTTCGCAACGACCTGCAATCCGTGGTGTGCAAGCTCTACCCGGAAGTGGCGCGATATCTCGCCCGGCTGGACAAATATAGTCCGGCGATGATGACCGGATCGGGAGCGTGTGTGTTTGCCGAATTCGCGACACGCGAGGCCGCACAAGGGACATTGCGGGAGTTGCAGGAAAAGTTTGATGTGCGCGGTGTCGTCGCGCAAGGTTTAACAAAACATCCGTTGCATGATTGGGTGTGAAAACAGTTATTGGGGAGTCGCCAAGTGGTAAGGCAACGGGTTTTGATCCCGTCATTCGTAGGTTCGATCCCTACCTCCTCAGCCAATACGCAGTACCGGCGCAGGCCAGCGTGAACGTAGCAAGCGTCAAACTCGCTTAAGCGGGTGGCCGTAGCCAAATTCTCGGGCGTGTGCCCTTAATGTTTTTGCTTAAAAGGGAGCACACGTGTCCAACGACAGCTTGATGGTATTCACGGGAAATGCCAATCCCAAGCTCGCTGCAGCCGTCACCCATCACCTCCATATTCCGCTGGGGCGCGCCTCGGTCGGGCGTTTCTCGGACGGTGAGGTGATGGTCGAGTTGCTGGAGAACGTGCGCGGCAAAGATGTGTTCGTGCTCCAATCGACCTGCGCCCCGACCAATGACAGCCTGATGGAAGTGATGGTGATGGTGGACGCGCTCAAACGTGCCTCCGCCGGACGCATCACTGCCGCGATGCCGTATTTTGGCTACGCGCGCCAGGATCGCCGTCCGCGTTCGGCGCGTGTCGCGATCACCGCCAAGGTGGTGGCCGATATGCTGACCGGCGCGGGTGTGAACCGTTTGCTGACGATGGATCTGCACTCCGACCAGATCCAGGGATTCTTCGATATTCCCGTGGATAACATCTACGCCAGCCCGATTTTGTTGTCCGATGTGTGGAAACACAACTACCCCAACCTGATCGTGGTGTCGCCGGATGTGGGCGGTGTGGTGCGCGCACGCGCGCTGGCTAAACAGCTGGATGCAGATCTGGCGATCATCGACAAACGCCGCCCCAAGCCCAATGTGGCCAAGGTGATGAACATCATCGGCGACGTGGTGGGACGCACTTGTATCATCATGGACGACATGGTGGATACCGCGAACACCTTGTGCGAAGCGGCCAATGCGCTCAAGGAGAGAGGCGCGTCGCGCGTGCTGGCCTACTGCACCCATCCCGTTTTGTCGGGCTCGGCTATCGAGCGCATCGACCAGTCTGCGCTGGATGAACTGGTTGTGACCGACACTATTCCGCTGAATGAGGCCGGTCGCAACTGCAAAAAAATTCGCCAGCTGAGCACGGCGGAATTGCTCGCGGAAACCATACGCCGCATCAGCAATGAAGAGTCGGTGAGCTCGCTTTTCGCTGAGTAAAAGTTTCGCGTTGATCATTTTGGTCAGCGCATTTTTGCATCATCTGGTCGCGGATGATGCTGTTTTTTGGAGAAGTAAATGACTATCGAAATCAACGCAACAAATCGTAAAACGCAAGGTACGGGTGCGAGCCGCCGTCTGCGTCACACCGGCCGCGTGCCAGGTGTGGTGTATGGCCTGGGTGAAGTCGGCATGATCGACATCGACCACAACGAGCTGTACCACAAGCTGCGCTCCGAAGCATTCCACGCTTCTGTTTTGAGCCTGGTATTGGAAGGCAAGAAAGAACCCGTGATGTTGCGCGCTTTTGAGATGCACCCGTTCCGCCAACAAGTGATGCACGTCGATTTCCAGCGTGTGGATCTGAACAAGAAACTGCATATCAAAGTGCCGTTGCACTTCCTGAACTCGGACATCGCGCCGGGCGTCAAGGCCGGCGGAAAGATCAGCCACGTGCTGAACGAACTGGAAGTGGCATGCCTGCCCAAAGACCTGCCAACTTTCATCGAGATTGATTTGGCTGAATTGACTCTGGGCCATTCTATCCACGTGGGCGATGTCAAGTTGCCAGCGGGCGTGGAAGTTGCCGGTCACCATCACGTCGCCGATGCCGTGGCGACTGTGCAAGTGCCACGCGGCGTAGTCGAAGCGGTTGCCGCTGAAGCCGCTGCTGAAACCGCCACACCGGCTGCCAAAGCTGCCGCACCAGCCGCCGCAGCAAAACCAGCTGCCAAGAAGTAATACGCAACAAGACAAAACCCGCCAGTGCTGATAAGCGCGTGGCGGGTTTTTGCATTTGAAAGCCATGACTGCGATACGTTTGATAGTGGGTCTGGGGAATCCCGGACGCGAATACGAAAGCACGCGCCACAACGTCGGATTCCGGTGGGCAGATGAACTCGCCCGCGAACACAAGCTGAGCTTCAACAGCGAGGCCAAGTTCCACGGGCTGACGGCGCGCGGTTCTTTGCACGGCCATGAGCTGTGGTTGCTCAAGCCGCAGACCTTCATGAATGTCAGCGGTCGCGCGGTAGGCAGCCTGGCGCAGTTCTATAAAATCACGCCTGCCGAGATGCTGGTGGTGCATGACGAACTGGATCTCCCGCCCGGCGTGGCACGTTTGAAAATGGGTGGTGGGCACGGCGGACACAACGGGCTGAAAGACATCATTGCCCACCTCGGCACCAAAGACTTCTGGAGGCTGCGTGTCGGCATAGGACATCCGGGCGAGCGCAACGAGGTGAGCAACTATGTGTTGAACCAAGCGCGCCGCGAAGAAAGCGAACTGATAGACGATGCCATCCGGCGTTCGCTGGCGGTCGCAAATCTGGTCATCGAAGGCAAGACCGAAGCGGCGATGTTGAAGTTGCATAGCGCGTAAAACCCACACCCCTACCGGCCTCCCCTCATCAGGTGAGGAGTCTCGGCCCTTCCACTGATAAGGGGGAGTTGGAGGGAGCTGGGGTTGAAATTAAAAAAAGGAAACAACCATGAGTTTGAAATGCGGAATCGTAGGTTTGCCTAACGTAGGTAAAAGCACTCTCTTTAACGCTTTAACTAAAGCTGGAATAGCCGCCGAGAATTATCCCTTCTGCACCATCGAGCCCAACGTCGGCATCGTGGAAGTGCCGGATGCGCGCATGGACGCACTTGCCAAGATCGTCAAGCCGCAACGCATGCAGCCTGCCATCGTCGAGTTCGTGGACATCGCCGGTCTGGTGGCGGGTGCATCAAAAGGTGAAGGTCTGGGCAATCAGTTTCTTGCCAACATCCGCGAGACCGATGCCATCGTCAACGTGGTGCGTTGCTTCGATGATCCCAACGTGATTCACGTGGCCAACAAGATCGATCCGCTGGCCGACATCGAAACCATCATCACCGAGTTGGCATTGGCAGATATGGCGGTGGTGGAACGCACCCTGCATCGCGATACCAAAAAGGCACGCTCAGGCGACAAGGATGCGCAGAAACTGGTGGGCGTACTGGAAAAATTATTGCCGCATTTGAATCAGGGTCAGCCCGCGCGCACTTTGAAATTGAGCGAAGAAGACAAGTTCATGCTCAAGCCGCTGTGTCTGCTCACCATCAAGCCCGCGATGTATGTCGGCAACGTGATGGAAGACGGCTTCGAGAATAATCCGCATCTGGACAGGCTGCGCGAACACGCAGCCAAAGAAGGTGCACCTGTGGTTGCGCTGTGCGCCAAGATCGAAGCCGAACTGGCCGATCTCGACGATGCCGACAAGCAGGAGTTTTTGACCGACTTAGGGCTGGATGAACCCGGCTTGAACCGTTTGATCCGCACCGGCTACGAACTGCTGGGCCTGCAAACGTATTTCACCGCAGGCGTGAAGGAGGTACGCGCCTGGACTATCCATAAGGGCGATACCGCACCGCAGGCGGCGGGGGTGATTCATACCGATTTCGAGCGTGGCTTCATCCGCGCCCAGACCATTTCATATTCCGATTTCATCGCCTGCGGCGGCGAGGCAGGCGCGAAAGAAAAAGGCAAATTGCGCGTCGAAGGCAAGGACTATGTCGTACAGGATGGTGATGTGCTGAACTTCCTGTTCAACGTCTAGCACTCGCCTAGCGAGAGTGCTAGAATTGACTCAGGAGGATTTGCCATGAATACCACGATGATGAATTTGCCCATGCCTTCCGCGCTCGGCAGTTTGGAAAGCTACGTGCAGGCGGTCAATAGGTTTCCGATTTTGTCGCATGATGAGGAAGTGAGTCTTGCGCGGCGTTTGCATGACCATAATGACTTGGATGCCGCGCGGCAGCTGATTGTTTCGCATTTGCGCGTGGTGGTCAGCGTGGCGCGCGGATATGCGGGATACGGTTTGCCACAGGCAGACCTGATCCAGGAGGGGAACATCGGCCTGATGAAGGCGGTAAAACGCTACGACCCTGAACGGGGAGTGCGTCTTGTCTCCTTTGCCCTGCATTGGATACGCGCCGAGATACACGAATTCGTGGTGCGTAATTGGCGCATGGTGAAAATTGCCACCACCAAATCACAGCGAAAACTCTTCTTTAATCTGCGCAGCCTGAAGCAGGGTTTGCAACCGCTAAAACCCCATCAGGTCAGCGAAATTGCGCAGCAACTTAACGTCTCCGAACACGATGTCGTGGATATGGAAAGCCGCTTTGCCGGCCATGAGCTGGCTCTTGAATCGGGAAGCCACGATGAGGAAGACGCTTATGCGCCGATACAATATCTGGCGGACAGTCCCGAGTACGAGCCTTCGCAGATACTCGAAGCCAATCAACGCGAGCAACTCCAGTCGGCTGGATTGGCGCACGCGCTGGCGGGGTTGGATGAACGCAGCCGTCGCATCGTGGAAGCACGCTGGCTGAGTGAAGATCATTCCGCCACACTGCACGAGCTGGCCGCCGAGTTCAATGTTTCCGCAGAGCGCATCCGCCAGATCGAGCAAAAGGCACTGAGCAAGATGCACACGGCGTTGCAGCAGCAATGACCGTCGGGTAGGTGGGTGTAAAAAAGCCGCAGGATACTGCGGCTTTTTCATTTAAGGCTGACTAGCGTTACTTGACTATTTTCAATCTCGGCACTTGCGCAACCTGCTTGTCAGGACTCGTAGACTTGGCTTCGGGTGGCGGCCCATCCTCGGGCTGAAACATCAAACCCTGTCCGTTCTCTTTGGCAAATATCCCAATCACCGCGCCGACCGGAACAATTACGTTGAATGATGCACCGCCGAACCGTCCAGCGCAGGTGATGTATTCGTTGCCCAACTCCAGGTTACGCACGGCACTGCTACTCAAGCTCAACACGATCTCGCCATTTTTCACATATGCGACCGGGACTTCGGTTTGCCCGTCAACTTTGACCGCGAGATAGGGAGTGAGCGCGCTGTCCACACACCATTCGTAGATCGCACGAATCAGATACGGGCGGGTGGACAACTCGTTCACTTACGCATCGCTCTTTCGGGAGCCGTCAGCGCGTCGATGAAGCCTTGACGTGAAAAGATACGCTCGGCGTATTTCATCATCGGCGCGGCATCTTTGCTCATTTGTATGCCGTATTTATCCAACCGCCACAGCAAAGGAGCAATCGCCACATCCAGCATGGAGAACTCGTCACCCAGCAGGAATTTTTGCTTGGTGAGGATCTGCGACAACTGCGTGAGATTGTCGCGGATGATGATCCTCGCCTTATCCGCCACCTTCGGCACACCTTGCTCGATCGCATCGACATGGTTATAGAGTTCCTGCTCGAAGCGATGCAGGAACAAACGCGTGCGACCGCGCAGCACCGGATCAGGCGGCATCAGTTGCGGATGCGGGAACCGCTCGTCGATATATTCGTTGATGATATTGGCTTCATACAAGATCAGATCGCGTTCAACCAGCACCGGCACCTTGTTGTAGGGATTGATTGCGGCGACATCCTCGGACTTGTTTTGCAAGTCCACGTCTATCACCTCGAAGTCCATCCCCTTTTCAAACAACACGATGCGACAGCGGTGGCTATAGGGACAAGTCGTCCCGGAATACAATCTCATCATCACCACTTACCCCGAATCAACTGTGTGCGCTGCATCAACCCGCGCACCAGGAAGAAACCTGCCGTGGCGACCACGCCGCTGACCAGAACGGCGGCCAATACCGGATAGGCTCCGGTACCGTTGATTCCGCCGATCCAAAGATAACGCTCGAACAGCGTACCGGTGATGATGCATCCTGCCACCGCATTGATCGCGATCGGATTATGTCGTGTCGCAGGGAAGGCCAGACTGACAAACGGGATCACAAACTTCAGTGCCAGCATAGACCACCAGAGGAAGGCGTAATCACCGTTCTGCATACCGAAGACAGGGCCGGATTCACCGGGCAGACTGCCAAATATGCGGCCTGTCTCATCGGGCAAGTTGCCGTACCAGATGGTCAGATATTGCGCGTAGAAGGTGTAAACCCACAACAGGGTAAACGCCAACATCATCTGCGCGATGTAGTTATAGATCTTGGTCGGCACAGGACGCAACAGGCGTTCGCGGGTGTTCAACACGTATATCCAAACCACCAGGAACGACAAAAACATGTTGAAGTTGCTGACGAACTGCTGCAAACCGTAAATCGCGCTATGCCATTGCGGGACCAGTGTCATTTCAAAGTCCCACGCCACCATCGTGCTATACAGCACGAAAAAGAACGGGATCCAGGTCGCGACCTGATGGAATTTCTGCGCGTCTTCCGGGCTGCGTTCGCTCACCGCCTGGCGTTTGATGAACACCCAGTACAAAGCCATCATGAACAGCATGCCGATAACTTCACGGGCGACCAACCAGTGGGGTTGATACCAGCCCGGCATGTGATACTCGCTGGTAACTGTTCCGTTCCACCACGGGAAGGTGTGGTCGCCGCCGGCCAGCAACACCAGCAGCAGCACGAACGCCAGAGGGAACAGCGCGTACAAAGAACTGGCCAGATGACGGACTTCAAAACGCCACTTCGCATTCACCAGATGCAGCACGGCGCACAACGCCACACCGCTCAATGCCAGCGACAAAACCACGACAAAATTTACGGTCAACACCGCCCAATTACTGTATTCAAACATTTTGTTGTCTCCTATTTCGCCTGGGTCGCGGCCGCCATGGGCGGAGCTTTTTGCAAGACTTTACGCACATAGTTCACGACGTGCCAACGTTCCGTGGGTGACAGGTCATTGGCATAACTTGGCATCACCGCACCACCTAGAGTCATCATGCCAAAGATGTATCCGTCCGGATATTCCTTCGGATTCCACGAGTGCAGATCGTTGCTGTTGGTCAGATTGAACGGTTTCATGATCAGCTTTTCGCCGACCGGGCCGTCACCCGTTCCAGATGTGCCGTGACATGGCGTGCAATAAACAGTGAACAAACGCCCCCCCATTGCGACGGATTTTTCATCCGCCGCAATGGGATTATTCATGGCGCGTGCCGCATCGGCATCCTTGACGAAAACGGTCGTTCCTTTGACGGGTACCGAACGCGAGGGGAATGGCTGCATGCCAGGATGATCCGGGTCAACACTCTCCTGTGGCTTGATGCTGACGTTGTTCGCCATATCCATGGACCAGGGCCATGCCTGTGCCAGCGATGGTAGAACGATCAAAATAACTGCTAAGGATAATTTCTTCATTTCCCTGCCTCTTCTTGAATTTCTAATGCTTCGTGCTTGGTAAAAATCCCCTTCAACACGCCGGCTGATTCCTCATCCGTCTTGACCAGAATACCGATCTGATCCTCGGAAACTTTGGAGCTATACAAAGGCGAGCGTCGCGCCGGCAACCCGGCGCAAATCAAGAAGCCCAGGATACTGATATAGACACCACCCAAGATGAACATCTCGTAAGTCAGCACAAAGTTGGGTGGGAACGGCACGACCGGCTTGCCGCCTTTAACCTGGTCGAAAAAGTTGGCCTGCGAGCCGGAGATCAGGAAAAATGCCAGCAGCCCGCCAGTCAATGCACCGCACAATGTGAACCATTGCACATAGACCGGTTTGTTGCCGAGAAACTCTTCCACCTCGGGGTGTTCGATAGGCGACTTAACAATCAAATCCTGGTTCGCATCGAACCCTTTGATGGATGAATTGCGCAATTCTTTGACTGCCGCTTCAGCTTCGTGAAAATTGCTGAATATGGCCAGTAAATGACGTTTGCTCATTTAGTGTGCTCCCTTTCCGGATTCTTGCATCCCCGCGACTTCCAGCTTCTTGCTGGCCAGACTGCGGTGATAGACCATTTCTTTCACTTCGTACATGGAGACTGATGGGAATATCTTACAGAACACCATGAACAGGAATGTGAACCAGCCGAAACTGCCGAACACGACACCCCACTGCACCCAGGAAGGCCATTGATCGTGGTCCCATGTCCAAGGGTAATAACCGTGGGAGAAAGTCGGTGAAACAATCATCCAACGCTCAAGCCACATACCCATGTTCAGCAACAGCGATACCACCATCATCACCGGGATATTCGTTTGGAAACGCTTGAATGCCATGATCAGCGGAACGATAGAACCGCAGAAGTTCATCATCCACCAGAACGGCGCATAGGTACCCGTAGCCTTCTGGATCAGGACGGCCTTCGATACTTCGTCATGGCTATACCAGACCGTGGCGTACTCGATCAGATTCAGGTATGTCCAGACCATCGCAATCGCGAACGTCAGGCGAACCACCTTCTTGAGGATGGCCAACGTCATGTATTCCTCGAACTTGAAGACATAGCGCAAGATGATGAACAGCGTGATGATCGCAGCACAACCGGAATACAGCGCACCCGCCACAAAATAAGGAGGGAACGAAGTCACATGCCAGCCTGGCTGTTGCGACATCGCAAAGTCCGATGCCACGATGGAATGAACCGATACCGCCAAAGGAATCAGGAAGCACGCGATGGTCAGGTAAGTGACGCGGAAATTACGCCATTGCCTATCCGTACCTTCCCAACCCAATGACAACAAGGTGTATAACTTCTTGCGCCAGCCGGTATGGATGTTGTCGCGGCAAATCGCCAGATCGGGGATCATACCCACGTACAGGAACAGGATCGATGAACTCAGGTAGGTGAAAATAGCCATCGCGTCCCACAACAACGGAGACTGGAAATTCGGCCATATCCAACGTTCATTGGGATAAGGAACCGCGTAATAGAATTGCCACAACCGCCCCAGATGCACCATCACAAACAGACCCGCCGTCATCAACGAGAACGTGGTCATCGCTTCGGCAAAACGATAGATCGGTTTGCGCCAGTCGGCATGCATCAGATGCAAGATCGCCGACAACAACGTGCCGGAGTGACTCATACCGATCCAGAAGATGAAGGTGGCGATATACAGCCCCCACACGTGCGGATTGTCCAGATTCGCCACACCCAGACCCATGTTGTACTGGTACAACTCACAGGCGACACCAATACCAAACACGGTCAGCGCACTGATTATTATCACCCAGAACAGCTTGCGGGGTGACTCCAAGCTCTTGAGCACGTCAGTATTGATCTTTGCCCAAGCGATGTCTTCGCGGATATCTTTCATTGTTATTCCCTAAACAAGTTGCAGCGGATTAAATCGCGCTTTCGCGCACGCGTTCCATGTACATGACCGACGGGTAAGGACGCAACTCTTCCAAGATACGATAACCCCGCAGATCGCTGCCACCTTCCTCTGTATCCTTTGTTTGTTCATCCACGGCCAGCTCGACACGCTGAGCCTTCCACTGCTGATGAACTTTGGACTCGGTATCGATCAGATTACCGAAAGTGATGGCGTTGGTCGGACACACTTGCTGGCAGGCTGTCTGCACCTCGCCGTCTCGTAATACGCGACCTTCGTTTTTCACGTTACGCTGGCCAACACGGATACGCTGGATACAGAAGGTGCACTTTTCCATCACACCTTTACCACGCACAGTGATGTCCGGATTGAGCTGCTGTGTCATTTCGGCCGGCCAGACATTTTCGGTTGTCGGGTAGTCGTACCAGTTGAAATAACGAACCTTGAACGGGCAGTTCGCCGAGCAATAACGCGAGCCGATGCAGCGGTTGTAGATCTGCGAATTCAAACCGTCCGGCGTATGGTTGGTCGCACCGACCGGGCACACGGTTTCGCAGGGAGCGGCTTCGCACTGCTGGCACATCATCGGCAGGAACTGTGCGCCCTGATCCGGGAATTCTCGGTCATCTTCCGGCCAGTAACGCTCGATGCGCATCCAATGCATCGCCTGTCCGTGCGCATACCTTTCCTTGCCCACGACCGGCAGATTGTTCTCTGCGTAACAGGCAACGCTACACGCGTTGCATCCGGTACACGCGTCCAAGTCGATGCTCATCGCCCATTTGTACGGGTCATGCGGCACATCCTCTACCGGGTGTTTATGCCGAAAATCCGACCAATTCTCCAACAAGTTACTTACCGACATGTTTAGACCTCCTCCGAAAGATCAACCTGATCGCTGGATACCGTCACAGCGATTTTCCTGCCCTGCTGACTTCCGCCTACAGGCCCCTCTTCTTTAACCACGATGATGCGCTTGCCGGTTTTGCTGAGCTTGACCTGCGTTTCATGCATCGCCAGTTCGCCGGTTTCATTGTCAAACACGCGGCTCAGTATCTGGAATGCATTCACACCAAAGCCTTTGGCATAACGGCCCATCGCATCGTGTCCGTTCCCCAGGGGAATGGACACTGCATCAGGATGAATGCCGGGGAACAAATAAGCTTGCGCTTTGATCGAGCCGTTCTTGGACGAGACTTCCACAATGTCGCCCTCGACGATGCCCAGTTCAGCCGCTTTCTTGGGATGGATCTCGACCCATGAATCCCACACGATGGTAGTCAAGGGGTCAGGGGATTCTTGCAGCCAGGGCTGGTTGGCATTGCGGCCATCGCGCAGACTGGCGGTTACACTCGGGATCAGCGTCAATGGATAGTTCTGGTCGCGCTCGGCTGGTGCAGGCAACTGGATATTTGCGCTGTACTTACCGGCGAGCTTATTGCTTGCGCCACCGACGTTGATGATGCCGCCACTCAGCAAATCATTCCAATAGACATCGTCGTCTGTTCCCGCAGCGGCGAACTCGCTCTTGTTCTTCAGCAACGCGGTGCGCAGGTAACTATAGAAATCATCAAAGGACTTGTATTCTTCGGCGCGACGCTGTTTGATCAGAGCCAGCAGAATATCACCCATACCGAGCGTGTTCGGATGCAGTTTTTCCATCAGGGGTTGCTGCACACCGATCTGCACACCGTCCGGCTGATATTCCGCAACGATGGTTCCCCAGTCTTCCAGCGCGGAATTCAAAGGCAGCACCAGATCAGCTTGCAGGGCGGTCTCATCCAGATAATGCGCGAAGGCGACCTTGAAGCCGGCCTTGGCCATATTCTCCTTGAACTTCAATTCTGCGGGAGCGGTGAACACCGGATTTGTCCCGTAGGTAAACAGCACCTTAGACTGCCCGTCGGCCAGTCGATTATTCACCATCCGCAGCCCGGCTGAATTACCCGTTGCCGGCGCGATTTGCGGATAAGGTACGGCAGCGGAAGCCTCTACCGTTTTACCCACGTTACCCAGAACATGATTGAGCAAATTGATGGCGGCCGCGTTTTCTGATCCGTGCGCATAGCCTTCTGCGGCACTACCCAGCAACACCAGACTCGGCGTGCGCTCCTTCAACAGTGCCGCAAGCTTGGTCAGATGTTCGGTACTCACACCAGTATCCTTGCTGACGCGCTCTTTGTCGTAATCCTTCACCGCAGCGGCTACATCCGCAGGCAATTGCAGGCCCGCAGCACCGAGCGCGTTGACCACGCCCAAAGCCAGAATACCTTCTGTACCGGGACGAACCACCAACCAACGATCGGCGTTCGCACCGGTAAGCGTCATCTTCGATTCGACTTGCACCAGTACACCGCGCTGCCCGTCCACACCTTTGCGGAACTCTGCGTACTGCTGGGAGAAATGCACCGGAGAGACCCACGCACCCAGGAAATCGGCACCGAACGACACCACGACCTTGGCCTTGTTGATATTGAAGCGCGGCATTTCCATGCCATATGACTTCAAGTTGGCCGCGCGTTGCACCGCAGGGGAAACCGCCTCGTACACAAAATGATTTTTGCTCGACAGACTGTCCAGATAATTACCCAGCAAGACCTTCAGGTGACCACTCACCGTCCCGGTCAGAAAGTCGATCTGGTCGCCGCTCACACCGTTCAATTTTTCCGCGATCAACGCGTAAGCCTTTTCCCAAGTAATCACCTCTCCCTTGTCGCCGCTGCGCAACAACGGTTCGCGCACCCGGTCGGGATTGTAGTGGTGCTGCACTCCCGCCTGCCCCAGACCGCACATCTTGCCGTGATTGATTACCGAATCGGGATTGCCTTCCAACTTCAGCACGCGACCCTCGCGCACCCTGCCGCTGATGCTGCAACCCGCCTCGCACTGTGCACAGGTCGAATTGAAGTACACGGAAATACCGGGAATAACATAATCTGCCGCATGCACATAGGAGACCACCGTCTCTTTACCGTCTTCTATCGACGTGTTGCCACAGCCGGATAACGCCACCGCGGCACCACCCCAACCCAACACCTTAAGAAAATCACGTCGATCAAAATTGTTGTCTATCATCACAACCTCACTGAAAAATTCTCTAAATGCGCGCCCATCAAAATTAGTAATGGCACGACGAACAATCGTTAGGGCCTTTGGCGACCACCACCCCGGCCGCATCGACAGCGGGCTTCTTCATGCTGTACCAATAAGCCTGATCACCAACCGGCATACCGCCCGCAGCAATCGGCCCCATGGGCGAAGCCTTGTATGTTTCGTCGCCAGCCGGCATCGCGCCTGCAGTCGTCACAACATGCTCTTTCTCGTGGCAGCTGATGCACCAGCCCATCGACAACGGTTTTTGGCGGCGCGCAACGGTCATCTCTTTCACGTCGCCGTGACATGCCCCGCAAACCTCCTGAACCGGACGGTTTTGCTGGAACACAAAACGCTTGATATGTCGCTCATGGTTGAAGCGCACGAAGTCAGGCAAGTCATGAACCTTCTTCCAAGGGATGGCTTTATTGGCCTCCCAATACTCGAAGAGTTTTTTGATGCGCGGGCTTTCACGCACAGACTCGATGCTTTGATGGCATCCGATACATTTTTGTATCGGCGGAATCCCTGCCACGGACGAACGACGCGCATAGGTATGGCAGTACATGCAATTTATTTGCATGTCTTTGGCGTGTCGAAAATGCGGGAATTCTATGGGCTGCTCAATCGCTGGGCCCAAATCATCGGCGGTTGTCAAAGGGGCCAGATGTGCTTCAGCTGAATAACTGCTGCTTGCGGCAAACAAACCCATCAACAAGATAGAAAATCGAATAAATCGGTGCATCGTTAGTGGCTCCCCCAACAAACAATTTAACCCACGTCAATCTTTGAGAGATGACGTGATAAAGAACAAAGCGGATTATTTTTGCTGCGGCGTGTCGCGTAATAATTATTATCTTGATTTATATTACATACAGTAAAGTTCAATACTGTGACACGGGTCGAATAATGTCGGCTCTAAAAAACAATGTCAACACCTCATACCTAATTAAAATACTAGTGAATTAAAAAACCTATTAAACACATTAAGCTACAGAGTTTGCTTATATAGATTTGGGAACATACTCGGGATATTTTTATGCAAGAAGAACAAGCCGTTTTGGAATTTTTCGCCCGGCCGGAAAACCTGCCATTGGCCTTATCCGTGGCCGAACAGACCGACCTGATCCGGGAGCAACTCAACAACCGGTTTTGGCTGGACTCGATGCAGGATATGCGCACCTTCATCGATCAGCACGATTTGCGCTGGCAACTGACCGCCACCGAAGACCGCAACGCGCCGGACAGCGTGGTGGGGTTTCATTGCGCACCAGACAGTGACCAGCCGCTATACCTGCGTCCCATGATGGAACAACAAAATTTGGGCACCGGATTGCGTATCTATTTCGGTTTGATGTGGAGCGGCACCCCCACGCCAGAGAACCTGGCCTTACCTGCCGTCCGCACACTGCTTGAGACACTCAAAGAATCGGGATACAAGAACAATGAAAACTACCTGGGCTGGCAATGGACCAACCTTCGCCCCCGCACTAAAAGTTTTTTGCTGCGCTTCACCCAGCAACCGGCAACCTTGCTTTCGGAAATCGAATCCAGCCTGGGCAAACTGCTGCTGAACAATCGCGAGCCTATCGATCTGGCCAATGCCGCGCTGCGTTCCGCTCCGCGCAGCATGACCATCTCGCTTGACCAGCTGCGCGCCAAGCGCACCACCTGAATCGCATAGCTAGACCGGATTTTCCTGGTTGAAAAACCGGTGGTGCAAGCCGAACTTTTCTGACAAATGCAGACCGAGTGCCTGGATGCCGAATTGCTCGGTGGCGTGGTGACCTGCGGCAACGAATGCCACACCGCTCTCTTGCGCCAGATGAAAGTTTTGTTCGGATATTTCTCCCGTGATGTAGGCATCCACTCCCTGTGCAATGGCCAGCTCGAAATAGCCTTGTGCTCCCCCGCTGCACCAGGCCACCCGTTTGATTGGTCTGCCATCCCCCGCGATGACTTGCGCCGCGCGTTGCAATTTGCTTTCGATGAAGAGTGCGAATTGCCCCAACGATTGAGCAACGCTCAAGCTTCCCGAACAGAGCAGATTCTGCTCGCCGCACCGCACCGTTGTTTGCAAGCCCAGCATGAGACCGAGTTGCGCGTTGTTGCCCAAAGTCTCATGCGCGTCCAAAGGCAAGTGGTAAACCAATAAGCTCATGTCGTGTTGCAACAGTTTTGCCAGTCGGCGTTTCTTGATGCCGACGATCGCGGCATCTTCATTGCGCCAAAAAAATCCGTGATGCACCAGCAGCGCGTCCGCCCCCCAAGCAACCGCCGCATCAATCACCGCCTGCGAAGCGGTCACAGCAGTCGCGATACGTTTGACCTCGGCGCGACCTTCCACCTGCAAGCCATTTGGGCAGTAATCCTTGAACAAATTGGTTTGCAACAGGCTTGCGTTATAATCGCGCAGTTCGTAAAGCTGCATGCAAACTCCCTAAATATTGACCCGACCGAGTTCATCATACCATGCGTAAACATTGGCTTTTATTCTCCCAAGCGGTCACGATAGCACTCGCTTTGCTGTTTATCGTCACCACGCTCAAACCTGAACTGCTGCCGACTGCCGCACGCAACGGTGTCGTCACTTTGTATGAAAGCGCACCCGCTCCGGGCGATGCGAAATCCACGGGTCTTAGCCTGAATAGCGCGGCGCAAAAAGCCATGCCGTCCGTGGTCAACATCTTCACCCGCACGGAAGTCAAAGTGCCGGAATCTCCTTTCAAGGACGATCCACGTTTCAAATTCTTTTTCGACGAGCAGGGCGATGCCGAACCGCAAAGCAGTTCCAGCCTCGGTTCGGGCGTGATCGTGAGTCAGGATGGCTACATCCTCACCAACCAGCATGTCGTCGAAGCCGCCGATCAAATCGAGGTCGCGCTGTCGGACGGACGCAAAGCCAGCGCGCATGTCATCGGTTCGGATCCCGAAACCGATCTGGCCGTCATCAAGGTTGACCTGCCGGGAAAATTGGCAGCGATCACTTTTGCCCATGCCGACCAGGCGCGCATCGGTGATATCGTGCTCGCCATCGGCAACCCTTTCGGCGTGGGCGAGACCGTCACCATGGGCATCGTCAGTGCGCTCAAGCGCGACCACCTGGGACTCAACACGTTCGAGAATTTTATCCAGACCGATGCCGCGATCAATCCCGGCAATTCGGGGGGCGCGCTGGTCGACACCAACGGCAATCTGATCGGCATCAACAGTGCCATCTATTCCCCGAATGGCGGCTCATTAGGCATCGGATTCGCCATCCCGGTCAGTACCGCCAAGAAGACCATGGAACAGATAATCCAGCACGGTTCGGTGACACGCGGCTGGATCGGCGCGGGAGTGCAGGAACTCACCCCGGAACTGGCGGCATCGTTCAAGCTCAGCGAGACCAAAGGATTACTCATTACCGAAGTGGTCAAAAACAGCCCCGCCGAGAAATCGGGGATCAGGGCTGGCGATATCCTGGTGTCGATCGATGCCAAGCCCATCAGCGATTGGTCCACCATGCTCGAAACAATCGCCAATACCGCACCCGGTAAAATCATCGCGGTCGATGTGACACGCGACGGAACCAGGCAAAGCCTGCAAATAAAAGTAGGCAAGCGTCCGCAAGCCAACCGCTGACAACCGCACTCGCAAAAACAGCCGCTGCAGGCGGCTGTTCTCTGAACCATAAAACCATCTCCAGGCTACGCAACAGATGTCGCGGGCTTCATCCAGCTTGCCACCACGATGCCGGCCTCGTAGAGCAGCCATAGCGGCATCGCCAGCATGAACTGCGACACCACATCGGGCGGTGTGAATATCGCGCCGACCACGAAAGACGCAACGATCACATAGCGGCGAATATCGCGCAGCTTTTCCACCGAGACCAGCCCCATGCGCACCAGCACCACCACCGCGACCGGGACTTGAAACGTGATGCCGAAAGCCATGAACATGCCCAGCACGAAACTGAGATACTTGTCGATGTCGGTCATCACCGCCACACCCTGCGGCGCGCTGGCGGTGATGAATCCGAACACCACCGGAAACACGATGAAATAAGCGAAGGCCATACCGCAGAAGAACAACACCGTGCTGGCCAGGATGAGCGGCCAGACCAGCTTCTTTTCGTGCGCATACAAACCGGGTGCAACGAACCGCCAGATTTGGTAGAGGATGTAGGGCAACGCTATCAAAAACGCCGCCATCATGGCGACTTTGAGCGGGACGAAAAACGGTGTGGTGACATCGGTCGCGATCATCTGCGCGCCTTTGGGCAACTTGGCGAGCAAGGGATGCGCGAGCCAGGTGTAAAGATTCGCCGCCCAGGGAAACAGCGCGATGAACACCAGTAACAGAGCCACCGCAGAATGCAACAAACGCGTGCGCAACTCGATCAGGTGTGCGATGAAACTTTCGGTGGTGGTCATCAGGATTGTGCTGGCGTGGCCGGTGCGGATTCAGTCGCAGCAGTTGCGGGCGGCAGCGGAAGTTGTGCCTGCTGCTTGATCTCCTGCAGCGGTTCTACGACAGTCGCATTGAGTTGCTGAACCTCGTGTTCCAGATGCCGATCCAGTTGTTTGACTGATCGTTGTGCGGCTTCCGCCTCGGCCTGAACCTTTTCTTTCAACTGGCGGAATTCCTCCATGGCCATATCGCGCTCGATATCGGCTTTGACCCCGTTCACATAGCGTTGCGCGCGCCCCCACAACAGCCCCATCGTGCGCGCGACCTTCGGCAGGCGTTCCGGCCCGATGACCACGAGAGCCACGACCATAATCACCAGCAACTCCGAGAAACTGATCTCAAACATGAACTATCGCCTTATCGCCCGG
Source organism: Gallionella sp. (assembly GCA_013044075.1). Taxonomy (GTDB): domain Bacteria; phylum Pseudomonadota; class Gammaproteobacteria; order Burkholderiales; family Gallionellaceae; genus Gallionella. Next base: position 29,062 of record JABEVG010000092.1, read on the forward strand.
CATGCTCAGACGTGGGTGGTTTTCTTGTCTTTCACTTCACCCTCGATGGTCTGCCCGCCTTCTTTCAATTGGGGCGCGGCATCGCTCTCGCTCTTCATGCCTTCCTTGAAACCCTTCACCGCGCCGCCCAGATCGCTGCCGATGTTGCGCAACTTCTTGGTGCCGAAAATCAACACGATGACCAGCAGTACGATCAGCCAATGCCAGATGCTCAATGAACCCATGACGCTCTCCTCAAAAAAGTAAAGACTAACTAGTCTCGTTTCACCATGGGCGGCAACTGTCCGCCGCCGATGATGTGTATATGCAAATGAAACACTTCCTGTCCGCCGCCCTTGCCGGTGTTGATGACCGTGCGAAACCCGTTGTCCAATCCTTGCTCGCGCGCCAGGCGCGGAGCTAACACCATCATCCTGCCGAGCAAGGCAGCATGTGCCTCGTCTATCTGTAACAGCGAATCCAGGTGCAGCTTGGGTATCAACATGAAATGCACCGGCGCGGCCGGATGAATATCGTGGAATGCCAGGATCTCTTCGTCTTCATAGACCTTGCGACAGGGAATCTCACCGCGCGCGATCTTGCAAAACAGACACTCGCTCATCGTCACTCCTTTGTCCGGCTATTTTTTTCGGCGATGCCGGACAAGCCCTCGCGGCGTGACAATTCATCCAGCACATCCTGCGCGCTCAAGTCGTGATGCGCCAGCAACACCATGCAGTGAAACCACAGATCGGCGGTCTCGTACACCAGATGTGTCTTGTCGCCCTCCTTGCTGGCGAGTATCACCTCGGTGGCTTCTTCCCCGACTTTTTTCAGGATGGCATCCTCGCCCTTGCCGAACAACTTCGCCACGTAGGAAGTATCGGGAAGCGCGTGTTTACGCGCCTCCAGCGTTGCGGTCAAGCGTTTCAAAATATCTGTTTGCATATCATCAACACTCATTTTTTATAAATCTCGTCGGGTGATTTCAACACCCCATCGACCTCGACCCACCGGCCGTTTTCCAATCGGCTGAAGAAACAGCTTGCGCGCCCGGTATGGCAGGCGATGCCGCCTTGTTGTTCGATTTGCAGCAGGATCACATCGGCATCGCAATCCGTGCGTATCTCCTTGACGAGCTGAAAATGCCCGGACTCTTCGCCCTTGTGCCACAGCTTCTTGCGCGAACGTGACCAATACACAGCCTGCCGTTTCTGCCAGGTCAGAAGCAAAGCCTCGCGATTCATCCAGGCCACCATCAGCACCCGCCCCGTCGCCGCATCCTGCGCGATCGCAGGAACGAGCCCATCGTCAGACCAGTTGATCTTATTCAACCACGCTTCACTCATAACCTGACTTCGATTCCTTGTTGCGCCATGAACCGCTTGGCTTGCGGCACGGTGTATTCACCGAAGTGGAAAATGCTCGCGGCCAGCACGGCATCCGCGCCGCCCAGTTTCACACCATCAGCCAGATGCTGAAGATTTCCCACCCCGCCGCTGGCGATCACGGGGATCTCCAAAGCATCGGTCACGGCGCGCGTCAAAGCCAGATCAAAACCGTTCTTCTGCCCGTCCCTGTCCATGCTGGTCAGCAGGATCTCGCCCGCGCCCAATTGCTGCATCCTGCTTGCCCACGCCACCACATCCAACCCGGTCGCCTTGCGTCCGCCGTGGGTATAAACCTCCCAGCGATCCGGCGCGACCTGTTTCGCATCTATCGCCACCACGATGCACTGCGAACCGTAGCGCGATGCCGCATCGGCCACCAGTTGCGGATTCACCACCGCAGCGGTATTGATGCTGACCTTGTCCGCACCGGCATTGAGCAGATTGCGCACGTCCCGCACCTCGCGCACCCCGCCGCCCACGGTCAAGGGAATGAACACTTGCGAAGCGACTTGTTCGATGATGCGGAAGAGTATCCCCCGGTCGTCGGAGCTGGCAGTGATGTCCAAAAACGTCAGTTCATCCGCCCCCTGATCATCGTAGCGTTTGGCGATCTCCACCGGATCACCCGCATCGCGCAGCTCGACGAAGCTCACGCCTTTGACCACGCGACCTGCGGTCACATCGAGACAGGGAATGATGCGTTTGGCGAGCATGGAAATTAACGCAGCGTGGAAAGTTTGATCGGGGTCAACTCATCCGCCAAAGCTTGCGCCTCGCGCAAATCCAGCGAGCCTTCATAGATCGCACGACCCGTAATCGCGCCGGTGATGCCTTCCTGATACACCGCGCACAGCGCGCGCACATCATCGAGATTGGTGATGCCGCCACTGGCGATCACCGGCACATGCAAAGGCTTGGCGAGCTCCACCGTGGCGGGGATATTCACCCCGGACAACATGCCATCGCGGCCGATGTCGGTGTAAATGATCGCCTCCACGCCATAGTCTTCAAAGCGTTTCGCCAAGTCGCCCACATCGTGTCCGGTCAGCTTAGACCAACCGTCCACCGCCACCTTGCCGCCCTTGGCATCCAGACCCACCATGATGTGGCCGGGAAACGCGTCGCAGGCTTCATGCAGAAAGCCCGGCACTTTTACCGCCGCCGTGCCGATGATGATGTAGGTCACGCCCAGATCGAGATAACGTTCGATGGTCACCAGATCGCGTATGCCACCACCCAGTTGCACCGGCACATCCAGCCCCACCGCTTCGATGATGCTTCTCACCGCCGCTTCATTCTTTGGCTTGCCCGCAAACGCGCCATTCAGATCGACCAGATGCAGCCGTCTCGCGCCCTGCGCCAGCCAATGCTTCGCCATGGCGGCGGGGTCTTCGGAGAACACCGTGGCATCTTCCATCAAGCCTTGTTTGAGGCGCACACAATGACCGTCTTTTAAATCAATCGCAGGAATAATTAGCATGGCAGTACGTTAAATAATTTAAGGATTCCATCGGGTAAAATTTTGCAGCAACCGCAAGCCCGCCGCGTGGCTTTTTTCAGGGTGAAACTGCACCGCAAATAAATTGTCCCGCGCCACGGCGCACACGAAGGGCTGGGGATAATCGCTGGTCGCCTGGATCAGGTTCGTCTGCTCCGGTTGCACATAATAGCTGTGTACATAATAGAAACGCGCATCTTGTTCTATGCCGTCCCACAAGGCGTGCGCGGGGGCAACGTGCTTCACCCGGTTCCAACCCATGTGCGGAACTTTCAGGCGGTTGCCTTGCGCGTCATGCAATCCACCGGCGAAACGCAACACCTTGCCGGGCAACAACCCCAATCCTGCAACATCGCCCTCTTCACTATGCTCGAACAGCATTTGCAGGCCGATACAGATACCGAGGAAGGGTTTGCTGCGCGCGGCTTGCATGACCGCACCGCGCAAATCGCGCGCATCCAGCTCGCGCATACAATCGGGCATCGCGCCTTGTCCGGGGAACACCACGCGCGCCGCAGTGGCGATCACCCCCGCATCATCCGTGACCACGACCTCTGCATCGGGAGCGACTTTGCGCACCGCCTGTTCGACCGAGCGCAAATTGCCCATGCCGTAATCAACAATCGCCACATCAACCATCTGACTCTATCCGGGAAAAACCTGCATTTCCATTTTCATTTACAGCGAACCCTTGGTGGAAGGCATCATGCCCGCCATGCGCACATCCTGTTCCAGTGCCATACGCAGGGCGCGACCAAACGCCTTGAAGATCGTCTCGGCTTGATGGTGGGCATTGTTGCCCGCCAGATTATCGATATGCAGGGTGATCAGCGCATGGTTCACGAAACCCTGGAAAAATTCATGGAACAAATCCACATCGAACTGGCCAATGCTGCCGCGCACGAAGTCGCAGTTGAACGTCAGACCGGGGCGACCCGAAAGATCGAGTACCACGCGCGACAACGCCTCATCCAGCGGCACGAAGGCGTGGCCGTAACGGCGCAAGCCCTTCTTGTCGCCCACCGCCTGATTGAATGCCTGACCCAGGGTAATGCCGATGTCTTCCACCGTGTGATGCGCATCGATGTGCAAATCGCCTTTGGCAGCGATGCTCAAATCCAACAAACCGTGCCGCGCGATCTGGTCCAGCATGTGGTCGAGAAACGGCAATCCCGTGTCGAACTGCGATTTCCCTGTCCCGTCCAGATTCAGCTCCACACTGATCTGGGTTTCCAGCGTATTTCGTGTAACGCTTGCGCTACGCATAATTTTCACTCCGTTCATGTAGGAGCACGCCCCGCGTGCGATTGTTTTTTCATTCGCGAGCAAGGCTCGCTCCTACAAAAGACATCCCTTGAAAGCTGATATAAACCGCTCGTTTTGGTTACGACACAACCTGAAGGTGAGTCTCCACCGAAACTCGCTCATATAGCTTGCAAGCTTTCTTTCAGTGCTGCGACAAACCGCTCGTTTTCCGCCGGCGTGCCCACCGTCACGCGCAAACAATCTTCCAGCATCGCATGACTGCCGTGCAGATTTTTTATCAGCACACCGCGCTGCTTCAGTGCCTCGAAAATCGCTTTGGCGCGCGCGACGCGCAACAACAAAAAATTCGCGGCACTCGGATAGACCCGCACTCCGTCTACCGCACCCAATTGCTGTGCCAATTTGCTGCGATCCTGTTTGATTTGTTCGGCCTGTGCCAACAGCACATCGTGATGATCCAACAATATCTCCGCCACCAACTGCGGCAAAACGCCGACATTATACGGCAAGCGCAACTTTTCCAGCTCATTCAACCACAGCTCGCTGCCCGCCAAAAACCCCAGCCGCAATCCGGCCATGCCGAGCTTGGAAAAAGTGCGCATCACCAACAGATTCGGATACTCCGCCAGATGCGGAATAAAGCTATCGTCGGCAAAGGCGTAATACGCCTCATCGACCACCACCAAGCCCGGAGCGGCAGCGATGATGGCTTTAATGTCCCGGGCAGAGTAGGGATTGCCGGTGGGATTGTTCGGGTACGCCAAAAAAATCAGCGCGGGTTGCTCGCGTTCGATCGCACTCAGCATCGCACCCATGTCCAGCGAAAAATCCCGCGTCAGCGGCACGCCCGCATAGCGCATGCCGAGGAAGGTTGCGATCATCTTGTACATGACGAACGACGGCTCGACACCCAGCAAAGTTGCACCGGGTTTATTCACCGCCATCGCCAGCAACTGGATCAACTCATCCGAACCGTTGCCCAACAGGACCTCCATCCCCTGAGGTAATTCCAGCAAGGCGCGGATTTTTTGTTTGAGAATTTGTGGGTTCGGATCGGGATAGCGATTGATCGCCGCATTGCTCACCGCCGCCGCGATTTCCTCGCGCAAAAATGCAGGAACGAGATAGGGATTTTCCATCGCATCCAGCTTGATGAAGCCGTCGCTGACCGGCACATGATAAGCATGCAACGCTAAAATTTCAGGGCGAATTAACTGATGCACTAACGCAGAAATGAACGACATAAATGGACGTGTGAACGGTTGCACTACAGGGCTGCGCAGCTTACCACAGCAAGGATTTTCCGTGGTTGTAGCGATGGCGCATACATTTCAAACGGAAGTTATTCGGTGATGCCAAAAGCCCGGCTCACGATGACAATGCATCACCGCAACAATCAAAATGCAATCGCTCTCAATCGTATACAGCACAGCATAAGGAAAAACTTTGGTCAAAAATCGACGTACATCCTCTTCCAGCACTCGATAAGACTCCGGGGCAATAACGATGTGATCAATTGCAGATTGAACTGCCGCCATAAAACGGACACCCAATCCGTTTTGCTGTGCCTCATAGAATATGACTGATTCTTGGAACTCTGAAAGCGCATCGGGATGAAACTCGTAATTCATCTCCCGATTGCAGCCTTTACTTGAGCAAATGCAACTTCTCCGGGGATAGTTGACACCGCTCCGCTGCGTACCTGAGCAATGCGCCGCTGCGCTTCTGTTACCCATAGCTGCCGAATATATCCATCGTCTGCGGGATCAAGGCTTTCCACCAAACGATCCGCCAACAAGGCACGAGCTTCACTTGGCAGCGCAAGCGCACCTTCGGCTATTTGTTCCAGTGTAATTTGCATGATGTACCCCTAAGTAGCAGACAATGACTCGCATTGTACGGATAGCGGTTATTGTTGCAAGCGCAAAAAACAGGGGAGACCGAAGTCTCCCCTGTTCATCACAGCTGATGGTACTTGCTCACACTTGTGTCGCTCGCCACACATTTAAGTGCGGCGAATGACGGCAAATTAGAACAGGACGTACATGTTCAGCATCGTGGTGTTGCTACCCAAGACCTGGGCATTCGTACCGCCGCCTGCCGCGTTTTGCAGATTCCAGTAATCGCCAGTCTGATGGACATAAGACAGACGCGCCAACATGTTCTGCTGGATCTTGTAAGTGCCAGTCAGCATGATCGCATTATCGCTCGCGTTACCACCGGTCGCACTCGCAAAACCGCTGTTGCCTCGACGGATCGCCGCACCCACGGTCACGATTTCAGGCACGACACCCACTTCGGCATCGAGGTTGATCGAACTGCGAGTCAACGGACCTACGTTGTAAGCGTTTTGCAAAACAGCACCATTTCCAGTAGGTGCTGTCGCATAGCTGGCGTAGAAGCCGACCGGCATGCCGCCCAACGAGCCTTGCATCTGACCGTCGATCGCCGTTGCTTTGGTTTGATACAAAGTCAAAGCCGCACCACCAACAATAGGATTGATAGCACCACCATAAGCACCAGGTTGGATGCCTGACAGAGATTCACCACTCCAGCCTTGAATTCCGACACCGGTGTCCCAACCTGCCACATCAAACATAGCCGCTGCACGCGCGTAAGTCGAAGTCAAAGATCCGATAGCAGCACTCGCGATACCGGCCTGATTGAACTTGGTCAAGTTAACGAAATACTTGTCGTTAGTCACCACCAGACCCGCACCGTCTGCGGCACCGGCAGTGTTCAAGTATTGCTGGGCAGACATCGCGTTGGCAAACTCGTTGTTAAAACCAACGGTGTTGCTCATCATGTGCACGGCGTTCGCACCGGTGTTCAACAACTCCATACCGTAGGAAGCACCCTGGGCATCAGTTGCAAACGGAACCACACCCGCGCGCACGCCATCGGCGACTTCGTACAGAATAGGCAACTTGGCGGAACCCAGCGCGGCACCCGCACCACCCAGACCCAATTCGGCGAGGAAACCGGCGTTGTCACTCACATGGCCACCGAAAAACAACGATGCTTCATTCATACCGCCGCCAGCACCTGAACCAATAATCCCAAATGCACCATTGCCGGCATTTTTTGTGACGGCTGTCGTATCAGCAGTTTGGTTAGTCTTGCCGTAACCAAAACTGGTCAGCACTGCCATGTTCAGTTCAGCAGGGATAGACAGGCTACCCGCTTCTTCGACTTTGCCTTGCGCGCCCATCATGGTGAAGCCGGCTGCCTTGAATGCGCGACCGAAACCGTTCAGCAAGGGGAAGTGTTGGAAGTGACATGCGGAGCAAGCCATGCCGGTTTGACGTGCGAATACTGGAAGTGCCGATGCTTCTGGCGCAAATGCCACAGCAGCCATCACGCCTGCCAGTGAGAGAACGATTTTCTTCATTGTGTTTTCCTCTGAGTTTATAAGTTTATTCGGGTGACCAGAATACTATCCCTTCGTGCCAATAAGACCTCCCTACCAGCACTGGGTGCGGACTGTATAGAAGCCCGTATGGCAATGTCAAAGCATTTTGCGCGTTGTTGCATTTTTGCAACACGCTGCAAATACGGCTTCCAGTCAAGCTGAATAATCCGTCGGCAACCGACAATCCCATCCCCCACCCTAACCCTTCCCTTGAATGGGAGGGGAAAACCTGCAGAGCCCGAATTTATTGATCCGGCACTCTTTATCCAAGAATCCGTTCGCATTGAGCTTGTCGAAATGTGAATGGATTCTTGTGCTTCGACAGGCTCAGCACGAACGGCAA
>JABEVG010000093.1 GCA_013044075.1 Gallionella sp.
CATCGACCCCGCCGCCACCGAGATGCGCGCGCCCGCCACCTGGTCCATCGGCGCGAGCTACACACCGCATCCCATCACGCGCAATTTCAATCTGATCACCGCCTTCCCCGGCGCGCGCCGGCTGGCCTGGAACGAAGGCGGCGACTGGCAACGCCACGCGCTGATCGAAGTGGCGGCACGCGGCTGGGTGAGCCGCAGCGGCAAGCCCAAGTTTGACAAGGCGCACGACACCCCCGGTCCGGTGGTGATCGCCACCGCTTTGCAACGCAACGTTCAGGACAGAGAGCAGCGCATCGTCGTGGTCGGCGACGGCGCGTTCCTGTCCAACAGCTTTGCTGGCAACGGCGGCAACATTGATCTGGGGGTGAACATGGTGAACTGGCTGGCCGGCGAGGAGAGCTTGATCACCCTGCAACCACGCGGCAGCAAAGACAGCAACCTGACCCTGAGCAAGACCCAGCTCGGCATCATCGGCATCGGCTTCCTGTTCGTGCTGCCGCTCGGGTTGATGTGCTGGGGGATATTCCTGTGGTGGAAACGCCGCCGTGCCTGAACTCCCGGAAGTCGAGACCACCCGGCGCGGCTTGGAAACGCACCTCGTCGGCGCGACCATATCCGATGTCGTCATCCGCAATCGCAACCTGCGCTGGCCGATACCCGCTCTGCCCGTGCGGGGGCGCACCATTCTCAACCTCACGCGCCGCGCCAAATATCTGCTCATGGATTGCGGCAACGGCACCTTGATTCTGCATCTGGGCATGTCCGGCAGTCTGCGCATCCTGCCTGTCGGTACGCCTCCCGCGCTGCATGATCACTTCGACCTGATTTTAGGAAATGGCAAGCTGATGCGCCTGCGCGACCCGCGCCGCTTCGGCGCGGTGCTGTGGCATGAGGGCGATGCACACACTCACCCGCTGTTAGCTGCTCTTGGCCCCGAACCGCTGCAGGACGATTTCGATGCGCGCTATCTCTATCTGGCCACGCGCGGTCGCAGCATCAGCATCAAGCAATGCATCATGGACAATCATGTCGTGGTCGGCGTGGGCAACATCTACGCCAATGAATCGCTGTTCCGCAGCGGCATCAAACCGCAATTGGCTGCGGGCAAACTCAGCCTGCCGCGCTGTGCAAAATTAGTCGCCGAGATCCGCGCGACACTGGCCGAGGCGATCGCCCAAGGCGGCAGTACCCTGCGCGATTTCGTCAATACCTCGGGCCAGCCCGGCTACTTCCAGCAACACTATTGGGTGTACGGCAGGGCGAACGAGTCGTGCCGAAAATGCGGCGCGGCGATCAAGCAGATCAGACAAGGCCAGCGGTCGAGTTTTTACTGCGGGGTTTGCCAGAAGTGAGGCTTGCCGCAGGAGAAAATATCACGTCTAATCCGACCTCCATCCGCCCTGCAAATTTACCAACATCATGCGCATCCTGCTCACTCTCCTTTTTGCCCTAGTTCTTGCTCCCGCCGCCTTCGCGGAGCATCTGCCGCGACCCGATCATGTGCTGGTGGTCATCGAAGAAAATCGCGGTTTCTCGCAGATCATGAACATGGCGCATCTCGATTCGCACATCAACGCGCTCGCCAAGCGCGGTATGTTGTTCACGCAGTCTTACGGGGTGAGCCATCCCAGCGAACCGAATTATCTGGCTTTGTTTTCCGGTTCCACGCAGGGCGTGACCAGCGATGCCTGCCCGTACAGCTTCACCGGCGACAACCTCGCCACGGCCTTGCTGGATAAGGGATTGAGCTTCGCCAGTTATTCCGAGACCTTGCCGGCTATCGGCGATCTGGGCTGCATGTCCGGCGCGTATCAGCGCAAACACAATCCGGTGAGCAACTGGCAAGGCACACGCTTGCCGGCGGCGATGAATCTGCGCTTTGGCGATTTTCCGCAGGACTTTTCCAGGTTGCCCACCGTGGCTTTCGTCATCCCCGATCAAAACAACGACATGCACGACGGCAGTTTCGAGACGGCGGATGCCTGGCTCGCGACCCATGTCACACCTTATGTGGACTGGGCGTTCCGGCACAACAGCCTGCTGATCCTCACCTGGGACGAGGACAATGGCCGGGAGAACAATCGCGTGGTGACGTTGCTGGTCGGCCCTATGGTCAAGCAAGGCACCAGCGCGCAACACATCGATCACTACAGCGTGTTGCGGACCCTGCTCGATTTCTACCGGTTGCCCGCCATCGGTGCGAGCCGCGATGCTCAGCCCATCCAAGGGGTTTGGCAGAAGCATTAACCCGGATCGCTCGCGGGGAAAGTCACTGTGTGGCGTGCTCCGGCGATCCGTCAAGCCAATAAAAATGCCACGCAAACTTCGCGTGGCATTTTTTACATCAAGCCGAATCCCTAGCGTTTTGCCGCCATCAGTTTTTCATACTTGGCTTGCAACTGCGCTTCGGTTTCCGGGTTGTTCACATCCAGCGGGATGCAATCCACCGGACATACTTCCACGCACTGCGGCGTGTCGTAATGTCCCACGCATTGGGTGCATTTGTTCGGGTCGATGACATAGATGCTGTCGCCCTGCGAGATCGCGTCGTTCGGGCATTCCGGCTCGCACACGTCGCAGTTGATACATTCGTCGGTAATGATGAGTGACATACTTTTTCTCCAAATAAAAGATAGCCGGTGACTGCCCGTGCTATGCGGTTTTCCCTAAAAATTTTTGTTGCAATCTTTCCACCACGACAGGCGAGACAAACTTGCTCACGTCGCCGCCGAAGCGCGCCACTTCGCGCACCATGGTCGCGGAGATGAAGGTGTATTTTTCAGCGGGCGTGAGGAACAAGGTCTCCATTTCGGGATACAAATTGCGATTCATCCCCGCCAGTTGAAACTCGTATTCAAAGTCCGACACGGCGCGCAAGCCGCGCAACACCACGCGCGCATCCTGTTCCTGCACGAAGCTCATCAACAATCCGTCAAAGCCTTCCACGCGCACATTGGGCTGGTTGGCAAACACCTCGCGCGCCAGACCCACGCGCTCGTCCAGATTGAACAGGGTGTTGACGCGACTCGCCGCGACCGCGACCACCACCTCGCCAAACAATCCGGCTGCACGTCTAACGACATCCTCGTGCCCTTTGGTGATGGGATCAAATGTACCGGGGTATACGACCTTGATCATTTTTGGTGTCTCAGTAATTGATAATGCACCTGTCCCGCCTTGCCGGACTTCACGACCTGCCATCCATCCGGCGCGTTGATCGCTGCACCCGATTCGACATACAGCACACCGTCCTCCGTCAAACGCGCCGGCAACAGCTCAAACAATCGGGGAAGAAAATCGCTCTGGAACGGCGGATCCAAAAAGATAACGTCATATCGCTGCGGGTCGCGGGAGGCGAATTCTAGCCCATCCACGCCATGCACGGAAATATTGGCCAACGCCAATTTCTTGATGTTGTCCTGCAAGGCGCGGTATACCAGCTGATTTTTTTCCACCATCGTCACGTGCGCGGCACCCCGCGAGGCGGCTTCAAATCCCAGCGCGCCGCTGCCCGCGAACAGATCCAGACAACTGCGTCCGTACAGCGTCTGGCCCAACCAGTTGAACAAGGTCTGGCGCACGCGGTCGGGCGTGGGGCGCAGACCCTCGGCATCGGGAAAGGTGATGACGCGGCTGCGCAACTCGCCGCCGTTGATACGCAGTTTGTTTATTTTGCGCTCTCCGCCGGAGTCGGCTCTCCGTCCGGCTTGCTGGGTAGGGGATCGCCCGTGTTCGGCGCACCCACCATCACCGTCGCCATGTGCTGCGGATCGATATGGCGTTTGAACGCGTCGCGTATCTGCGCCACCGTGACATGCTCGACGCGTGACGAAAAATCATCCAGATAGGTGAGTGGCATATCGTAGAAACCGATGACGCTCAGGTAGTCGAGGATCTTGCGGTTGCTGTCGATGCGCAGCGGGAAGCCGCCCACGATGTTTTGTTTCGCGGCGCGCAATTCCTGTTCTGTCGGACCGTGCGCGACGAAATCGGCCAGCGTCTTGCGCACCAGTCGCAGCGCGTCATCCGCCTGTTCCTTCTTGGTTTGCAAGCCGATCTGGAACGCGCCGGTCTGTTTGAGCGGCATGAAATAGCTGTACACGCTGTAAGCCAGTCCGCGCTTTTCGCGCACCTCGCTCATCAGGCGCGATACGAAACCGCCGCCGCCCAGGATGTAATTCCCCACGTACAACGGAAAATAGTCGGGATCGGTGCGCGACATGCCGGGTGCGCCGATCAGGATGTGACTTTGCGTGGCGGGATGCGCGATGCGTTGTTCGCTGGCGGCGATCTGCCTGGCGACCCCGGGTAACGCGGTGCCCGCATCGGCCTCGGGCAATGCGCCGGTCAGTTGTTCGGCGATGGCCTGAGCCTGCGCGCGCGTCACGTCGCCCATGATGGCGACCACGGCACGCCGCGCGTTGTAATGCGCGCGATAGAAATCCTGCAAGTCCTGCGCCGTGATCGTTGCCACGCTGGCGACCTCGCCCGATACCGGCAGGGCATAGGGATGCGTGCCGAACACGGCTTTCTGGAAGGCTTTGTCCGCGATGTTCTCCGGCTTGGTCTCGGCTTCTTTCAGAGCCGAGATAACGCGGGTCTTTTCACGTGCCAGAATATCGGGGGCGAATACCGGGTGTTGCAACACGCTCGCCATGATACCCAAGGCCTTGTCGCGTACGGCCTGGTCGCTCAAGGTGCGCAGCGACACGCTGGCTCTGTCCTGATCGAAACTGCCGCCCAGTTGCGCGCCCAGATCGGCCATGCCGCGCGCGATGTCGTCCTCGGACAGCCCCTGAGAGCCCAGATCGAGCAGCTGTTGGGTCAGTCCTGCCGTGCCGGATTTTTGCGCCGTATCGAAGCTGCTACCCGCCGGCACGCTGACCGCCACGTCCAGCATCGGGATGTCATGGTCCTCGACGAACAGTACTTTTGCGCCGCTGGCACTTTGCCAATGCTGGATGTCGGGCGTGGCATACGCCACGCTGCTGAGCGCGCAGACCACGACAGCCGCGCAAACCTTGAAGATGTTAGTGGACATGGAAATTCCCTTCCGCGTGTTTGGGTTTATCGGACAGCGGTTGCGGGTCGAGTACCGCGACGGTCAATGCGTCATCCACCAGAATCTCTTTGGCGACTTGCTGCACCTGCTCGGCGGTGACCGCCTGTATCTTTTCCAGCATCAGCGGGATCGTTTGATAGCCCAGGCCGATGCTTTCCAGCTGCCCGATCTGCATGGCGCGATAAAACACCGAATCGCGTTTGTACACTTCGCCCGCCATCACTTGCGCCTTGACGCGCTGCAACTCGTCGGCGTTCACCCCGTCTTGCACCAGTAGCGCGATCTCTTTGCGCAAGGCGGCTTCCGCGTCCTGCACGGTCTTGCCGGTCGAGGGTGTGGCTTCCAGCGTGAACAGTCCCGGGCCGCGCGAGGCCGAGTCATAACCCGCGCCCACATCGCTGGCGATCTGCTGTTCGCGCACCAGATGTTTGTTCAGACGCGCGGAATCATTGCCGTTCAGGATGCCAGCCAACACCTCCAGCGCGTAAGGCTGCCAGTCTGTGGCCGGATTCCGCAGCACCGGAGCCTGGTAACTCATCACCAGTTGCGGCAGTTCGGCGGGAGCTTTGACCACGAGCCGTTTGATACCGATTTGCCTGGGCTCGATGAAATGGCGGCGCACCGGCAGGGCGCGTCTGGGGATCTTGCCGTAGTAGCGTTGTGCCAGGGCGAAGACTTCTTTCGCGCTGACATCCCCGGCGATCACCAGGGTGGCGTTGTTCGGCGCGTACCAACGCTGGTACCAGGCTTGCGCATCGGCCACCGTGGTGGCTTCCAGGTCATCCATCCAGCCAATCACGGGATGATGATAGGGATGCTCCTGATAGATCACCGCCATCATCCGTTCCTGCAACAACGCATGCGCCTCGTCGTCCGTGCGCCAGCGACGCTCCTCCATGATGACCTTGATCTCCTTGGCGAATTCTGCGGCGGACAGGTTCAGATTGTGCATGCGGTCGGCTTCCAATTGCATTGCCAGCGGCAACTTGGATTTGTGCAGCTGCTGAAAATAGGCGGTGTAATCACTGCTGGTGAACGCGTTCTCGCGACCCCCGGCGGCGGCGATGCGCCTGGAGAATTCACCCGCCGGAACGGTCTTTGTTCCCTTGAACATCATGTGTTCCAGCACATGCGCGATGCCGGTCTTGCCCTCGGTTTCGTCGATGCTGCCCGCCTTGTACCAGATCTGCTGCACCACCACCGGGGCGCGATGGTCCTCATCGACCACGACCTTCAAGCCGTTCGCCAACGTGTGTTCGTATATCTTTGCGTGTGCTGCGGGGGCAACACTCAACAGCAAAGTCATTCCCAGCAAAAGAATTCTCATGGCTCTATCCCTAACAGATGTAATCGGCATAAAATGCCGCGCGCATTATCCGACATTTTTCAGCATAACTCGTCCTAATTTGATGTTTAGTTTTCTCAAGAAAAAATCCACCACCACCTCATCCTCCGACAGCAGCTGGCTGGCGCGTCTGACCTCCGGGCTGGCGCGTACCGGCAGCCAGTTCGGCGAGCTGTTCAGCCGGGGCGGCAAGATCGACGACGAACTGTACGAGGAATTGGAAACCCTGCTCATCACCGCCGATGTCGGCATGGATGCCGCCTCGGCCCTGCTGGCCGATCTGCGCCGCCAGGTCAAAGAACATCGTCTGACCGAAGCCGCCGAACTCAAACAGGCTTTGGCATCCTGCCTGCTCAAGTTGTTGCAGCCGCTGGCGCAACCGCTGTTGGCCCATACCCACAAACCTTTCGTCATCATGATGGTGGGGGTCAACGGCGCGGGCAAGACCACGTCCATCGGCAAGCTGGCGAAGTATCTGCAAGGCCAGGGTTTGTCGGTGTTGCTGGCGGCGGGCGACACGTTCCGCGCGGCGGCGCGCGAGCAGCTCATCACCTGGGGCGAGCGCAACAATGTGGCGGTGATCGCGCAACAAAGCGGGGATGCGGCGGCGGTGATGTTCGATGCGATCCACGCCGCGCAGGCACGCAAGATAGATGTGGTGCTGGCGGACACCGCCGGGCGGTTGACCACCCAGGCGCATCTCATGGAAGAGATCAAAAAAGTCAAACGCGTCATCGCCAAAGCCCTACCCGATGCGCCGCACGAAGTGCTGCTGGTGCTGGATGCCAATACCGGACAGAACGCGCTGAGCCAGGTCAAAGCCTTCGATGCGGCACTCGGTGTGACCGGATTGATCCTCACCAAACTCGATGGCACGGCCAAAGGCGGCGTGATCGCCGCCATCGCCAAGGCGCATCCCATTCCGGTGCGCTTCATCGGCGTGGGCGAAAGTCTGGACGACCTGCGCCCATTCGATGCGGAAGATTTTGTGCGCGCGCTGCTGGGGCTGGACGCATGATCAGCTTCAATCAGGTGCGCAAACGCTATCCCGGCGGTTTCGAGGCGTTGAGCAACGTCTCCTTCGACATCGCTCAGGGCGAGATGGCGTTTCTCACCGGGCATTCGGGGGCGGGCAAAAGCACCTTGCTCAAATTGATCGCCGCCATCGAACGTCCCAACTCCGGCAGCGTGCTGGTCAACAATCAAAACGTCGGCGTGCTCAAGGCGGGCGCGTTGCCGTTTCTGCGCCGCAATCTGGGCATCATTTTTCAGGACCACAAATTGCTGTTCGATCGCAACGTGTTCGACAACGTGCTGTTGCCTTTGCAGATCTGCGGTTTCGATCACCGGGAAAGCACCAAGCGCGTGCGCGCCGCGCTGGACAAGGTCGGCTTGCTCAAACGCGAGAAGTCCAACCCGATCGCGCTGTCCGGCGGCGAACAACAACGGCTGTGTATCGCGCGCGCCATCGTCAACCGGCCTTCGATCCTGCTGGCCGACGAGCCCACCGGCAATCTGGATGCGGACTACGCGCAGGACATTATGGCGATCTTCAAATCTTTTCATCAGGTCGGCGTGACCCTGCTTATCTCGACCCATGACGCGGGCGTGTTGCAAGATCCCGGGGTGCGGGTGCTCAATCTCAAGCAGGGCATGTTGCAATCCACCCACGCAATGCCATCATGAACCGTATCATCGCCCAACATTTGGGTGTGCTGCGCGCCGCCACGCGACGCATCTTCAATCCGCCGCTCGCCGGCCTGCTCAACATCCTGGTCATCGGCATCGCGCTGAGCCTGCCCGCCGGCATGTATGTGCTGTTGCAGAACGCGCAGGGTCTGGTACAACAGCTTTCCGGCACGCCGCAGATCAGCGTGTTTTTGAGCATGGATGCGAAGGCCGATGACATCGAAAAACTGCGCAAACAATTCGCGCAGCACCCCGCCGTGGATCATCTGGAATTTGTACCGCGTGACCAGGCCTTGCAACAGCTCAAGCAAAGCACCGGATTGGCGGATGTCATCGGCGGGCTGGAAAAGAATCCGCTGCCCGATGCCTTCGTGATCCATCCGAAGCCGGGCAACGCACAAAGCCTGGACACGCTGCGCAACGAGATCGCCAATCTGCCCAAAGTCGAACAGGTGCAACTCGATTCGGCATGGGCCTACAAGCTGGAAGCCCTGCTCAGGTTCGCCACCCTCGCGGTTCTGATACTGGCCAGCCTGCTCAGCCTGGCCTTGATCGCCGTCACCTTCAACACCATACGCTTGCAGATACTGACCCAGCGTGACGAGATCGAAGTTGCCAAGCTGATCGGCGCGTCCAACGGTTTCATCCGCCGCCCTTTTTTATATTTTGGCGCGATGCAAGGCTTGCTGGGCGGCATCGCGGCCTATCTCATCATCACCGCGAGCCTGGCCCTGCTCAATCGACCGCTCGCCACCTTGTCGCAGCTCTATGCCAGCCAGTTCACCCTGCATTCGCTCAGTGCTGGCGATAGCCTGTCGCTGTTGTTGTTCTCGCTGTATCTGGGCTGGCTGGGTGCCTGGCTGTCCGTCGCCAGACATCTCGCGCAGATCGAGCCGCGCTAACCTTCGCGCACCAGCTGTTTGCTCCGCCTGCACCCGGGCAGCATCAAGAAAGAACCAATCGTTGAATTGCTGAAGGACACGAGACCCGCGCGGTTATCGCCGCTTGTTGGATGCAGGAGTATCATCGCCGGAAAGCACAATAGGAGTTATGCCATGAATACGTTGTGGCCTTATATCGCTCCCTATTTTTGGCCTACTTTTACGGCTTATTTTTTCTCTGGCGTTTACTACATCATTCGTGACGTATCGAAGCCGGTTGACGATAGACCGAGCTATCTGTCGATTCCCTCCGCCATTTCCATCGTTGGTGTCTTATGGCTTCCAATCCTCATTCGGCGGCTCGGTCTATCGTGGCAGGCGGACGACACGCACTGCTTCATCAAGCACGTGCAAAAGGAGGCGATACCAACGCTGGCCGTTTTTTCCCTGCTGACGGTGGAGTTTGTGTATGCGCATTCGTATATATTCTGAACATGCGCATACTCGCGTTCGGGCAGATACGCGGGCAGGACGGTCCGTGTAGGCAGATCGAGCCGCGCTAGGGTTGTATGTCTTTCTCAGTCACCCCCGCAGGGAGTGCGCCAGGCAGGTAGGCGCGACCCACGAAATGACGCGGATGTCCTCCCGCTTCGACCACCAAGTCCGACCCGTGCTGACTGGCAGCGCGCTGACCGGCATGTACCTTGCCTGCCTGGCGCGCAATCATGGTATCGAAATGCGTGCCCATGAGTTGCCGCAGATCGGGCATGTAAGGCCCGTTCCAAGTGATCGCGAATACTCTTCCCGTATTGGATACGTATTGCCGAACCAATGTAGCGGTAGGCAGGATCGTCTCATGCACGGTGTAAGTACCGTTGGCTGACGGGGTCAGGCGAGCCGTTCGCGCCACCTTCATCTGCACCCGATCCGTTTCGACACTGGCAGCATTCCCGCCCAGCGACGCATGGGCCGCCGTGATCGGGCCCAGGACAGCCAGCATGACCAATATCCGGTACGCGTGCCGAGCGGCACTGTGTTTGCGCGGCCCGATCATCGTCGAAGTTTGCATGTGAAAATCCATATCATCCCCTTAACTTCAATTGGTACAACCCAGGACCACCCCGCGTCGCGGACGACAGAAACAACGAGGGTCAGGAGGTGGCCAGACAACGCAGGTCAGTAAGCAAAATAAGGCCCCAATCCCCCTGGAGTGCTTGCCCCGGAGATGGCCGTGTATACCGAACGACCGAAAAAGAAGGGCAGCCCCCAATCAAAATAACCGCCCGTCGTGCTTCCGCCTATATTGGCCGCGACTGTGGCCGGATTCAGATTGCCCAATCCCACGATGCTGAAGCTCACTACGCCGCTCGCCGACCCCGTTGCCGCGCTGTTGGTGGCATTCAAGGTGAGCGGTGAAGTAGTAGGACAATAGAGCCAGGAGTTGATGGTGCAAGGTGGAATATTTGCGTCGTTGAATAACAAAGCGTTCGATCCGCTATCGATAAAACTTGTCGGCATGCTCACGCCGTTGTAGGTGGTATTGAAGTTCCCGGATGTATCGGTCGCATACACGGTGGCACTGCGCAGCGCGTTGTTCGATTGCGTGCCGATACCAAAAATCAGCGATCCGGCGAGGGAGGTCTCACCTGCGGCGGCAACCGCAGGCAATTGAATCAACACGCCGTTGTTATCCTGTGCCGTTCCAGTTCCAGGGTTCTGGAAAAGTGCCACCGGGTTTTTCACCATCTGCGCGGCAGTGACGGAGGAATTGGTGCAACCGCCGGCGTTACATGTGTAATACGCTGCCACTATTGCTTGGCTCAAACAAGCGTCGCAGTCGTTGGTGAACAGACCCACGCCCAGTATCCCGTTTGCGCCCAACAGCGACTGGGTGTCTTGGATAGTGCCGGTGTTGGAACAGTCTTGAGGGATCGTCGTCATTCCTCCGGGTTGATCGCCGATGTCTTGAATGGAAATGGATCTGGCAACTTCGCCAGCGAGATAGACATCCGCGCGGCGCACCGAGCCCCAAGTCGTGCCGATGCCAAATGGCACACATTCGCCGATGGCCTGGCCGTTTGCGTTGCTGACAACCGGCAGATTCAAGTTGGAATAGAGCGCGGAATTCAGCAGTCGCAGCCCGGATGACCCGGTATCCACTTGCACGTGATCGATCGTTTGACAGGCGGCTGTCGTTCCCGATGTGCCGGGCGTGCAGACCGTGACCGAGACGTAAGGCATATTGATCTGGCTCGCACCCGCTACCGGCCCGGCATCCAGCACAATGGGCAGGACATTGCCAACGGCCACGGGAGGGGGTGTCAGTGTGCCAATGTGTGAGGGATTCGGA
>JABEVG010000094.1 GCA_013044075.1 Gallionella sp.
ATCCACCGTGCCATGACAAAGTTTGAGGTCGATAAAACCCTGCGCCAACACGCGCAGGGCGGCCTCGTGCGGCGCATTCCAATGATGTCCTGGTGACGCTCGGGAGATCGCGGCGGCTTGGGCGGCGAGCACGATCTCATACACGTCTTTCTGTGCCGCAGAGAATCTGCCGTTCACCGGAAAGGTACGCGTGATGTCCGAGGCGTAACCCGCGAATTCACCCCCCGCATCGATGAGCAGCAGGTCGCCGTCCTTGAGGCGCGCGTCGTTGCCAACATAGTGCAGTGTGCAGGCGTTCCCGCCCCCCGCGACGATGGAGGGGTACGCCGGATCGCGCGCGCCATGACGGCAGAATTCATGCAGCAGTTCTGCTTCGACCTGATACTCGAATTGATCGGGGCGGGTGAAGCGCATGGCGCGGCAATGCGCGGCAGTGGAGATGGCGGCGGCGCGGCGCATGATGGCGAGTTCGTGATCGTCTTTGAATAGACGCATCTCGTTAAGGAGACGGCGCACATCGTGCATTTCATCCGGTGCGCAGATCCCGCTGCGCGATTTTTCCTGTACCGCCGCGCGCAGCCTGATAAGGCGCGCGTCCCAGTCCGCGCTTGCTCCCAGCGGATGAAACAGCACGGGTTGATCGCCCATCAACTCGATGAGTTTTTCATCAAGTTGCGCGATGGGGTAGGCGGCATCGAAACCAAATTTTTCACGCGCGGCATCCGGGCCGAAACGGTGTCCGTCCCAGATCTCGCGTTCCGGATTTTTCTCGCGGCAAAACAAGATGGCTTGTGCCGCGCTGTGGTCTTTCTGTCCGGCGACAAGCACCAGCGCGGCTTCCGGCTCGGTGAAACCGGTCAGGTAATAGAGATTGCTGTCGAAGCGATAGGCATAATGCGCATCGCCGTTGCGCACTACCTCCGCTGCGGCGGGAATGATGGCGATGCCGCTTTGCATCTTATTCAGCAATGTGGCGCGGCGTTTAGCGTAAATCGCGGGATCAAACAGGGCTGTGGTCATGGCGTAATTGTGCATCCAGTTGGTCAAGACGTTGGGGGGTGCCGACATCGACCCATGCCCCGCGATGGTGTTCGCCGCTGACTTTACTCAGCGCGATCTGTTCGCGCAGCAGGGGCGCAAGCGGGGCTTTGATTCCGCGCGGGAGGTGGGTGAACAGCGCGGGTTGATAGAGACCGATGCCGGAGAAGGTCAGCAGGCAGGATGCAGGATTCGGGATTCGGGATTCGGGAAGAACACGGTTCTCATGCAGCACGAAATCGCCATGGGGATGATGTGGCGGGTTGTCCACCAGCACTAGATGTGCGCTGTCGCGATTCGATTGCATCTGTGCCGCAATGGTGGGTAGCTTTGCAAAATCGTAGTCGCACCAGATGTCGCCATTGATGACGGCAAACGGTTCATTGCCCAACCGGCGCAGAGCGTATGCGATACCGCCCGCTGTTTCCAGTGCGACGCCTTCAGACGAGTAATGGATCGTCGCGCCGAACCGGCTGCCGTCGCCCAACGCCCGTTCGATTTGCGCGCCGAGATGGGCGTGGTTGATGACCAGTTCGCTGATGCCGGCGCGCACCAGTCGCTCGATGTGCCACACGATGAGCGGTTTGCCGCCCGCTTGCAGCAAGGGTTTGGGCGTGTGGTCGGTGAGCGGACGCATTCTTTCTCCCCGTCCCGCAGCAAGAATCATGGCCATCATGGTTTTATGTCCTTCACGTTTGCTCCCTCTCCCACCGGGGGAGGATTGGGGTGGGGGAGGGGCATCATGTGTTGCCTAATTCCAGTTCATCCAAAATATTGAGCAGCGGCTTGAGGTCGATGTAGCGCGCACAGGCACGTCGCAGATAGCCCATCACCAGTGGCAGGTCTTTCAGATAGCCGTCCTTGCCGTCGCGGTGGTAAAGACGGGCGAAGATGCCCAGCACTTTGAGGTGACGCTGCACGCCCATCATTTCATAGTCGCGATAGAACTCGCCGAAGTCGGCACGCACCGGCAAGCCAACTTTGCGCGCCTTTTCCCAATAGCGGATCAGCCAGTCCATGATGTCCGGCTCTTCCCAGCGTATGTAGGCATCCTTGAACAGCGAGGCGAGGTCGTAGGTGATGGGGCCGTACACGGCATCCTGAAAGTCGATGATGCCGGGATTGGGTTCGGTCAGCATGAGGTTGCGGGAGTGGTAGTCGCGATGCACATACACCTGCGGTTGGGCGAGGTTGTTGGCGAGGATGCGTGTGTACACCTCTTCGAGTTTCGCCAGTTGTTTGGCACTCAGGGTCACGCCCAGATGTTTTGCGATGTACCACTCCGGGAACAGATTCAGTTCGCGGCGCAGCAGAACCGCGTCGTAAAGCGGTAGCTCGTTCTCGCACGAGGCGAGTTGGATCCTGATCAGGGCATCGGTGGCCGCGCCGTAGAGCTGCGGCGCATTGCCGGTGGTCAGTGCTTGCAGATAGGTGGTGTTGCCCAGATCGGATAACAGTAAAAACCCCTGTTCCAAATCCTGC
Organism: Gallionella sp.; assembly: GCA_013044075.1. GTDB lineage: Bacteria > Pseudomonadota > Gammaproteobacteria > Burkholderiales > Gallionellaceae > Gallionella. The sequence continues at coordinate 2,521 of JABEVG010000094.1, forward strand.
GCGTACACCTGCGGCACATGTGCGCCGGCTTGCCCGAACAGCTTGGCCACATGCAGGAACGGCTTGCAGTCCTCATGTTGCGGCGGCGCATCCATGATGATCCTGGTGCTGTTGTCCGCGAATGTTGCGCGGAAATAGCGGCGAAAGCTCGCGTCGGCGGAAGCGGGGGTGAGGGTGAAAGTGTCGTTCGGAAAGTGACTGCGCAGCCAAGTGGCTAGTTGTTGCTGACGTTGCATAGTGGGGTTCTCGGAGGGCCTTGATGGTAAACTTGCGAAAGTTTACCACCTTACTATTTGCTGCGTGTTATGCGGTTTCGAGTCTTACCCACCCTGGCCTCATTATTGTTTTGTGTCATGCATAACGCCCATGCAGCCACAGCCGCGTCCGGCGTGCCCGCTGTACCAGGTGAGACCGAGGCTGTGCTGGATGCCGACAGGTTGGTCGGACAAAAAGACAGCCAGATCGAGGCCACCGGCGAGGCCACGTTGCGCAAGGACGGGAAACTGATCCGCGCCGACAAATTGTTGTATATGCCCAATGAGCGCGAAGTGGATGCGCAGGGCGGGGTATTGCTGGAGCAACCGTCGGGGGACAAAATCAGCGGGCCGCATCTGCACATGAATATGACCACTGGGCGCGGCGAGATGGAGCAGCCGCAATTCAAGTTCCAGGGAGATTTCGGCCGTGCCAGCGGCTCTGTGATGGAGATACAGGACAAGCAGCATTACAGCCTGGACAATGCCACTTACACGACTTGTCCGGCGGGAAATGATGATTGGCAATTGAATATGGGCACGCTGCAACTGGATCGTGTCGATCAGGTGGGTACCGCACATAACGCCACGGTGGAATTCAAGGGCGTGCCTTTCATCTACGCACCGTGGATGGATTTCCCGCTCGATAGTGGCCGCAAATCTGGTTTCCTCGCTCCCATACAAGGCACCACCAGCAACGGCGGTCTGGATGTTACCCTGCCGTATTATTGGAATATCGCGCCCAATGCGGATGCGACCATCGCACCGCGCGAGATATCCAAACGCGGCGTGCAACTGAACAATGAATTCCGCTATCTGGGTGCGGGGTATAGCGGGATATTGAATGCCGACATCTTGCCCAACGATCATCTCAGCAACAGTAACCGCGAGCACTTTGCCGTTAAACACAACCAGGCCATAGACAGCAGTACGAGCGGGTATGTGAATTACGAACGCGTGTCCGATAATGCCTATTACACCGATCTGGGTACCTCGATATTCAGCACCGCCCAGGTCAACCTGTTGCAGGAAGCAGGTGCCAAATTTAATGCGGACGGGTGGAACAGCTCGATTCGGGTGCAACAATATCAAACCCTGCAAGACCCCGCCGCGCCTATCGTCGCGCCTTACGCGCGGATGCCTGAACTCAACACCAGCACGGCGACGAACCTGTCCGGGGCGACGCTGGCCTTTACCGGGCAGTACGTCGACTTCGTTCATCCCACCATGGTTGACGGTAGTCGGTTAACGCTCGCGCCCAGCCTCAGTTATCCGCTGGTGAGCGAACCTGCGGTTTACGTCACGCCCAAGCTGACGCTGAGTAGCACCCAATATACGATGGGGGCCAATAATGTGGCCGGGCTACCCAATGCGTCGCGCAACCTGCCTTTGTTCAGTGTGGATAGCGGTATGTCATTCGAGCGCGATGCGAATTTCTTCGGTAGCGATTATTTGCAGACCCTGGAGCCGAGAGCGTTCTATCTTTATGTGCCGTATCGCAATCAAACGCTGTTGCCGAATTTTGATACGGCGTTGCCGGATTTTAATCAGACCCAGATGTTCTCCGAGAACCGGTTTGTCGGTGGTGATTTGATCGGCGATGCCAACCAGATCACGCTGGCGACCACCACGCGTGTGCTTTCCAAAAACAGCGGAGCCGAGCTGTTCAATCTGACGTTGGGCCAGCGTTTTAGCTTTATCACGCCGCAAGTCACGCTCAACACGCCGGGCGCGAGCATGGGCATTTCGGATACCTTGCTTGCTGTCAGCGGGAATATGACACGCGCGCTGTCGCTGGAAACCGCGATTGATTACAACAACAGCACGTCGGGTACACAACAATACAGCTGGGTGGCACACTACCGTCCCGAACCGGGGAAGACGTTCAACTTCGGTTATCAGTACCAGCGCGATATTTACCAGCAAATCGATATTTCCCAGCAATGGCCCATCTCGCAACATTGGGGAACCGTCGCGCGCATGAATTATTCGTTCCTGGATAAGCGTCTGTTGAATGCCGTGGGCGGGCTTGAGTATAATCAGAGCTGCTGGGCACTGCGGTTCGTCGCGCAGCGGTTCGTCACCACGACCTTCCAATCCATTACCGGTTTCTTCGTACAGCTGGAGCTGAATAACTTTATGCCGTTCGGCACGGGCGATCCCATATCCGTGCTCAGACAAAGTATCCCGGGGTATAGCAAAGTGAACGACAATCATGCGTCCCCGCAAGTGACCCCTTAAATTCCGAAAGAAAACGATGCGAACAAAATATTTGATGTTGTGCCTGGGCCTGCTGCTTTTAACGGTCGCACAGGCTGCTCCGCAGGTTGACGGGGGGGGGCAACCGCCCGCCAAAATCGATCCGCAGCAACAGACCCGTTTGATTGATGAGGTGGTCGTGGTGGTCAATGACGATGTGATCACCCGCCAGGAGCTGGATGAAAAGTTGCGCGCGACAGTGGGGCAATTGCAAAAACAAGGTACGCCCTTGCCGCCCGCCGACGTGCTCGAAAAACAGATGCTGGAACGCATGATCAACGAGCTGGTGCAACTCCAGTTCGCCAAAGAAACCGGGGTGCGCGTGGATGATGCGCAGCTTGATCTGGCGATCAAGCGGATCGCCGAGCAGAACAAATTCGCCGATGTGGCCGAGTTCCGCGCCAGGCTGGAAAAGGACGGTATCGATTACGCGAAGTATCGCGAGGAGGTGCGCAACGAGATGATCTTTACCCGATTGCGCGAACGTGAGGTCGAAAATAAATTGATCATCAGCGATAGCGAGGTTGACGGCTATCTGGCCAACAAAGCCAAGATGGGCGATAGCACGGAGGAATTCCACCTCGCGCATATTCTGGTGGTGGTGCCCGAGCAGGCCAGCGCGGAGAAGATACAGGCGAGCCGGGCGCGCGCCGAACTCGCCTACAGCGAATTGAAGTCGGGTGCGGATTTTGCCCAGGTCGCGGCGGGTATTTCGGATGCCAATGACGCGTTGACCGGTGGCGATCTGGGTTGGCGCGCCAGCGACCGGTTGCCGCCGGCCTTCCTGGATGTTTTGCGCAAGTTGCAACCCGGGCAGATCACGGCGGTGATGCGCAGCACCAGCGGGTTCCACATACTGAAGCTGATCGCCAAACGCAGCGGCAGCGCGCCGGTAGTGATCATCGAGACCCGCGCGCGTCATATCCTGATCAAGACCAGCGAGATCATGTCGGATGCCGAAGCCAAGAGACGCATACTGGAAATCAAGCAGCGTATCGACGGCGGGGCTGATTTCGCCGAGCAGGCCAAGCGTTATTCCGAAGACGGCAGCGCGCAGCAAGGAGGGGATTTGGGTTGGTTGTCACCGGGACAAACCGTACCGGAATTTGAGGCGGCGATGAACAAGTTGCAGATCAATCAAATGGGCGTGGTGCAGTCGCAATTCGGCTGGCACCTGATCCAGGTACTGGAACGCCGCAACACCGATGTCAGCGTGCAACAGCAACGCCAGCAAGCCCGTGTCGCCATCGGCACGTTCAAATCGGATGATTTGTATCAGGACTGGTTGCGCCAATTGCGCGACCGCGCGTTTGTTGAATATCACACTGGCCAGAAAAACTAGGCCGTGCCTGCCCGTCCCCTGGTCATTACTGCGGGTGAACCTGCCGGCATAGGCCCCGATCTGTGCGTGCAATTGGCCGCGCGCCGCCATTCGCAGCCACTGGTTTGTATCGCCGATAAATTCCTCCTGCAACAACGCGCGGCGCGGTTGGGCATGACGCTGCGCGTTCACGATTATGCGGCGGGGCAAGCTGTCTCCGGTCAGCCGGATACGCTGACAGTGATCCATGTTCCCCTGGCAGTCGCTGTGCAGCCAGGCGTGCTGAACGCCGCGAACAGCCGCTATGTGCTGAGCACTTTGAACCGTGCGCTGCAAGGTTGTCAGCGCGGCGAGTTCGCCGCCATGGTGACCGCGCCGGTACACAAGGGCATCATCAACGATGCCGGGATTCCGTTTACCGGACACACCGAATATCTGGCCGGGCAAACCGGTACGACGCAAGTGGTGATGATGCTGGTCGGCGCGGGGATGCGCGTGGCACTGGTCACCACGCACTTGCCCTTGCGCGAGGTGCCAGATGCCATCACCGCACCGTTGCTGGAAAGCGTGTTGCGTATCCTGCAGCGCGATCTGCGCCTGCGCTTCGGCATCGCGCAACCGCGCATCCTGGTCGCCGGATTGAACCCGCACGCGGGGGAGGGCGGTTACCTGGGACGCGAAGAGCTGGACGTGATGATTCCCGTGTTGGATAAATTGCGCGCGGAAGGCATGGATGTCAGCGCGCCGTTGCCCGCCGACACCCTGTTCACCCCGCAAAAATTGGCATGCTGCGATGCCGTGTTGAGCATGTATCACGACCAGGGTTTGCCGGTGTTGAAACATGCCAGCTTCGGACAAGGCGTGAACGTCACGCTGGGGCTGCCCATCATTCGCACCTCGGTCGATCACGGCACGGCACTCGACCTGGCGGGCACTGGCAAAGCCGACAGCGGCAGCCTGTTGGAAGCGATCAGTGTCGCCGCACAAATGGTGCAACATGAGCTCGCATAAAGCCAAGAAGATGTTTGGCCAGAATTTCCTGGTCGACCAAACCATCATCGCCGACATCATCGCGGCGATACGCCCGGAAGCTGCGGACAACATGGTGGAGATCGGCCCGGGTTTGGGCGCACTCACTCGTCCCCTGTTGAAAAAACTAGACCGTTTGCATGTGGTCGAGATCGACCGCGACATCATCGCGCGTCTGCAAAACGATTACCCGCAAGACCAGGCCAACGTCAAACTGGTCATTCATGCTGGGGACGCGCTGGAGTTCGATTTCTCCACACTGGACCAACCGTTGCGCATCGTCGGCAACCTGCCCTATAACATCTCCACCCCGTTGCTGTTCCATTTTGCCGCGTCTTCCGGACGTATCACCGACATGCACTTCATGTTGCAGAACGAAGTGGTGGAACGCATGGTGGCGGAGCATTCCACGCCCGCATATGGCCGCCTGTCGGTGATGCTGCAATATCGCTTTGCGATGGAGAAATTGCTCGATGTGCCGCCCGAATCGTTTCGCCCCGCGCCCAAAGTCCATTCCGCCATCGTGCGTATGATGCCGTTGCCGGCGGAACAAATCCTCGTGCGCGACGAAAAGCGGTTCGCCGCAATTGTCGCCACGGCATTCGGGCAGCGTCGCAAAACCTTACGCAACACATTGCGCACTTACTTGGGGGAAAGCGATTTCGCAAGGCTTGGAATCGACCCGCAGTTACGCGCTGAGAATCTGGCGGTGGGGGATTACATTCGCGTGGCGAATTATTGCGCGGAGTGAAAGTCAGCGTGTGACTGGCACTGACTTTTGGCGCAGTTTTTTCATTGCAGCCTCGATGCGCTGACATAATGTCCGCAAAATCTTGATGCGCGCGAAATTCTTGTCGTTGGCTTCGACTATGATCCACGGCGCGATAGCGGTGCTGGTTCTGTCCACCATGTCACACACTGCGGTCTGGTAGTCATCCCATTTTTCGCGATTGCGCCAGTCATCTGGCGTTATTTTGAAGCGTTTGAATCCGATCTGTTCGCGTTCTTTGAAACGGCGCAGTTGCTCGTCTTTGCTGATGGTGAGCCAGAACTTGATGAGTACGGCGTTGTTCTCCACTAGCTGCTCCTCGAAGTCGTTGATCTCGCCGTAGGCACGCATCCAGTCGGATTCCGAACAAAACTTCTCGACCCGTTCCACCAGTACGCGCCCATACCAGGAGCGGTCGAAGATGGCGAAGCGTCCGGTGCGCGGGATGTGTCGCCAGAACCGCCACAGATAGGGCTGGGCGCGTTCTTCCTCGGTGGGGGCAGCGACCGGGACGATGCGGTAATGCCGCGCGTCGAGCGCGCCGGTGATGCGCCGTATCGCGCCACCTTTTCCCGCCGCATCCGATCCCTCGAACACGGCGATGACGGAGAGTCTGGCGAAACGTTCATCGCGCGTGAGCAGGTTCAATCTGCCCTGGTATTTTTCCAGTTCGGCGGCGAATTTTTTGTCGCTGAGCCGCTGTGTCATATCGAGTTTGCCGAACAAATCGAGATGATCGATTGCGGCTTGCAAGGGCGGCGCATTGGCGGGCACAGGTGTGACCGGATGATCGAGCCGCTTGCGCATCGCCTCCAGCAATAACCTGCCCGCCGTCAGGCTGCGATAGCGCGCATCCGTCCCCTCGATGACCAGCCACGGGGCATGCGCGCTGCTGGTGGCACGCAAAGTATGTTCTGAGATTTGGCGGAATTTGTCGTATTGTTGGTAGCGTTCCCAGTCCAGGCGGGTGACGCGCCAACGGGTCTGCGGATCTTTTTCCAAGGCTTTGAGGCGTTGCTTTTGCGCGTCTTTGGCCAGATGGAACCACAGCTTGATGATCAGCGCGCCCTCGTCGCTGAGCATGGCCTCAAAATGGTTGATGGCGGCAATTCGTTGGTTCAATTCGCCAGTCTTGATTTTGCCCAGTGCGCGCTCCACGATGGGCGCGGTGTACCAGGAGCCGAAAAACACGCCGATCTTGCCCCTGGGGGGCAGTGCGCGCCAGTAACGCCACATCGGCGGATGCTGGCGTTCCTCGTCGCTGTGCTCGGCCATTGCGTGAACCTGGATGTGGCGCGGGTCCATCCATTCGTTGAGCAGGTTCACTGTCTCGCCCTTGCCCGCGCCATCCACGCCGCCCACCAAGATGATGACCGGAAACCTGGCCTGCTGCGCCAGATCGAATTGTGCGTTGAGTAACGCTTCACGCAATTTCGGGACTTCCATCCCGTATGTGGCCTTGCTTATTTTATGACCCAGTTCGGCGGATTCAAACATGATGGTCTCCCGGGCTGCAGTCGGATTACAAAAAATCCGGCGTGATGACGAGCCGTAAAGTGGTTTGCGCAAACTCATCGCGCTCGCGGCGGCTGAACCACCACAATGAACCTTTCTTGATGCTTAACGAGGCTTCCGCACTGCCCAGTAACAACGCGGCCGTTGCTCCCAGTGTGGGTTGATGACCGACGATCAGCACCGCGTCTTCGGCAGAATTTTTATTGTCGCGTGACAATGCACTTGTGGTTTCTTCAGCTGAGAGAAAACTGGGATGGGCGGGGCGGGCTGGCCCGTTCGGCCAGCGTGCCGCCTGCAAGACTGCGTGAGCCGAGGCACCGGGCGCGAGAGTGGGTGCGAGGGTGTAGTGGTCGGTATAGGCCGCGACCGTCTGGCGGGTGCGGGTGGCGGGGCTGACCAGGATGCGCGCCTCTGAAGAGAGATGCTGGTGTAAAAAAGCGGCGACCTTCTCGGCTTGCCGCTTACCTTTGGGGGTTAGTTCGCGTGCCATGTCGGGCGAGCTGTTGTCTGCTTCGGCATGTCGCCATAGAATGAGATCCATCTTCTTCTCCAAATATTACATTTCGCCTGGAAGAATATACTGTATACACTGTTTTCTCCACATCAATTTTGAGGAATGATTATGAACGCAGAGACACCCAAAGTCGCAGCAGCCAAACCCGAAGTCGCTTCAACCAAAGCGGAGGCAAAAGTGGTGACCGCGAAAAAGATCGCGACTGCCAAGCCGGCAAGCAAAGCGGTAAGCAAGTCTGTCATCAAGGCGGCTGACAAGAAAGTCGCCGATGTCAAAAAAGTCCGGAAAGAAGCCAAGATCAAAGTCGTGCGCGACAGTTTCACCATGCCGCAATCCGAGTATCAGAAGATCGCGGACATCAAGGAGGCTTGCCTGAAAACGGGTATGCATGTGAAGAAGAGCGAGGTGTTGCGTGCCGGTTTGCAGGCATTGACCGCACTGAGTGCGGCGCAACTGAAGAGCGCGCTTGCCAGGCTGGATAAGATCCAGACCGGCCGTCCCAAGAAGCACTAATCCGCCGTTTTTTCCGGGGTGGCGAGCAGTTTGAGCAGCTCGTTCTGTGCGCATTTCGGTGCGCTGCGGGGCGCGTGTTTTAGCTTGTAGCCGCCCTCGCTATCCATGTCCCAGGCTTGGCAATTGTCTTGCAGATAAATTTTCAAGCCTTCGTCCAGAACACGTTTTTTGAGTTTCCTGTCCAGCACCGGGAAGCAAACCTCGATGCGGCGGAAGAAGTTTCTGTCCATCCAGTCGGCACTCGCCAAGTACACATCGTGCGCCAGATCGTTGCGGAAATAATAGATGCGCGAGTGTTCCAGAAAACGGCCTATCACGGAGCGCACGCGGATGTTTTCCGACAGATCCGGCACACCCGGCCGGAGCGCGCACACGCCGCGCACCAGCAAGTCCACCTTGACCCCGGCTTGCGAGGCTTCATAAAGTGCGTTGATGGTTTCCGGTTCCAGCAGCGCGTTCATTTTGGCCATGATATGCGCGCGCTTGCCTTGTCTGGCCAAGTCGGTTTCTTGCCGGATGGCGCGCAACACCTGGTCATGCAAGGTGAACGGCGATTGCCATAGATGATGCAGCGTGCGTACCTTGCCCAGGCTGGTCAGCTCGCCAAACACCTCATGCACGTCGGCACATATCTCATCATGGCAGGTGAACAGGCCAAAGTCGGTGTACAGCAACGCGGTACGCGGATGATAGTTGCCCGTGCCCAGGTGCACATAGCGACGCAGTTTGTTCTCTTCGCGGCGCACCACCATCAGCATCTTGGCGTGGGTCTTGTGACCGACCACGCCGTAGACCACGTGCGCACCGACCTCTTCCAGCTTGCCCGCCCAGTTGATGTTCGCTTCCTCGTCAAAGCGCGCCAGCAGTTCCACCACCACCGTCACTTCCTTGCCGCGCTTGGCCGCGCCGATCAGGGCTTCCATCAGTGCGGAATCTACCCCGGTGCGGTACACGGTTTGTTTGATAGAGACCACTTTAGGGTCGCTCGCGGCTTGCTGGATAAAATCAATGACCGGCTTGAAGGATTGGAACGGGTGATGCAACAGCACATCGCTTTTGCGTATCACCTTGAACATGTCCGAGCCTTTCTTTTGCAACGTGCTTTGCACGCTGGGGACAAAAGCCGGGAACTTCAGGTCGGCGCGCGCCACCATGCCGGGCACCTCCATGAGGCGCACCAGATTGACCGGGCCATGCACGCGGAACACATCCTCGGTTGCCAGTCCCAATTCTTTGAGCAACATCGCTTCGATCTGCGGTGAGCAGTTGTCGGCGATTTCCACCCGTACCGCATCGCCGAAATGCCGTTGCGGCAATTCGCCTTGCAGGCTGAGGCGCAAGTTCTTCACTTCTTCCTCGTCCACGAACAGGTCGCTGTTGCGCGTCACGCGAAATTGAAAGCATCCCAACACTTCCATGCCGATGAACAGCTCGTTGACATGGGCGTGAATGACCGAGGAAAGGAATACGAAGCCATGCTCGCAACCGCTGATCTCCGGCGGCATGGGGATGGTGCGCGGCAAAATGCGCGGGGCCTGCACGATGGCGCGCGCGGAATTGCGGCCAAACGCATCTTTGCCCTGAAGCTCGACGGCGAAATTCAAACTTTTGTTGAGGACACGCGGAAACGGATGTGCGGGATCAAGGCCGATGGGGGTCAGCACAGGCATCACTTCGCGAAAGAAAAAATCGCGTACCCACGCCTGTTGGGTTTCGTTCCAATGTGTGCGCCTCAGGAACTTAATGCCGGCTTGCGCCAGCGCGGGGATAAGTTCGTTGTTGAATAACTGATACTGTCTCTCGATGAGCGGATGGGCTTGCTCGCGTACCAGCTTGAGTGTCTGCTTGGCGGTCATGCCGTCCGCGCCCTCGGCGACGACTCCCAGCTTGATCTGCTCCTTTAACCCGGCCACGCGGATCTCAAAAAACTCGTCGAGATTGCTGCTGACGATGCACAGATACTTCAAGCGTTCGAGCAACGGCAGCGCGGCATTTTCGGCCTGCGCGAGGACGCGGCGGTTAAACGCCAGTTGTCCGAGTTCGCGGTTGAGGAATTGTTGCGGGGTAAAAATTTTGTTCAAACCGATACTTTCGCGGGATTATTTTTGGGGCGGGACATAGCCTTGTATCGCGTCCGTGCTGCCGCCAAAAAAATAATTTTCCATTTGTGCCGCAAGATATTTGCGCGCCTGCAGGTCGGCGAGATTCAGACGGTTTTCATTGACCAGCATAGTCTGGTGTTTGATCCAGCCCTGCCATGCTTCCTTGGATACTTGTTCAAATATACGTTGACCCAAGGGACCGGGGTAGGGAAGCCGTTCCAGGCCTTCCGCTTCGCGACCGAGTTTGATGCATTGAACCATTCTTGCCATGTTGCGAATCTCCGAGAGGGTAATTGTGTGCCGTGATTATGACATTGTGATGACGATTTTGTGCGTGTGATATGCAGCAATACATCTATGAGCATGAAGGCGGTCAACGGTTGTAAAAATTCTTGATGCGTTGTTTTTTGTCGCTGTCCAGCAGCTTGTAATAAGGCGTGGCGGACAATCCGGTTGTGGAATTGCCGGATTCTGCGCGTTTGAGCATGTCGTAATACATGCGGATATTCTCCACCAGTATCACCGCCTCGCCGCCGCGTGCGTAGCCGTGCGGGAGCTGCTCAAAGTATTCGGGCTGGGTCAGTTTGGGCATCCATTTTTTGACATCCACCCAGCGATCCGCATCCATGCCCATGCGCTGCGTGAGCACGCGCGCGTCTTCCAGATGTCCGTTGCCCTGGTTATAGGCGGCCAGGGCCATCCAGGTGCGGTCCGGTTCGGCGATGCGCAGCGGTAACTGGTCGCGTATCGTTGCCAGATATCGCGCGCCGGCCAGCGTGCTTTGCCGTGCATCCAACCGGTTGTCCACATGCATCTGATCGGCCGTGTCTTCGGTCAACATCATCATGCCGCGCACGCTGGTGTAAGAGGTGGCGAGCGGGTTCCAGTGCGACTCCTGGTAGGCCAATGCCGCGATCAATTCCCAATCCAGCCCGCTCCAGTGTGCGGCTTCGGCGAACAACGCGCGATAGCGCGGCAGCGTGGAGTTGATCTGCACCACAAAGGCGGCTGCATCGAGCGGAGCGAGCCGCTCATTGAATCCGTAGAAGCGATCGACCAGATCATGCAGCCGCCCATCCTTGCGTATCTCCGCAAAAAAGCGCGTCGCTTGATCGCGCAACTTGGCATCGCTGTCGGGCGCGAAAGCCCATGCCAGCTGACTGGGTGCGGCGACAGCAAATGTAGCCATGCCCAGATTCTCGTGGAAATTCCTCGCCAGTCCGAATTGCTGACGGTTGGCAAAAGTGACATCCAGTGTTCCGCCGGCAACTTCGTCCAGCAGATCATCGACGCTAACCTTGGAGCGTGACTCCCAGTGCAGCGAAGGTTGCTTGAGTTTGATTTCTTCCAGCAGTTTTTCCTGGGCGGAACCGGCTACCACGGCGACCTTCAGATCGAGGATGTCGGCGATGCCGGCGGGCGCGTCCTGCGCGTTGTTAAACACCAATTGCTCGGCGACCGTTTGATAGCTGGGTGCGTAGATCAAACCGGGTGTGGCGGTATTGCTGCGAAAACCGATGGCTGCCAGATGCGCGCGATGCTGTGCCAGCATGTCCGGCGCATGCGCCACATCAACCGGAATCGCGGTTAACTTTGCATGCAGATACCCGGCAAATAATTTGGCCAGCTCATGGTTGAACTGCGAATCGGCACCGGGTTGTAGCGAATCTTCCAGAACCACCAGCTCACCGCCTTGCCAATTCGGCAACGCCTGCTGTCCGGCGGGATGACAGCCGCTCAACGACAGCCACAAAATCAGCGCGAACGGATATGCTGCGAGACGGATCGGACTGAACAGGTATCTGATGGATAGCATGGCAACATTCTGCACGAGTTTCGGCCTTGCTGGTAGAATGCGCGCCGCAATGATTAAGCCGCATCACGGAGAGGTGGCAGAGTGGTCGAATGTACTTGACTCGAAATCAAGCATAGGTTTATAGCCTATCGAGGGTTCGAATCCCTCCCTCTCCGCCAGTTAACAGTTCTAACCCGTCTCAAAAAGTCTTGCCAACCCGCACTGCTACAAGCATTAGCGGGTTTTTTATGCCGCAACCGGTCTGCGGGTGTTGCTGAAATTAGAGATTGCGTAGGTTGCTCCCACCCCATATACTTGTCCAAGTTAAAGCACAAGTAAGGAGTTAAAAAAATGAAAGTCGTAACCTACTCTCATGCGCGCAACGCGCTTAAATCCGTTTTGGATGGTGTGGTGCAAGATGCTGACGTAACCATCATCAGCCGCCGTGATGCCGAAGGCGATGCTGTGGTGATGTCGTTAGACAGCTACAACAGCATGATGGAAACGCTATACCTAACCAGCAACCCGGCGAACGCGGCGGCATTGGCTCGTTCTATTGCGCAAGATAAAGCGGGGCAAGCCAGAAAACGCAAACTATTGCCCGCCGAATAATGCGCACCATCACTTTTGTTCCCGATGCGTGGGAGCATTATCAATACTGGCAAGGGCAAGATAAAAAGACCCTAAAACGGATCAATATGCTAATCAATGAAGCGGCGCGCAGTTCGTTTTCGGGCATAGGTAAACCTGAGCCGTTGCGTGGTGATTTATCTGGTTATTGGTCTAGGCGCATTGACGACGTGAATCGGCTGGTGTATCGCGCCACCGATAGCGAATTAGTCATCATTGCTTGCCGTTTTCACTACGATAGCTAAAAAATGCAGTCAAAACATTTGACGGTATCCCGAAAATAAATCTTTCAAGCAGTCGATATAAACCAAGCTTGCAAGGTGATTCCAAAAGCGCAGGCAACTACCTTAACCACGCGATTGTTCATCCAGCTTGCGCAGGTGCGCCAGCTTCTCGGCGATCTTCGCTTCCAGACCGCGTTCGGTGGGCTGATAGAAACTCACCTCCGGCATGCCGTCGGGGAAATAGTTTTCGCCCGCCGCGTAGCCGCTTGCTTCGTCATGCGCATAGCGGTAATCCTTGCCGTAATCGAGTTGCTTCATCAGCTTGGTCGGCGCGTTGCGCAAATGCAGCGGCACGTCGCGTGAGCCATCCTTTGCCACCCAGGCGCGGGCGGCGTTGTACGCGACATAACCGGCGTTTGATTTTGGCGCGCAGGCCAGATACAGCACCGCTTGCGCGAGAGCCAGCTCACCTTCCGGCGAGCCGAGCCGTTCGTAAGTCTGTGCCGCATCGTTGGTGATCTGCAAGGCGCGCGGATCGGCCAGACCGATGTCTTCCCAGGCCATGCGCACAATGCGCCGTGCCAGATAGCGCGCATCCGCACCGCCGTCCAGCATGCGCACCAGCCAATACAAAGCCGCATCGGGATTCGAGCCGCGTACCGATTTGTGCAGCGCGGAGATCTGGTCGTAGAACGCTTCGCCGCCCTTGTCGAAACGGCGCAGATTCTGCGCCAGTGTGTTGTCCAGGAAGGCAGTGTCGATGTGGTTCACATCTGCTGTCAGCGCGGCGGTGTGTAGCTGCTCCAGTACATTCAGCAAACGTCTTGCATCGCCGTCCGCATAGCCGATGATGCGTTCTCTGGCATCCTCATCGAAGGCGATGCCTTGCATCTCCTCTTGTTGAGCGCGCGCAAACAACTGCGCCAATTCTTCTGCCGACAGGGCGTGCAGCACGTACACCTGGGCACGGGACAACAGCGCGTTGTTGACTTCAAAGGAAGGATTTTCGGTGGTCGCGCCGATGAACGTCACCAGACCCTGTTCGACGAAAGGCAAAAACGCATCCTGCTGCGACTTGTTGAAACGATGCACTTCATCGACAAACAAAATGGTATGACGTCCGTTTTGTTGCAGCATCTGCTGCGCTTGTGCGATTGCTTCGCGTATGTCTTTCACGCCGGACAACACTGCCGACAAGGGTATGAATTCCGCATCGAACGCCGCCGCCATCAAACGTGCCAGTGTGGTCTTGCCCACGCCCGGCGGTCCCCACAAGATCATCGAATGCAGTTTGCCGGACTGAAACGCCAGCCGTAGCGGGCGACCGTTACCCAACAAATGTGACTGTCCGATGACTTCGGCTATATGTTTGGGACGCAAGCGTTCGGCAAGCGGGGCAGCGGGTTGTACGGGAGCGAACAGGTCACTCATTCATTCACCCAACACATCCGCGCCTTTGGGCGGCGTGAACTGGAATTGTTGTGCCGGAAATTTTGGATTGTGCCGCATATTGGAAAAACGCAGCACGGTTTGGTGGCCGAAGGTGTCATTCAATTCCATGGCGACCAATTCGGACTGCGCGTTGAAACCCATGCGTATTTTGCCAAAGCTGGTGTCGGTGGTCTTCGCGCTGGCTTGCAGCCATTCCAATCCAGCGTCGCTGCCATCTTCCTGCAACACAAATCCGCGCTCGATCTCGTTGTTGCCGGAGAGCAGGGCGGCAGGGCTGCTGCCCAGCGCGGCATCCAGTTTTTTCACCGTGACTTGATTCAGGTCCGCGTCATACATCCAGAACTTCGCGCCATCGCCCACGATGATCTGCGCGTAAGGCTTTTGATAGGTCCAGCGGAATTTCCCCGGACGCTGGAACTGCATCACTCCGGAAGCACTTTGCACGCGTTTGCCGTTCTGGTCATGCACCTCCTGGGTGAAATCGGCCTGCGCGGAATGCGTGGAGGCGATGAAGGTCTTGAGTTTTGCTATGGCCCCGGCATGGGCATACAGGGGCAACAATAACAGCAATGAAACGGCGATAATTTTTTTCATGTGTTCCTTTGGATGGAGGAGCGAGGATTGGAGATTGGGTCAAAAATGGCGTATTGAATGTTCCTCAATCCTGTCTGTTAGGAGCCAGCACTTCGCGATTGCCGTTGCTTTGCATGGCGGACACCAGTCCGGCGGCTTCCATCTGTTCGACCAGTCGCGCAGCGCGGTTGTAGCCGATGCGCAGATTTCTTTGCACCAGCGAGATCGAGGCACGGCGCGATTTGAGCACCACTTCGACCGCCTGGTCATACAGCGGATCGGCCTCCGAACCCAGGGTTTCGCCACCGCCGCCTTCGCTATCCGCACCCGCTTCATCCAAGGAATTCAGCACGCCGTCTATGTATTGCGGCTCGCCCTGCGACTTCAGATATTCGGCCACGCGATGCACTTCCTGGTCGGACACGAACGCGCCGTGCACACGCTGCGGATAGCCTGTGCCGGGCGGCAGATACAGCATGTCGCCCTGACCCAGCAGGGTTTCCGCGCCCATCTGGTCGAGGATGGTGCGCGAGTCGATCTTGCTGGATACCTGGAACGCCACGCGGGTCGGCACGTTGGCTTTGATGAGACCGGTGATGACATCCACCGAGGGACGTTGCGTCGCCAGCACCAGATGGATGCCTGAGGCTCTGGCCTTCTGCGCCAGACGCGCGATCAATTCCTCGATTTTCTTGCCCACCACCATCATCAGGTCGGCCAGCTCGTCGATGAACACCACGATCAGCGGTAACTCTTCGAGGGCCTCGGGGTCGTCCGGTGTCAGCGAGAACGGATTGGTCAGGGGTTGTCCGGCCTTGATGGCTTCGCGGTGTTTCTGGTTGAAGCCCGCGATATTGCGTACCCCGAAGTGCGACATCAGTCGGTAACGCTTGTCCATCTCCTGCACGCACCAGTTAAGCCCCGATGCGGCCTGGCGCATATCGGTCACCACCGGGCAGAGCAGATGAGGAATACCCTCGTACACCGACAGCTCCAGCATCTTGGGGTCGATCAACAGCATGCGCACTTGTTGCGGCGTGGATTTGTACAGAATGCTCAAGATCATCGCGTTGATGCCCACCGATTTGCCCGAACCGGTGGTACCCGCCACCAGCACATGTGGCATCTTGGCCAGGTCTGCGACCACGGGCTTGCCGGCGATGTCTTTGCCCATCGCCATGGTCAGCATCGAGCCCATGTCGGCATACACTTGCGAGCTCAAGATCTCCGAGAGTTGCACCATCTGCCGTTTGGCATTGGGCAATTCCAACGCCATATAAGCCTTGCCGGGTATGGTTTCGACCAGACGTATGCTCACCACCGACAGCGCGCGCGCCAGATCCTTCACCAGATTGGTGATCTGGCTGCCCTTCACGCCCACCGCCGGATCGATTTCGTAACGGGTGATGACCGGGCCGGGATACGCGCCCACGACTTTCACTTCCACGCCGAAATCCTTGAGCTTGCGCTCGATCAGACGCGAGGTGAATTCCAGTGCCTCAGACGACACGGTATCGACATGGGGGCTGGCGGAATCCAGCAAGTGCAGGGGGGGCAGCGGCGAGTCGGGTATCTCGGCGAACAAGTGGATTTGCTTTTCCTGGCTCACGCGCGCCGATTTCGGCACGTCGGTGACCGGCATTTCGATGTGGATGGGTTGATGGTCTTCCACGCGTTTCTTTTCCACCTCGACCACGGCGGTGCGCTGCGTCATGGCCTGCGCGCCGATGCGTTTGTCCTGACGGGTCTGCCAGGCGGTACGCACCCACAGATAAGCCGTTTCCAAAGCACCGCCCAGGCTATCGATGAAACGCAACCAGGAAAGTCCGCTGAACACGCTGAGGCTGGTCGCGAGCAGTGCCAACAGCAACAGGGTCGCGCCGGTAAAACCCAGCAGATGCGTCAGCGCGTCGCCCAGCACCCGTCCCATCATCCCGCCGGGAGCCAATGGCAGAGGCGTTTTCAGGCTGTAAAGCCGGATCGCCTCGAGCGCGCTGCTGGACAACAGCAACAACGCGAAACCGATGCCGCTCACCCACAACACGCGCCTGTCGAACAGGCTGTCGGCACGCAGATTGTGATAACCCGCCCAGACGCGTTGCAGCATCAACACTACCCACCACCATGCGGACAAGCCGAACAGGTAAAACAACACATCGGAGAGATACGCGCCCAGCACACCGCCGGGATTATGGGTGACCGCGTTGCTGCCGCTATGCGACCAGGCCGGATCGTCGTGCCGGTAGCCGAACAACACCACGGTGAAATAGACGGCGCATGCGACGAACAGCAACCAGCGCGATTCGCGCAACACCAGCAGCAGCCTGCTGCCCACCTGGTCGCGATCCGGTTGCGCCATCACGCCGTCCCGATCAAGCCGAGCTGCTCAGCGACCCGCACCGCTTCCATGCGGCTGTTCACGCGCAGAATCTGGTACACCGCCGCGACGTGGATCTTCACTGTGCCCTCGGCGAGATCGACCGCATGCGCGATCTGTTTGTTGCTCAAGCCTTCCGCCAAATGTCCCAGCACCTGCATCTGGCGTGCGGTCAGACCGTATTCGTTGGTGTTCAAACTGCGCTTATCCTTGCGATCCGACGCACCCGCTCCCAGCATGGATTGCTGTTGCAGCATCTGCGGTGGCACATACACCCCGCCCGCCAGCACCAGATTCAATGCACTCAGCATCACCGGTGCGGTCGAGCTTTTGCACACGAAACCCATCGCGCCGTAGCTCATCACTTTTTCCATCTTGTCGCGGCTGTCATCACCGGACACCACCACCACGGGAATGTGCGGGAAGCGTTGATGAAAGAATTTAATCGAGATTGCGCCTTCGCTGCCGGGCATGTTCAAATCCATCAGCACCAGATCCAATTCGGGATGCAGCTCCGCCAGCTTCAGGCCGTCCGGATAGTTACCCGCTTCGAAGATCTCGCAGGCCTCCGGCAGTTGCCGCAACACATAACGCATGCCCTCGCGGAACAGGCTGTGATCATCCACCAATAAAATCTTCATTTTTCCCCTTCGCTCTTATGTGGCTAACTGATTGAATCATAACATTCGAATGTGACAACGACAGCAACAAACTGCGTACCCTTGCGAGCGGAGACGCACCCCGCTATGCGTGCGGTGTCGTCAATCGCCTGCGTCGCTCAAGCATGGCAACTTCAACTGCGCCGCAACCGACCGCGCATCGGGCTGTGTCTGATACGGCACGATGCCCAACAGCGGTGCGGCGATGCGTTGCCGCAAGGCGGAGATGTTGTCCTCGCGCATCGCCATTTCCGCCTCCGTGCAATTCGCGACCCAGCCCGCCAGCGTCAAGCCGCGCGCGGCGATCGCCTGCACGGTGAGCAGCGTGTGATTCAGACAACCCAGCCGCATGCCGACCACCAGAATGATTGGCAACCCGAGTCGTACCGCCAGATCGGCACTGTCCTCGGTATCGTTGAGCGGGACGATAAAACCGCCCGCGCCTTCCACGATCACCACATCGGCAAGCTGCCGCAAGGCGGCAAACGAATCGATGATGCGCTGCAAACCTATCGTTACGCTCTCCTGCCGCGCGGCCAGATGCGGCGCGATGGCGGAAGCGAAACAAAAAGGGTTCCTTAGCGCGACATCGGCCTCGACATTGCCAGCCAGTTGCAACGCTACAACGTCATCGTTCTGTCCATCCGCATCACGACCCGCTGCGACCGGTTTCATCCCGATGACACGCTGTCCTCGCGCGGCAAAGCGGTGCAGCAGCGCGCAACTGATCAGCGTCTTGCCCACACCGGTGTCCGTGCCAATGACGAAAAAACCTATCACAGCTTGAAATCCGTCTTGATGATGGCGCGCCCATCAGCTAATTTTTTGGGTTGCGGTTTCCACGCATGGCCGTAGATGACTTCGTAGGTGGCGGGCAGTTTTCCATCGCGGCGCAAGGCCTCGTAGTTCCCCACCAAAGATTTCCAAGCATGTTTGCCCATCAGCCCTTGTCCGCGGCCTGCGGTCGCGTTGTTCGCGCCTATGGTTTTGAGATCCTGCAACACCGAACGCACATCGTCATAGGTCAGCGTCAGATATTCCATATCCATCACCGGCTCGGCAAAGCCGCCGTGCGACAGCATGTCACCGATGTCGTGCATGTCGGCGAAACGGTTCAAGTGATTGTGCGCATCGACCCCATGAAACGCCTGGCGTAATTCCTTCAGCGTATCGGGCCCGAAGGTGCTGAACATCAGCAAGCCTTCGACCTTGAGCACGCGGTGCAGACCGACGATGGTCGCGGGCAGGTCGTTGCACCATTGCACGGCCAGATTCGACCACACCATGTCCAGACTGCTAGCCGCGATGGGCAGGGCTTCGACATCGGCGCACAGCATGGCAGTCTGTTGACCGCCAAATAGTTTTTGCCACCAGCCGGTATGACCGCGCGCGGTCTGCAACATGCCGATGGCGATGTCCAGCGCGATCATCTGTGCGGACGGATATTTCGTCATGAGTTGCCGCGTACCCCAGCCCGTGCCGCTGCCCGCATCCAAGATGCGCGAAGGTTGCAGCTTGATGTACTCCAGGCGTTCCAGCATGCGTGAGCATACTTCGCGCTGCAACACCGCTGTCGCATCGTAGTTGGGCGCGGCGCGGCTGAAGGCGCGGCGCATCTGGCGTTTATCTATTTCAAATTCATTCATGCAAAAAGTTCTTTAACTGTTCAACAAAAATTTCAGGGTGCGATAAAAAAGGTGCATGTGCCGCGCCGAGAATGGTTGTCAGGCGCGCATCAGGCATCGTCTTCGCCATATATTCCGCTGCGGCAAGCGGCGTGAGGGTGTCACGCGCGCCGGCGATGACCAAGGTTGGCTGCGTGATGTCCGGCAGGGCGGTGCGCAGATCGCAATCGCGCAAGATTTCCAGCCCCGTTTGCAGCGCGGCCAGGTTCGGTTCGCCGCGACTAAGCAATGCCGCGCGCAAACTTGTTAATAGCTCGCGCTCGTGGTCGCTGCCGCGCACTTGCAGCGCGAGAAAACGGCGCAGGGTCTGCGCGTGGTTCTCAGTCAATGCGGCGGCGAAACCCGCCAACGTTTCGGCTGCCATCGCGCATGGCCAATCTTCTTGCTGCATGAAACACGGTGTGCTGGAAACCAGCACCATCTGTCGTATCTTGTGCGGCTCCAGCTGCGCCCAGTGCAATGCGATCTGTCCGCCCAACGACCAGCCGCAGACACTGATGGGTTCAGAGAATTGTGCAGAAAGTGCAGCGACAATTTGATCGATTGGTGATTGGTGAGTCGTGGGTGATGAATGCATATCGCGCTCCAACTTCCCAGACTTGCCATGCCCCGGTAAATCCACCACATGCACGCGATGATCTTGCGCGAGTCGCTCCACCACGCCGCCCCACATGCCGCCGTGCATACCCCAACCGTGGATCAGCAACAGCGGCGCGCCGCTGCCGAATGTTTCAACGTGCAAGCACGTTTCCCCCACCCCAACCCTCCCCCGTGGGGAGAGGGAGCAAACGTCTCGCTGCGCGAATTTTTGATTACTGTGCAAGCTCATGCAATGCCTCCACGAGTTGCATTACGTCAGC
>JABEVG010000095.1 GCA_013044075.1 Gallionella sp.
CGGACACAATTTTTTTAACGCGTTGTTCAATAGACATCTTTTCTCTCCTACCCTAAATTAAAGTTCAAAAAAGCTCCGGCATTGTATCAAACTTGCCCGGTTTTCCAAACGACATCGCAACGCAAATTAAAACGGCAAACAAATCATCTTGTTGTCAGCGAGCAATGGAGCACAAATAACTGCACCACCGGCGCAGGCACACAATAGAAAAGGAGCCCGATGGGACTCCTTTTCTAACCACGCTTACAAGTCAAATAGCGGATTACTTCTTAACGCCGTTTACGGTGGCTTTCAGTGTTGCACCGGCCTTGAAGGCAGGAACTTTGGATGCTTTGATCTTCAACTCTGCGCCGGTCTTAGGATTGCGGCCGACACGCGCAGCACGTTTACGAACTTCGAAGGTACCAAAACCAACCAGGGCGATGCTATCGCCCTTTTTCAGCGTACTGCTGATGATGTCCAGCAGACCGGCGATATTGCGTTCCGCGTCAGCCTTGGTGCTACCTGTTTTTTCAGCCAATGCATCTATCAGTTCTTTTCTGTTCATGTTGTTTATTCCCTAGTAAATGTATGAATAAATAACTGCACCATGCAGCGGGCTGAAGTTTAGCACCCATCTTATTTAATCTGTATAGCCCCGCGACTATTTTTTCGCATTAATTCGCATTAAATAAAGGCTTCCGCCCTGCCGGACCCCGCCCCCGGTCTTGCACTTCAACACGTATAGACACTCCTGCACGCTGCCAGCACACGCAAAAATAGCGCGCTCGAATCCGGTTACACGATAGACAAAACTACATAATTTTGTTTTAACGACAATGACTTACCGCCTCGTGCGCGCTTGCCAAAATAGCCCTGCAACACCGCCCCATCCAGCTTGACATGCTGCTCGCGTGTGCCGGACATGCAGGTGATAGTCACGCTGGGCTGGTCGATTACAGCAACATCGACCAATTCGTCGCCCTCCGCCAAACCCATCACAATCACGCCTTTGCCTCCGCCCGGCAAGTTCTTTAACTCGGCCAGCGTGAACACCAGCAATCGCCCGGCACGCGAAACGGCGGCAAGCAGAGAGTGCGGCGTGGCGGTAAAGGACACTGGGCCGAGTATCGCCGCCCCATCCACCGCGATGAACTGTTTACCTGCTTTATTGCGTCCCAGCATGTCGCCGATACAGCAAATGAAGCCATAACCGGCAGTGGTGGCCAACACCACCTGCTGCGCTGCATTGCCGCAAAAGGCATGCACGATGCGCGCGCCACTGGCCACCTCGACGAGCGTCGCCAGCGGCACACCGTCGCCACGCCCGCCGGGCAGCGATGCGACCGGGATGCTGCACACGCGCCCGTTGCTGCACACCACGATGCAGTGATCGGTGCTGCGGCACTCGAATGCCGCCAGCAAACCATCCCCGTCTTTGAATGCGATGCCGCTCATATCCAGACCGTGCCCCTGACGTGTACGCGCCCAATGCTTGTTGGAAATAATCACGGTCACCGGTTCGTCGACCACCGCGACAGTCAACACCGCGCGCTCGGCTTGTTCGATCAGCGTGCGACGCTCGTCACCATAGGTTTTCACGTCGGCCTCGATCTCGCCCGCCACCAAAGTGCGCAATGCCTTCTCGCTCGCGAGCAGTTTTTCCAGCTTGGTGCGCTCGTCCGTCAACGCCTTCAACTCGCGCTCGATCTTGATGCCTTCGAGCTTGGCCAGCTGGCGCAAACGTATCTCCAGGATATCCTCGGCTTGACGTTCCGACAGATTGAACCGGGCGATCAGCGCGGCCTTGGGTTCATCCGACTCGCGTATCACCGCGATCACCTCGTCGATATTCAGATAGACGATCATGCGCCCCTCCAGAATATGGATGCGCTCGTTCACTTGACCCAGTCGATGCGCCACGCGCCGGGACACCGTCGCCACACGGAATTGCGCCCATTCGCGCAGGATGGTGGCGAGCGGTTTTTGCTGCGGCCGCCCGTCCAACCCTATCATCACCATGTTCAGCGACAGCGAACATTCCAGACTGGTATGGGCGAGCAACACCGTCATCAATTCCGCAGATGTCTGGCGACTGGATTTGGGTTCCAGCACCAGGCGCACCGCCTGGTCTTTGTCCGACTCATCCGAAACCTTGTCCAGCACCGACAGGATCAACGCCTTGTTTTGCACCTGGTCTTGCGACAAGGTCTTTTTGTTCGCGCGCACCTTGGGATTGGTCAAATCCTCGAGCTCCTCGAGTATTTTTTTCGTCGACACCCCATGCGGCAATTCATGCACCACCACTTGCCATTGGCCGCGCGCCAGTTCTTCCACGCTCCAACGCGCGCGCATTTTCAGCAGGCCGCGCCCGGTGCGATAGCACTCGCGTATCTCCAAAGCAGAGGAAATGATTTGTCCCCCGCCGGGCAGGTCAGGCCCGTGTACATGTGCCAGCAGCTCATCGCTGCTGATAGCGGAATTGCGCACACAGGCAGCAGCAGCAGCGCCGATCTCGCGCAAATTGTGCGAGGGTATCTCGGTCGCCATACCCACCGCGATTCCCGATGCGCCGTTTAGCAACACCATGGGCAAGCGCGCGGGCAGCAAAGCTGGCTCTTCAAATGCGCCGTCGTAGTTGGGCACGAAATCCACCGTACCCATGTTGATCTCGGCCAGCAGTAATTCGGCGATAGGCGTCAGCCGGCTTTCCGTGTAACGCATCGCGGCGGCATTGTCGCCATCGCGCGAACCAAAATTGCCCTGCCCGTCCACCAGCGGATAGCGCAGCGCAAAACTCTGCGCCAGGCGCACCATCGCCTCATAGGCCGACGAATCGCCATGCGGATGAAATTTACCGAGCACCTCGCCCACCACGCGCGCCGATTTGACATGGCGGCTGTTCGCCAGCAGACCCATCTCGCGCATGGCGTAGAGGATGCGGCGTTGCACCGGCTTTTGGCCGTCGCACACATCGGGCAAGGCGCGCCCCTTCACCACCGAGACGGCATATTCCAGATAGGCGCGCTCGGCGTATTGCGCCAGCGGCACCGCATCGCCTTCCGGTGGCGGCGGCAAAGCGGAGAAACTGCGCGCGCCGCCATTGCCATTCACCGCGGCGGTCGCCACTTCGGCTTCCGGCCCAGCCGTAATCAGATCGAGTTCACCCACCAATTGGGACGTTGGACTATTAGACATCGCCATTCACCTCATTACCATGAAACTCCAGCCACGCGCGACGCGTACCGGATTCCTGTTTACCCATCAGCATATTCATCATATGGTGCGTGTCATCGAAGGTGCTGGCATCGAACTCCACGCGCAGCGCGCGGCGGGTATCCGGATTCATCGTGGTCTCCCAAAGTTGCAGCGCATTCATTTCCCCCAGGCCTTTGAAGCGCGACACAGCCCATGCGCCATCGCGCAGCTTTTCCGCGCGCAAGCGATCCTCGATAGCGGACAATTCGGCGACATTCAGCGCATAGATTTTGCGCGCCGATTTTTTACCCACGACGGGCACATCGACGCGGAACAACGGCGGCTGCGCAACAAAAATACGACCCGCTGCAACGACCTTGGGGAAATGTTTGAAGAACAGCGTGAGCAACAGCGTCGAGATGTGCGATCCGTCCACGTCCGCATCCGCCATGATGTACACGCTGCCGTAGCGCATCGCGGCCAGATCGACCGCATCGCCCACACCATGCGGATCGATGCCGATGGCCACCGCGATGTCATGCACTTCCGCATTGGCGAACAATCTATCCCTGTCCACCTCGAAGGTATTCAATACCTTGCCGCGCAACGGCAGGATGGCCTGAAACTCCTTGTTGCGGCCCTGCTTGGCCGAGCCCCCGGCCGAATCACCCTCGACCAGAAACAACTCGTTGCGCGTCGCGTCCGAACTGGCGCAGTCGGTCAGCTTCCC
>JABEVG010000096.1 GCA_013044075.1 Gallionella sp.
GCACCATTTGCGCGAACCGAAACCCTGGGACTGAAGAATCTTATCTAGTGTCATTTTGCTCATACCCGAACTTTAGCAGACGCGGCGCGATTTCAAAAAATCCGCATCGTACAGACGGATACCGCAGGCACCGTGGCGGCACACAAACCTTGCTGCGGCGCGCCGTTTGACGCGCCCACACGCACGCGCTAGGCTGCACCATCCTTTGCACCGGCATCACCCGCCATGAATAAACCCGCAGCCGCGCACGCCGCACTCACCCTCAAAAGTCACGACGACATCAAGGCTCGCGCGCTGCTCTTGGGTGACCGTCTGGATTTGAAATTATTCAAACTGTCTGATTGTCTGTCGACCACGCCGCTGACGCTGGAAGTCGATGCGGCGGGTGGCATCGCGGTATTGTTCCGCTACGGGGTGGTAGTGCTGTTCGGCGTGCCGATCACCGCCGAGCTGCGTTTCGTCGAATCGCTCAAACCCTTGCTGAGCAACGCTTACGCGACACCCGAAGTCGAAGAGCTGGAGATTCATTGCGGCATGACCAGCCTGGGTGTGCAGAGCGGTGCGGTCTCGCTGGATACGCTCTCGCTGGAAAAATTACAGGTCATCGCCGACGCGCTGAGCAAGAATCTGGTGCTCTCGCTTTACGAAAAAAAAGTCGCGGGCGAGTTCGACAAGATCGAGCCGCTCGCGCAGGAACTGGCCGCGCACGGCAAAGTCAGCGGGGGCTCGAAACAATTGCTATCTAAAATCGGCCACATGCTGCTCATCGAACACCGCATGGTGGGCCGTGCCGAGATCGGCGATAAGCCGGAAACCTTGTGGGACTTCCCGCATCTGGAAGGGCTGTATGCCAGCCTGGAGGACGAGTTCGAGCTGATCGAACGCCAATCCGCACTGGATCGCAAGCTAGGCCTGATCTCCGACACGGCCCAGACGCTCGCCGACGTGTGGGACAACAAACAACTGCACAAACTGGAGTGGTACGTGATCGGGCTGATCCTGTTCGAGATCGTGCTGAGTTTGTCCGAGCGTGCGCGTGGCTTGTTCCAGTAGCGTTGTCATTCCCGCGCAGGCGGTAATCCAGCGAAATGTAAATTTCGCGCAGCACACCACACTAAAGAGTTTGTCCCACTTCGTGGGTATTTTTCAAAATCCGGATTCCCGCCTGCGCGGGAATGACGGCTTATAAAAAATCCCCGTCCACATAGAACCATCGCCCCTCCTCGCGCACGAAACGGCTCAGTTCATGCAGGCGTTGTGCGCGTCCCGCCAGCTTGTAACGCGCGACGAATTCCACCGTGGCGGCATCGGCTGATTGAACCTCAAAGCATTTGACTTCCAGTCCCAGCCACTTGCCCGCATCGCTAGACAAATCCAGGTTCGCAGGGCGCGTGCTGGCATGCCATGTCGCCAATAAATAATCCTCCAACTTGAGCACGTACGCGCTGTAACGCGCGCGCATCAGCCTCTGAGCATCCGGCGCGTGCAACCCGCGATGGCAAGGTTCGCAACACGCCGCGTACTCTTTTCCGCCACAGGGACACGCCATCATTCCGCCTCGCGAAATTTCCCATGCAACACGACAGGCGCGATTTCCAACATGCCCGCGTCGCTGGTCAGCATGATGTGATTTTCCTGTATGGCACATTGCAAAGCCATGTTGCGCTGCGCCCAGGCGGCAAAAGCTTGCGTGGTTTCCGTGGCCAACTTTAGAACGGTGAGGTTGCTCTGACGTAGCATTTTGTCGCGATTCTCGTTCCACCAGATGTCGGCGGAACGCCCGTAAGTGATCAGCACCACCTGTCTGGAACGCCCGCAAGCTTTGCGTATCAATCGCTCGTCGGGCAGACCGACGACGATCCAATTCTGGATCGCGCCGGTCAAATCTTTACACCACAGATCCGGCTCGTCGTCGTTGCTCATCGCCTGCGCAAACGTCAGATATTCCTCGGCATACAAGGCGAAAGCCAGCAAGCGCACCATCATGCGCTCGTCGGTCTCGGAGGGATGGCGCGCCAGGGTGAGCGCGTGGTCGGCATAGTAGTTGCGATCCATATCGGCAATTTGCAGATTGGCTTTATGTACGGTCGCTTTGATGGCCATGTGTGTGCGTGATGATTTTTGCGAGCGCGCATTCTAAGCGATACACCGCCGGGCACGCGTGTAAAATGGCAGGCTGCAATCAGGGCATACCGAAAAATCGTTCCTTCAGGATTATAGATCATGCAAATTGTCAGCGTCGCCACAACCCCCTTCAACGACCAGAAGCCCGGCACCTCGGGGCTGCGCAAAAAAGTCACCGCTTTCCAGAAACAGCACTATCTGGAGAACTTCGTCCAGGCCATATTCGACAGCATTTCCGCGCCCAAGAGCGCGACGCTGGTACTGGGCGGCGACGGACGCTACTACAACAAGGAAGCGATACAGATCATCCTGAAGATGGCGGCGGCGAATGGCTTTGCGCGCGTGCTGGTCGGTCAGGACGGCATCCTGTCGACACCCGCAGCATCCTGCGTGATACGCAAATATCAAACCTATGGCGGCATCATTTTGTCGGCCAGCCACAACCCCGGCGGCCCGGATGGCGACTTCGGCATCAAGTACAACGGCAACAACGGCGGCCCGGCAACTGAGACCGTCACCGATGCGATCTACACGGTGAGTAAATCCATCACGCAATACCGCAGCGTGACCGCGCCCGATGTGGACTTGGGCAAGCTCGGCGAGCAAAAAGTCGGCGACATGTTGGTGAGCATCATCGACCCGGTCACGGATTACGCCGAACTGATGGAATCACTGTTCGATTTCGCCGCGATACGCGCACTGCTGGCGGGCGGCTTTCGCATCCAGTTCGATGCCATGCACGCCGTCACCGGCCCGTATGCGCGCGACATCTTCGTCAACCGTTTGGGTGCGCCTGCGAGCAGCGTGATGAACGCCGTGCCGCTGCCGGATTTCGGCAAGGGACACCCTGACCCCAACCTCACTTACGCGCATGAATTGGTCGAGATTCTGTACGGCGACAACGCGCCCGACTTCGGCGCGGCATCGGATGGCGACGGCGATCGCAACATGATTCTGGGCAAACATTTCTTCGTCAATCCTTCCGACAGTCTGGCACTCATCGCCGCCAACGCGCATCTCGTTCCCGGCTACCAGTCAGGCCTGGCTGGCATCGCGCGCTCCATGCCCACCAGTGCTGCGGCAGATCGCGTGGCTAAAGCATTGGGCATTCCCTGCTACGAGACACCGACCGGCTGGAAGTTCTTCGGCAACCTGATGGACGCGGGCAAGGTCACGTTGTGCGGCGAAGAGAGTTTCGGCACCGGCTCGGATCATGTGCGCGAAAAGGATGGGCTATGGGCGGTGTTGTTCTGGCTCAACATCGTCGCGGCGCGCAAACAGTCGGTGGAAGACATCGTGCTGGAACACTGGGCGCAGTTCGGCCGCAACGTGTATTCGCGTCACGACTACGAAGGCATCCCGAGCGACGCGGCGAACGGCGTGATGAAACTGCTCAAGGATGGTTTCACCACCTTGCCAGGCAAGCAGTTCGGCAGCTACACCGTGGATTTTTGCGACGACTTCAGCTACACCGATCCGGTGGACGGCAGCGTCAGCATCGGACAAGGCATACGCATCATCTTCACCGACGGTTCGCGCATCGTGTTCCGTTTGTCCGGCACCGGCACGGAAGGCGCGACGCTGCGCATCTATCTGGAAGCGTTCGAACCCGATGTGAGCAAACATAAACTCGACGCCCAGACCGCGCTGGCGGAGTTGATCGGCATCGCACTGCAACTGAGCGAATTGCGCAGCCGAACCGGACGCGACGCACCGACTGTCATTACTTAATAAGCGTCATTCCCGCACAGGATGGAATGACAGGTTCATGGATTGCTGACACAACTGCGATACTTTCATCCGCACATTAAAAGGAGCCCCTCATGGCCAACAAATTCATCGTACAAACTCCCGACGCGCCAGCTGCCATCGGCACATACTCGCAAGCCGTGCGCATGGATAACACCGTCTATCTGTCCGGGCAGATCGGACTCGAGCCCAACTCCATGCAGATGGTCGAGGGCATAGAAGCGCAGGTGCATCGCGTGTTCCAGAACCTGCGCGCCGTCGCC
>JABEVG010000097.1 GCA_013044075.1 Gallionella sp.
ATCCGTTCGCATTGAGCTTGTCGAAATGTGAATGGATTCTTGTGCTTCGACAGGCTCAGCACGAACGGCAATTAGGTTCAAAGCGTGCCGGATCAATAGGCAGCTTTCAAGCAGGCGAGCAGCGGTGTGATAAAGCATGGGCTGTAAGTCGTGCAAGGTATTGAAATGATCGGCGATGGCGGCGTATTCAGTTTCGTAGTCATGCGCGGCCAGATTGCGCGCGGCACGACATAACTGCCATGACGAAACCGAGGCTATCACCCCGTTTTTTTCGTAAAAGGCCAACACCTTCAGAAAACTATCGACCGGCTCACTCATCAACATGGAGGAATGTCGCATTGCTGCGCCCATCGTGTCCTGCAACTTGGCAAAGCGTTCATTGATAGCCGCCAAAGACTCGAACAATTGTTCATCTTTTTTTCTTGATGCGAGTTCGTCAGCATCCAGCGGCCAGATAATTTTTTTGTCCGAGGCATGTAAAAAATAAACGCAGCGTTGAATCGCCTCGAGCAAGCCGGCAAGGTACAACCGTTCCGCATCAAGCAAGTTTTCGTTCATCACGTAACCCCAAGTTGTATGCCCGTTGCCAGCGCAATCCGCTGAAACGCGCTGGGCGGCGTACCGCGTTTCAGGCCAACAATATCAACCGGCATTATCAAACTTGATTCCAGTGCCAATTTGATTCTGGCGCGCTGCAAGACAGAAGGCAAAGCATCATGCTCAATCAGCAAATCAAGGTCTCCGCCCTTGACCTCATCGTGACATCTTGAACCGAACAACCAGACGCGCGCATCCGCCCCGACAATGTCGGCTACGGTTTCGCAGATAGTAGTTTGTTGCAGGGGAGTGAGGCGCATAGGCAAATCATAACAGAATGAACCATTGCAAAAACAGTGAGTGGATAACTCATTGCACGACGGTTTTTTGGGCTATCTATCGAGCAAGGGTGGGCAAGTTTCTCCTGATAAAACCTAGCCATTCGACTAGGCTGGCAAACGACACCAACCAAGTCGCTGGTTATGCCCACGCGGCATTTGAATGAATCGGTGGGCAGATGCTGCCTGCCCACCCAAATTTCGGCTTGCATCGTCCTTTAATTACCCAAACACCCGCGCCAACTCTTCTCCCGGATCGTCCGCACGCATGAACGCCTCACCGACCAGGAAGGTGTGCACCTGATGATCGCGCATCAATCGCACATCCTGCGCGGTGAAGATGCCGCTTTCGGTGACCACGATGCGATCTCCTCCCTCACCCCGGCCTTCTCCCGGTGGGCGAGGGAGCGTATTTTGAATACGCGGCAACAAGTCCAGCGTCGTTTGCAGGCCGACCTCGAAGGTGCGCAGGTTGCGGTTGTTGATGCCGATAAGCGGCGTGCTCAATTGCAGCGCGGCTTCCAGCTCGATCGCGTCATGCACTTCGACCAGTACCGCCATACCGAGCTGGTGCGCCAGAATTTCAAAGGCACGCATCGTCGCCACCGGCAAAGCCGAAGCGATCAGCAGAATGGCATCCGCGCCCATCGCCCGCGCCTGGTAGATCTGGTATTCGTCGACGATGAAATCTTTGCGCAACACCGGCAAGTCGCAAGCCGCGCGCGCCTCTTGCAGATACGCGGCACTGCCTTGGAAAAACTGTTCGTCGGTCAACACCGACAGACAGGCCGCGCCGTGTTGCGCATAACTTGCGGCGATGTCGGCAGGCCGGAAATCCGCGCGGATGATGCCTTTGCTGGGACTGGCTTTTTTAATCTCGGCGATCACAGCGGGTTTGCCGGCGGCGATCCGGGCACGTATCGCGCCCACAAAATCACGCGCTGGCGTGGCTTGCTCGGCTTCCCTACGCATCACCGCCAGCGGTTTGAGCGTCTTGGCGGCGTCGACTTCCCGCGCCTTCACCGCCAGTATCTTGTTGAGTATGTCGGACATATTTTTCGTCATTCCCGCGCAGGCGGGAATCCAGTAATTAAAAGGCGCATGCCTTGGGTGAAAAAATCAAAGGCGCGCATTCTAGCACTTGCCTCGTCATTCCCGCGCAGGCGGGAATCCAGTAGAATCAGCCCATGCAACCGGCGATCTACATCCTTGCCAGTCAGCGTAACGGCACTTTATACACTGGCGTAACTGGCAATCTGATTAAACGCACGTGGGAATACAAGAGCGATGCGGTAGAGGGATTTTCAAAACGATACGGCGCACATCTTTTGGTTTATTTTGAAATGCACCCAGACATGCTCTCTGCAATTGCTCGTGAAAAATGTATCAATTGCTCGTGAAAAATGTATCAAGCGATGGAATCGCGCTTGGAAGATACGGCTGATTGAAGCCGCCAACCCGGAATGGCGAGATTTATGGGATGAAATCCTATAGGGCTGTCATTAGATCAACCAACCGGCGGGTTACTAGGATTAAGTAGTTTTAGATAGGCTTTGTCCTCGCTATGCGAGGAATTTTTTATGGCTGGATTCCCGCCTGCGCGGGAATGACACAACATATAGTGGTGAGGCAGGAATGAACAACGTCAAACAATACATGCGTGAAGTCGGCATCGCCGCTCGCGCCGCTTCGCGCCTGATGGCGCAGGCGGACACCGCCGCCAAGAACCGCGCGCTGCTCGCCATTGCGGATGCGATCTTGGGCAACGGCACGACACTGATCGCCGAGAACGCGAAAGATGTGGCAGCGGCAAAAGCCCACGGACTCGATGCCGCTTCGATAGACCGGCTCACGCTGACTGATCAATCCATACGCGGTATAGCCGAAGGCTTGCGGCAAATCGCCACGCTGCCCGACCTGATCGGCGCGATCACCGACCTGAGCTACCGCCCGTCCGGCATCCAGGTCGGCAAGATGCGCGTGCCGCTTGGCGTGATCGGCATCATCTATGAATCGCGTCCCAACGTGACTGCCGATGCCGCCGGACTGTGTTTGAAATCCGGCAACGCCTGCATCCTGCGCGGCGGCTCGGAGGCCATCCACTCCAATCAAGCCATCGCCGCCTGCGTACATGCCGGACTGAAGGCGGCGGGGCTGCCCGCAACCGCCGTGCAAGTGGTGAACACCACCGACCGCGCCGCAGTCGGCGAGCTCATCACCATGAAGGACTATGTGGACGTGATCGTGCCGCGCGGCGGCAAGGATTTGATCGAGCGCGTCTCGAACGAAGCGCGCATCCCCGTCATCAAACATCTGCATGGCGTATGCCATGTGTATATCGACGACGAGGCCGACCTCGCCAAAGCGATCCGCATCGCAGACAACGCCAAGACGCATCGCTACGGCGTATGTAATGCCATGGAGACATTGCTGGTGAACGCCCAGGTCGCGGCGCAGGTGCTGCCCGAGTTGTGCAAGATCTATCTGGACAAAGGCGTGGAACTGCGCGGCGACGCTGCGGCACGCAAGCTGGTCGCACAGATGAGCGCGGCTACCGAGGAAGATTGGGAGACCGAATATCTCGCGCCTATCCTGAGCATACGCGTGGTCGATAATCTGGATGCCGCATTGGCGCATATCGCGCAGTACGGCTCGCAACATACCGACAGCATCGTCACCGAGAACTACAGCAAGGCAATGCGCTTTTTGCGCGAGGTCGATTCCAGCAGCGTGATGGTGAACGCCTCGACACGTTTCGCCGATGGCTTCGAGTATGGCCTGGGTGCGGAGATCGGCATCTCCACCGACAAGATTCACGCGCGCGGCCCGGTGGGGCTGGAAGGCTTGACTTCGCAGAAATACATCGTGCTGGGCAACGGACAGATACGGACTTAAAGACTTCTCACGCGGAGACGCGGGAGACACGGTGCAGAACCCATGCAAAACTTCTCATTTGCTTTTGACTTTCCCCGCGTTACTCCGCGCCTCCGCGCAAACCGGAAAAGTATATTTTCACGCGGAGACGCGGGGGGCGCGGAGTAGAACCGCGGAGTAGAACCCATGCAAAACTTCTCATTTGCCTTTGACTTTCCCCGCGTTACTCCGCGCCTCCGCGTGAAAAACGCGCCTCCGCGTGAAAAAATTTATAATTTTAGCCGGCAGAATTGACAATGGAGCTTGACGATATAACAAGCAGCATCATTGATACATCAATGAAGATTCATACGAAACTGGGGCCAGGGCTGCTGGAATCGGTTTATGAGGTCGTGCTTGCAAAATCTCTTGTGGAACGGGGAATGGCCGTCGAGCGGCAGAAGCCCGTCACCTTTTCCTTCGAGGGGCTGGTATTTGAAGAAGGATTTAGGGTTGACCTGCTAGTTGAAAATCAAGTGATAGTCGAACTTAAGTCTGTGGAAAAACTTGCTCCGATACACAGCAAACAGTTATTAACCTATCTTCGCCTGATGAATTTACCCGTTGGGCTTTTGATTAATTTTGGTGCCGCAACCTTGAAGGAAGGACTGCATCGTGTAGTAAACAATCTACCTGCCTCCGCATCACAACAACTACGAGTGAATCAAAGGAATACTATCCCACGCGGAGACGCGGGGGACATGGAATAGAACCCATGCAAAATTTCTCATTTGCTTTTGACTTTCCCCGCGTTACTCCGCGCCTCCGCGTGAACCGGAAAAGTATATTTTCACGCGGGGACGCGGAGGACACGGAGCAGAACCCATGCAAAATTTCTCATTTTCTTTTGACTTTCCCCGCGTTCTTCGCGCCTCCGCGTGAACCGGAAAAGTATATTTTCACGCGGAGACGCGGGGGACACGGAGCAGAACCCATGCAAAATTTCTCATTTGCCTTTGACTTTCCCCGCGTTACTCCGCGCCTCCGCGTGAGCTGATTTTAAGTTTGAACACCCTAAATTACTAAGGAAGAGTGAATATGAGCACCATCGAGATCAAAGTACCCGCCATCGGCGATTTCAAAGACGTTGCGGTCATCGAGCTGTTCGTCAAAGCAGGCGACACGGTACAGGCGGAACAATCGTTACTCACTTTGGAGACGGACAAGGCCGCGATGGAAGTCCCCTCGCCCGTCGCGGGCGTCGTGAAAGAACTCAAAGTCAAGGTCGGCGATAAAGTATCCGAAGGCTCGGTGATCTTGATGCTGGAAGCAATACAGGATTCAGGATCAAGGATTCAGGATTCAGTAAAACCTGCTGCCGCATCAGCACCCACTGCTCCCACTCCTGAATCCCGAATCCCGAATCCCGCATCCTCAACCAAGGGTGACATCCACGCCGAAGTTGTCGTGCTGGGTGCTGGCCCCGGCGGCTACACCGCCGCGTTCCGTGCCGCCGATTTGGGCAAGCAGGTAGTGTTGATCGAGAAGCACGCGAGCTTGGGCGGCGTGTGTCTGAACGTCGGTTGCATCCCTTCCAAGGCTTTGCTGCATGTAGCCAAGGTCATCTCTGAGGCGGAAGAGGTGTCGCATCACGGCGTGACTTTCGCCAAGCCCAAGATCGACATCGATGCCATCCGCACCTGGAAAGAAAGTGTCATCACCAAACTCACCGGCGGCTTGGGCGCGCTGGCCAAACAGCGCAAGGTGCAAGTGGTGCGCGGCACGGCCAAGTTCACTTCACCTAACAGCCTCGCGGTGCAAACCGCTGACGGCGAAAAAATCATCAGCTTCGATAACTGTATCGTTGCGGCGGGTTCCAGCGTGGCGCGCATCCCCGGCTTCCCTTACGACGATGCACGCATCATCGATTCCACCGGCGCGCTGGCCTTGCAGGATGTACCCAAGCGCATGCTGGTCATCGGCGGCGGCATCATCGGTCTGGAGATGGCGACAGTGTATGACGCGCTCGGCAGCAAAATCTCGGTAGTGGAATTGATGGACCAACTCATGCCCGGCGCAGACAAGGACATGGTCAAACCGCTGCACACCCGCATCGCGAAACGCTACGAAGCCATCATGCTCAAGACCAAGGTCACCAGGATAGAAGCGAAGAAAGAAGGCCTGCTGGTCACCTTCGAGGGCGAACAGGCTCCTGCTGAACCTCAACTCTATGACCGCGTGCTGATGGCGGTGGGTCGTCGTCCCAACGGGCGCGACATCGGCGCGGAAGCGGCGGGCCTGGTCGTCAATGAACGCGGCTTTATCCCGGTAGATAAACAGATGCGCACCAACGTCGCCCACATCTACGCCATCGGCGACATCGTCGGCGACCCGATGCTGGCGCACAAGGCGGTGCATGAAGGCAAGGTCGCGGCGGAGAACATCGCCGGACACAAGGCGTTCTTCGAACCGCTGACCATCCCTTCCGTGGCCTACACCGACCCGGAGATCGCCTGGATGGGGCTGACCGAGACGCAAGCCAAGGCACAGGGCATCGCTTACGAAAAAGGTGCGTTCCCTTGGGCGGCTTCCGGTCGTGCATTGTCCGTAGCGCGCGAAGAAGGGATGACCAAAGTGCTGCTCGACCCAACCAGTCGTCGCATCCTGGGCGCGGGCATCGTCGGTGTGAATGCCGGCGAACTGATCGCCGAAGCCGTGCTGGCACTGGAGATGGGTGCGGACATGGAAGACCTCGGACTGACCATCCATCCTCATCCGACCTTGTCGGAGACCTTATGCTTCGCCGCCGAGATGGCGGAAGGCACGATCACCGACTTGATGCCGCCCAAGAAAAAATAATCCCAACCGTCATTGATAGAACAGCTGGCCATTCCACTAAGCCAGCAAGCTGGCAAGTGGCTGGTTATCCCGCGCAGGCGGGAATGACGCGGCTCTTGGACGCTTGCACAGTTGTATTCAAAACACGAGGAAAATCATGCTGAAAAAATCCATCGCCTTACTCGCCATCCTGTGTGCCTCATCTGCCAGCGCATTCAATCTGGACGACCTCAAGGGCAAGCTCAATGAGGCCATACCGCAACAACAAGCGGCTGCACCTGAGGCACCATCCCAAGCAGCACCCATTGCACGACCCTCGGGCAACGGGCTGGCGAATATCAGCAACCAGGATCAGGTCGGCAGTCTGAAGCAGGCTCTGGGTCAGGGCATCGACACGGCGGTCGCCAGTTTGTCAAAAACAGACGGCTACTTGGGCAATCCCAAAGTGCGCATCCCGCTGCCGGAGAATTTGCAAAAGCTGGACAATGGGCTGCGCAAGCTGGGCATGGGGAAATATGCCGACGAACTGATCACCTCGATGAACCGCGCCGCCGAAGCCGCCGTGCCTGAAGCCAAAGCCTTGCTGGTAACGGCGGTGAAGAACATGAGCGTGACCGATGCGAAGAACATTTTGCTGGGCAGCGACGATGCCGCCACCCAATACTTCCGCAAGAACACCGGAACGGCTCTGAGCGGCAAGTTCCAGCCCATCGTGGTGAACGCGATGCAGAAAGTACAGCTCGCGCAAAAGTACGATCAGTTCGCGGGTAAAGGCGTGCAACTGGGACTGGTCGACGCGAAAGATGCCAACCTGGAAAACTACGTCACACAAAAAGCACTCGACGGTTTGTTCGTGATGATGGCGGAACAGGAAAAAGCCCTGCGCGCCAACCCGCTCGAAGCCACCGGCAATCTGGTGAAGAAAGTCTTCTCCGCGATCAAGTTCTAATCCTCTCGCAAGTCGGATGAACGAAACCGCCAGCCTACTTTCTCTATTCACCAGCAGCCTGCTCGCCGCAACTCTGTTGCCGGGCGGCTCGGAAGCCGTGCTGTTCGCGGTAGTCAAGGCCTATCCCGACACCCTGTGGCTGGCACTGCTCGTCGCCACGCTGGGCAATACGATAGGCGGCATGATCACCTTCGGCATGGGCTGGCTGCTCCCCCAGACGCAGCAACTCAAACATCTGGATAAAGTGTGGTATCGACGCGGTGGGGCGGAGCCCTCTGGTGCGGGAGTGGCCGCATCGCGCCTTCCGCCACAAACGGCTAAATTCGCCAGTGCCGTATCGAAGGTACGTCGTTATGGCACACCGGTTTTGCTGCTGGCCTGGACTCCGTTGCTGGGCGACGCGCTATGCCTCGCCGCAGGCTGGTTACGGCTCACCCCCTGGCAGGCCGCGTTGTTCATGATGATCGGCAAATTCGCGCGCTATTGGGTGGTTGCCTTCGTCACACGCTAAACCCTTGTGGCTATTGGCTTACAGGCACATTGCCGAATATGCGGCACAGCTTATCTAAAAATAATTTCCGAATTGCTTTGACGCGAGCCGACTATTCGCGTACAAAGCACGCAGTTATTTGATTCAAAGCGTTTGCAGTGCAGTTGTTTCCATGTGCGATCTTTCGATTCAAATAGTTTTGCGGGAATGTTTCCCGTTTTTTCATAAGGAAGTAATGACATGGCAACAGGCATCGTAAAGTGGTTCAATGACGCAAAAGGTTTCGGTTTTGTAACGCCTGATGATGGTAGCGAAGATTTGTTCGCGCACTTCTCAGCGATCAACATGAACGGTTTCAAATCGTTGCAAGAAGGTCAAAAAGTCAGCTTTGAAGTGACTCAGGGTCCTAAAGGCAAGCAAGCATCAAACATCCAAGCCGCCTAATCGCAACTTGAGTTGTTAAAAAGCCCGGCACGCAAGTGCCGGGCTTTTTTATTGCCGAAAGTCAGGATGCGGGATACAGGATTCAGTTACAGGCCGTGCATCGGTTTTCCTGAATCCTGACTCCTGAATCCTATACCAGCATCCCCAATCCCCACGCCACACCGAAGCCTGTCACGTCGCTCGCTATTCCTCCCAGGCCGCCTTCGCAACGACTGGCCGACAAGTCGATGTGCAGCCACGGCACATCGTGCTCCACGAAGCGTTTGAGGAAGCGCGTGGCGAGGATGTGGTCGGCTTCGCCGTCGAGTGTGCACTGTTTGATGTCGGCGACTTTGGAATCCAGCGCGGCTTCGTAATCCTCATCCAGCGGGAAGGCGCACAGGCGTTCGCCGCTTTGCCTGCCCACACTCACCGCGCGCTGCACCAGCTCATCGCGGTTGCCCAGCACGCCGCTGTAGCGCGCGCCCAGTGCCATCGCCATGCTGCCGGTGAGCGTGGCGAAATCGATCATCAGATCGGGCTTGGCGCGTGACGCGAGGGTGAGCGTGTCGGCCAGCACCATGCGACCTTCGGCGTCGGTGTGCATGATCTCTATGGTCGTGCCATTGAGCGCGGTCACAATATCGTTCTGCTTATAGGCTTTCGGGCCGATATGGTTCTGCGCGATGGCCAGCCAGCAATCGATGTTCACCGGCAATTTCTGCTGTGTCGCGGCAAGCAGGATACCGAGCGCGACCGCCGAGCCGTTCATGTCCTCGTGCATGTTGTGCATGTAACGCGCGGGCTTGAGATTGTGTCCGCCGGTATCGAAGCAGATGCCCTTGCCCACCAGTGCCACCGTGCGTTTGGCTTTGGCCGGATTGTAGGAAAGATGCACGATGGCGGCATCGTCGTCATGGCTGCCTTGTGCCACCGCGACGAACGCGCCCGCGCCCATCTTGCGCAAGGCCTGGGTATCGAACTCTTCCAGCTTCCATGCGTGTTCTTGCGCGAGTTTCTTGATACGTTTGCGGTAATGAGCGGGGGTCAATTCGTTGGGTGGCAACACCGTCAGCTCGCGACACAGCAGATTGCCCGTCGCCCGTGCACCGAGTGCTGCGAAAACCTGCTTGTCATCACAGCCGAACAACTCGATCTTTTGCAGCGGCTTGCGTTCGTCTTTTTTCTTGCTCACCGGTAACAGCGCGCCATTCACCCACGCGCCATATACCGCCAATTCAGCAGCGCGCTGACGCTGTGCGGCAGCACCGACAACCGCGATGCCCACCGCCTTGGGATGCTCGTCCAGCAAGGTTTGTAGAGCTTTACGGATGTGCGTTTGCAAAGCGAAAGTGTCTTTCTCGAAATCCAGCATCGCCCAGACCACCAGCGCGCCGTTCGCGGCATTCGCGGCGACAAAGCTCTTCGCCAACTCATCGGCTTTCATGTCGCGCCGCTTCAATACCGCAGCGAGTAACTCGCCATGCGGCAGGTCTTTTGGCAAGGTTTTGGATTTGGGCAACAGCACCAGCAAATGTGTGTTGGTCAGGCTCTTGGGCAGAGCGGAAATCAGGGTCAGTTGTGCTAGCATTGCGTCCTCGAAAAGTCATTCAACCCCGCGATTATACGGGCTACACATGCGCCAATATCTAGATTTAATGCAGCACGTGCTCGATCACGGCACACCAAAATCAGACCGCACCGGAACGGGTACGGTCAGCGTGTTCGGGCATCAGATGCGCTTCAACTTGGCGCAAGGCTTCCCCCTGGTCACCACCAAAAAATGCCATCTGAAATCCATCATCCACGAACTGCTGTGGTTCTTGCAGGGCGACACCAACATCCGTTATCTCAAGGAGAACGGCGTGTCGATCTGGGATGAGTGGGCGGATGAGCATGGCAACCTCGGCCCGGTGTACGGCAAGCAATGGCGTTCCTGGACAACGCCGGATGGACGCGTGATCGACCAGATCAAGATCGCGGTCGATCAGCTCAAGCACAATCCCGATTCGCGGCGCATCATCGTTTCGGCATGGAACGTCGGCGAACTGGACCAGATGGCTCTCGCACCCTGCCATGCTTTCTTCCAGTTCTACGTCGCTGACGGCAGGTTATCGTGTCAGCTGTACCAGCGCAGTGCCGATATCTTTCTCGGCGTGCCGTTCAACATCGCCAGCTACGCATTGCTCACCCTGATGATGGCGCAAGTGTGCGGCTTGCACCCCGGCGACTTCGTGCACACCCTGGGTGACGCGCATCTGTATGCCAACCACATGGAACAGACCGCGCTGCAACTTTCCCGCGAACCGCGCGCGCTGCCCACCATGAAAATCAATCCGGCAGTGCGGGATATTCTGGGATTCAAGTTCGAGGACTTCACCCTGGAAGGCTATGATCCACATCCGGCCATCAAAGCACCGGTGGCGGTCTAGGATTCAGGATTCAGGATTCAGGGGGAGCGCGATGAATTACAGTGAATTGGTCGTTTGGCAAAAAGCGATGGATTTGGTAACGGACATATACCAAGTGACGGCCAGCTTTCCAAATGAAGAGCGTTTCGAACTCGCTTCCCAATCTAGGCGTGCCGCAGTTTCCATTCCGTCCAATATTGCCGAAGGGCATGGACGCAAAACAACAGGCGCGTATCTTAACCATATCTCAATCGCCTACGGTTCATTGATGGAACTTGAAACACAGATACAAATCGCCTTAAGACTGAACTTAATCAACGCTGAGAAGACATCCTCGTTACTGGATAAAACAACCGAGATTGGGAATATGCTGAACGGTCTCAAGAAATCTCTGGCAGCACCAAAGGAATGACTATGTCCCTCTCAGTTACCGCCCCTGAATCCCGAATCCTGAATCCCGAATCCCGTCTTTCAATCATCGTCGCCATGGCGCAGAACCGCACCATAGGTATAAACAACACCCTGCCTTGGCGCATACCTGCCGATTTGCAGCACTTCAAACGGCTCACCATGGGGCATCACATGATCATGGGCCGCAAGACCTTCGACTCCATCGGCAAGCCGCTGCCGGGACGCACCACGGTGGTCGTGACCCGCAATACGGACTTGGCCATCGCGGGCTGTCTCATCACGCACTCGCTGGAGCAGGCGATCGCCGCTTGCGCTGGAGACGACAGGGTTTTCATCGTGGGTGGGGCAGAACTTTACGCCCAGGCTCTGCCTGTGGTGGACACGCTGTTCATCACCGAGATACAGCAGGAAGTAGAAGGCAATGCGCATTTTCCGGAATTGAATCCGTCCGACTGGCGCGAAGTGTCACGCGAGATCCATCAGCAAGCAACCCCGCAAACCCTGCACTATCACTTCGTCGAATACCGGCGAAACACACCATAGAAGTTTTTCACGCAAAAGCGGGCGGAATATCCGCCCGCTTTCCTTGCAAAACCCCGCCGTAACGTCAGCGCACGCAATCCACAAAATAACGTTTTTGTCCGTCGATGACCTCGGCGACCAGACCATGCACATCGGTCTCGAAGCCCGGGAACTTCTGGTTGAAGTCGCGCGCGAACTTCACGTAATCGACGATGGTCTTGTTGAATATCTCGCCGGGGATGAGCAGCGGGATGCCGGGCGGATAGGGGGTCAACAACACGGCGGTGATGCGGCCTTCGAGCTGGTCGATCTCGACGCGGTCGATCTCGTCGTGCGCCATCTTGGCGAACGCGTCGGACGGCTTCATCGCCGGCTGCATGTCCGACAGATACATCTCGGTGGTCATGCGCGCCACGTTGTGCAAGGTATAGGCCTCGTGGATCTGCTGGCACAGATCGCGCAAGCCGACCCGCTCGTAACGCGGATGCGCCGCCGCAAATTCCGGCAGGATGCGCCACATCGGCTGGTTCTTGTCGTAGTCGTCCTTGAACTGCTGGAGCGCGGTGAGCAGCGTGTTCCAGCGTCCCTTGGTGATGCCGATGGTGAACATGATGAAGAAGGAATACAAGCCGCATTTCTCCACGATCACACCGTGCTCGGCCAGGTATTTGGTGACCATCGCGGCCGGGATGCCACTCTCGGAGAAACCGCCGTCCACGTCCAGTCCGGGCGTGATGATGGTGGCCTTGATCGGGTCGAGCATGTTGAAACCTTCGGCCAGATTGCCGAAGCCGTGCCACTTGTCGTCCGCATGCAGCACCCAGTCGTCGCGTGTGCCGATGCCTTCTTCCGCGATGCTGCCGGGACCCCACACTTTGAACCACCAGTCGCTTTCGTATTCGTCGTCCACCTTGTGCATGGCGCGGCGGAAATCCAGTGCCTCGGCGATGGACTCTTCCACCAATGCCGTGCCGCCCGGTGCTTCCATCATCGCCGCCGCCACATCACACGAGGCGATGATCGCGTACTGCGGACTGGTCGATGTGTGCATCAGATACGCCTCGTTGAAGATGTGCTTGTTGAGCTTTTTCGACTCGGGTTCGCGCACCAGAATCTGCGAGGCCTGCGACAAGCCCGCCAATAGTTTGTGCGTGGATTGCGTGGCGAAGATCATCGACTGTTTGGCGCGCGGACGGTCTTTGCCGATGGCGTGCATGTCTTTGTAGAAATCGTGGAAGGCCGCGTGCGGCAACCAAGCCTCGTCGAAATGCAGCGTGTCGATCTTGCCATCCAGCATTTCTTTGAGCATCTCCACGTTGTACACCACGCCGTCGTAAGTACTTTGCGTGATGGTCAGGATACGCGGCTTCTTGGTCTTGTCCTTGATGAACGGGTTCGCGTCGATCTTGCGCTGGATGCTCTGCATATCGAACTCGGATTTGGGGATAGGCCCGATGATGCCGTAATGATTGCGCGTCGGCGTGAGGAACACCGGCACCGCGCCGGTCATCATGATGGAATGCAGGATCGACTTATGGCAGTTGCGATCCACCACCACGATGTCGTCGGGTGCCACCGTCGAGTGCCACACGATCTTGTTGGACGTGGACGTGCCGTTGGTAACGAAGAACAGATGATCGGAATTGAAGATACGCGCCGCGTTGCGCTCGGAAGCCGCCACCGGGCCGGTGTGATCGAGCAACTGACCCAGCTCTTCCACCGCGTTGCACACGTCGGCGCGCAACATGTTCTCGCCGAAGAACTGGTGGAACATCTGCCCCACCGGCGACTTCAAAAACGCCACCCCGCCCGAGTGTCCCGGGCAATGCCACGAGTACGAACCGTCCTGGGCGTAATGCAGCAGCGCGCGGAAGAACGGCGGTGCCAACGCGTCCAGATAAGACTTAGCCTCGCGGATGATATGGCGCGCCACGAATTCCGGCGTGTCCTCGTGCATGTGGATGAAACCGTGCAGCTCGCGCAGGATGTTGTTGGGGATATGCCGC
>JABEVG010000013.1 GCA_013044075.1 Gallionella sp.
GACCGCGTGCGAGTTGATGTTCCAGGTCATCGCCGACCGGGCGGAGAAGGCGGCGGTGATCGTCACCACCAACCTGCCGTTCTCCGAATGGTCGCAGGTCATCCCCAATCCGCGCCTGTGCAAGGCGCTGATCGACCGCCTGACCGACCGTGCCCACATCATCACAACCGGCACGGACTCCTACCGCTTCCGTCGCACCACGGCGCAACGGACGGCCAGCAAATCATGAACAGGAAGGAGAAAAACAACCGCTGACAGGCAGTGCCGCCCCGCGGGGCGGCACTGCCTGTCCAACCCCCGGAGGTGGGCCAATATTCATCAGCACAAGTGGGCCAGAATCCATTGTCACAGCCATGTAGCTTGGGCGCGCGACCGTCTGTGTCCGACAATGACATTGCGCTTGCTGCCCTTGATTTGTAAAGTCGCGGACGGGCCACAGTGGCGAGGGGCGGTTTCCCGTCCCCGCCCATCAAACCGGAAGTGCGGATTTCCCCCATCCGACTTCCCGACGGCCTTCATCTCAAGGCCCATGGCGACGACTGTGCGCGCTCGCGTCGAAGGCCCAGCACGCCCAATTCCCCCTAGGGAACCTCTGAGCAGCCGAGTTTTTCACTATCGTGTCTGTTGTGCAAACAGTGATCGACCGGCAACGGCTGTGTTGGGCCACCCGACGGCGCAAATTCGTAGCGATTTTGGACTTTTGGGCGGCTTCCAGAGCCTTTTTTCCGGGCGCTGGACAGACTCGCCCCCGACCCTCAACCCGCCGGTGTGATCACCCGCCGTGCGATGTAGAGGTTCACCAGCGCAAACTGGCTGAATAGGTGCTGCTCATTCTTGAACAACCCGCGATACCGCACCTTCGTATGGCCGAACTGGCGCTTGAGAACCCGGAACGGATGCTCGACCGCCGAACGCAGCGCTGCCATCAGCCGGTTCAGCCGCTTCTGCTCAGGCGTCGTGTCGCAGCCTTTCGTGCGCTTGAACGGCACAAACCAGCGCGGGCCAGCCTCGTCCTCTGCGCGCACACGGTCGGGCTCGCGGGTTTTGTCGGCGTAGCCACGGTCACCGTGTGCCGTCTGCTCGTCACCGTGCAGCAATGTCTCCGCCATGCTGTAGTCGGACACCTTACCGGTCGTGACCTCCAGCGCATGCACCAGGCCGTGCGCCGTATCGACGCCGATATGCGCTTTCATGCCGAAATGCCACTGGTTGCCCTTCTTGCTCGACGTCATCTCCGGGTCGCGTTGGCGGGCTTGGTTCTTCGTCGAGGGCGGGGCGGCAATCAGGGTTGCGTCCACAATGGTGCCTTCGCGCAGGATCAGGCCTTGGTCCGTCAATAGCGAGACAACCTCCTGGAACAGACTTTCCGCCAGTTGGTGCGCCTCCAGCAAATGGCGGAAGTTCAGGATCGTCGTCTCGTCGGGCATGCGACTCTCGCCCGCGTCCAGTCCCGCAAAGCGGCGCAGCGCGGGGATATCGTGCAGCGCTTCCTCCATTCCGGGGTCTGAATAGCCATACCAATGCTGCAGCAAGTGGATCCGCAGCATCGTGCTCAACCGATAGGGCTTGCGCCCTCGCCCGGCGAGCGGATAGTGCGGTTCGATCAGTGCCTCCAGCCGCCGCCACGGCACCACGCGCTCCATCTCCGCCAGAAACACGTCCCGCCGGGTGATCTTCCGCTGTTTGCGGAAACCGTCATACTCAGCAAAACTGCGCTGCATCCAGGGTCATCCTCTCTGTCAAACCCAGTGAATCATACCGAAAGCGTATCGTAAAGGACTTTTTCAGAGTTTCCCTAGACATCCACCAAGAGAACCGGCCCCGTCCCAAACACTTGGACTTTGTGTCGTTGTAGGAGGAGGAAATACCGCGTCCGATCATTGGCATGCCGATCGACGGCCTCTTATGCAGAGGCAAGGGCGCTGTGGAAGAAGTACGCTGGGCCAACCGCGCAGAACGCGGTTCAAGCGTCCGCTTTCAACAGGATGCGCGCCCTCAGCAGCTTTGCGGTACTGGTGGGTGCCTGCGTCAACCCGATGGGCATCGGATATCTCTATTAATCCAACAGTTATATTAATTTTTCCAATATTTTTATTGCTCAGCCCGACGGATTCCAGTGCAGATATTCGGTTTTTGCGGCGTTGATTTCCTGCTTGGTCATTCTGGTGCGCAGATTTGCGATATTATTTTGAATCTGTTTTAGTGCGGCATTTGTGATCTGGTCTGGTTGGGCGATGGCCGAACGCTGCGCGATTAACGCCCATTTCAGCGCATCTGTATCGCTCTGTGAGGCGCCGCAGCCG
The DNA here is from genome assembly GCA_013044075.1 of Gallionella sp. Classification (GTDB taxonomy): domain Bacteria; phylum Pseudomonadota; class Gammaproteobacteria; order Burkholderiales; family Gallionellaceae; genus Gallionella. The sequence goes on from JABEVG010000013.1 coordinate 2,304, forward strand.
AAGAAATGCGCGGCCGCAAGATTTGATTCCCCGGACGGGTCATTTTGAGCGCTCGCTTGCCGATAGAGCGCGACCGCTTTGGCGCAATTCCGTGTTACACCTACACCGTTGAAATACAGCCAGCCCAGATTTGCCTGCGCAGTTGGATTGCCCATGGTTGCCGCTTGGCGGAATAGAGCGCGCGCCTTCGCATAATCGCGCTCTACGCCGCGGCCGTGCAAATAGAGATTGCCAAGATTGTTGATCCCGGTCGAATTGCCCTGATGTGCTGCCGCCATGAACCAGTGCATCGCCGCTTTATCATTGATTGGGACGCCGTAGCCTTCTTGATACATCGTGCCCAATTGCGTTTGCGCCTTCGCGTAACCCAGGTGTGCTGCACGGGAGATCAGGGGCAAGGCATGCGCATAACTCTGCACCACAGCCTTGCCATCGTAATAGGTCATGCCTCGTTCAAACATCGTCGAAGCATCGACCGACGGCTGGTTTCCCTGCGACCCGGGCGAAACGCCTCCCGGCGAATTGCCCGGAGCGGCGATGGCCGTTCCCAGACACGCGCACATCAGCACGCATGAGATCAGACCGTTCCCCAGCAAGGATGTCATGCAGCGCTGCCCGTTCCCGTTCGTTCTTGGTTTAACACCATCCGTGGAGAATCAAAAATGCACCCGATGGGCTTCGGACCGTCGGGTGACCACCACCGGACGACTAAAGCCACCGCGCCAATCGTCGACTCTACTGCTGGAACCCGGTGGCAAATGACAAACGGTGATCGCGATGCCGAGTTCGTCGGCCAAGGTTTGCAACTCGCGTTTCCATAAACGCATGCGTGCGCCATTGCTGCCGCCGCAATCGGCGGTGATCAGCAATTCGCGCGCCGCAGGGTAGGGAACCTTGCCCATCTCATGCCACCCGCGACGGATTCTCTCCATGGCGAATGCGGCGGTGTCGTGGTTGATGCCAAGATTGATCCATCCCCCGTTGGCCGCGATGTCGTATGCGC
>JABEVG010000098.1 GCA_013044075.1 Gallionella sp.
GACGCTGGGCGAACTGACGCAAGTCGCCTGGAAGCACGATGTGCAGGTGATGATAGAAGGGCCCGGCCACGTGCCCATGCACCTGATCAAGGAGAACATGGACTTGCAACTCAAGTGGTGTCACGAAGCCCCGTTCTACACGCTGGGCCCACTGACCATGGACATCGCGCCGGGCTACGACCACATCACCTCGGCCATCGGCGCGGCAATGATAGGCTGGTTCGGTACCGCCATGCTGTGTTATGTCACACCGAAAGAACATCTGGGTTTGCCCAACAAGGCGGACGTGAAAGAAGGCATCATCACCTACAAGATTGCCGCCCATGCCGCCGACCTCGCCAAGGGGCATCCCGGTGCGCAAGTGCGCGACAACGCGCTGTCCAAAGCACGCTTCGAATTCCGCTGGGACGACCAGTTCAACCTCGGACTCGATCCGGATCGCGCCCGCGAATTCCATGACGAAACGCTGCCAAAAGAGTCGGCCAAGGTCGCGCATTTCTGTTCCATGTGCGGCCCGCATTTCTGCTCGATGAAAATATCACAAGACGTGCGCGATTTCGCCGCCAAAGAAGGCATCAATGAGGCGGACGCGCTGAACAAGGGGATGGAATTGAAGGCAGTCGAATTCGTCAGAAAAGGCAGTCAGCTTTACAGCAAATCCTGATCGCCCATGCTTGATGACGCTTTACCCGTCGTGACCGCAGCCAGCCCGTGCATCGGACATTGCACCACGGTGCTGGGCGATGAGGTGTGTCGCAGTTGTCTGCGCACCTTTGATGAAATCACCCGTTGGCCGACCATCAACGATGACGAGCGCGTTCGTATCAATCAGCGCGTCGCCGCGCTGCTGGCAGGAAATTCTAACGACTACATTACACACACACAGACATAGACCATGGACATCATCCTGTTATTGAAAGCCGCCATCCTCGGCATCGTCGAAGGACTGACCGAATTTCTGCCAATCTCTTCCACCGGGCATCTGATCGTGGTCGGCAGCCTGCTCGACTTCAACGACGAACGCGGAAAACTGTTCGAGATCGTCATCCAGTCGGCGGCCATTCTGGCCGTGATGTGGGAATACCGCGCCAAACTTGCCACTGTCACGGGCGGCTTGCTGCGACAGGAAGCCGTGGCGCAACGCTTCGCACTCAACATTATGATCGCCTTTATGCCGCTGGCCATCATCGGTCTGGCTCTCGGCAAATACATCAAAGCGGCATTGTTCAATCCGATCACGGTCGGCGCGACCTCCATCATCGGCGCGCTGTTCATCCTGTGGGCGGAGAAGCGCAAACACACCGTCACCGTGGAATCGGTGGACGAGCTGAACTGGAAGGACGCGCTGAAGGTCGGCTTTGCGCAGGCACTGGCACTGATACCCGGTACCTCGCGCTCCGGCGCGACCATCATCGGCGGCCTGTTCTTCGGCTTGTCGCGCCGCGCAGCGACAGAGTTCACTTTCTTCCTCGCCATGCCCACGCTAATCGCCGCGACCCTGTATGAGGTGTACAAAGAACGGGCCCTGCTCTCCAGCCACGACCTGGGCATGTGGGCGGTCGGTTTCATCGCCTCGTTCATCTCGGCATTTTTGTGTGTGCGCTGGTTGCTGCGCTACATCAGCAGCCACGATTTCACCGTGTTTGCCTGGTATCGCATCGCCTTTGGACTGGTGGTGCTGGGCACGTATTACAGCGGGTTGGTGCACTGGTCGGCTGCTTAGATACGCATCGCCTGATAACGATTGCTGATCGCAGTAGAACCATCACGCTTGGCCAAATTCACAATCCGGGCCGGATGCCATCCGCTTTACATATCGTTACAAAACCCCAACCACTCATCGTCTGATAAACGGCTACGCTATCGCGTGGAACTTTTTTCGAATCCCGGAATCAACCACGCTCCTTAACCTTTCACCAAACCTTCACAAGGAAACTATAGATGTCACGCGCACTGTTATCGTTAGGCCTGGTCGTCACCACTTTATTCGCCACACCCTCGGCTCACGCCGAGACACCCGCAGAAATACTCGCCTCCATCAAAAGCAGCGCGGCCGGCGAACTCGGTTTTCAGGGGTTTTCCGCTGCACGCGGTGAGAATTTCTTTAAGGTCAAACATGGCGGCGAATGGAGCTGCTCTTCTTGCCACACCGATAATCCCGCCGCGCAGGGCAAGCACGCCAAAACCGAAAAGATCATCAAGCCCATCGCTCCCGCCGCCAACCCCGAGCGTTTCACCGATCCTGCAAAAGTGGAAAAATGGTTCAAGCGCAACTGCAAAGACGTGCTGGAACGCGAATGCACCGCACAGGAAAAGGGGGATGTCATGACTTACCTGATGGGCGTTGGCAGCAAATAACCGACATCATTCAACTCTCATCAGCCGAGTCTTTGGCTGCGTAATAACAGCAGACTCGCTGCTTGAAAATCGTTCACTAGAAAGACCTGACCATGTCGCATAAAGTCTTAGTTTGGGACGCACCCACGCGCACCTTCCATTGGCTGCAAGCCCTGTCCTTTCTGGGTGCGTATCTCACTGCCGAGTCGGAAAAGCACCGCGATATTCACATCCTCTGCGGCTTTATTTTGTTCGGTTTGATCGTGTTCAGGGTGTTGTGGGGGTTTGTCGGCACACGCCACGCAAGATTTAGTTCGTTCTTGTTCAAACCGGGAGAAGTCATCACCTACCTGCGCGCTTTGTTGCGCGGACAGGCTGCACAATTTGTCGGCCACAACCCGCTGGGCAGCATCGCGATCTGGCTGTTGCTCGGTCTGGGTCTCGTCTTGAGCATCACCGGGATTATGCTGTTACAGGACGATGTGAGCGATGTGGTGGTCACCCTGCACGGCTACGCCACCAATGCCATGCTGGTGGTGATCGGCATGCATCTGGCAGGTGTGCTGGTCAGCAGCGTGTTGCACAAGGAGAAGCTGGTGCCCGCCATGCTGCACGGTCATAAATCAGCCCATCCCGATCACGCCATCGAGTCGGCCTATCCTGCCATCGCCCTCATCATGCTGGTGGCTGTGGCAGTGTTCGCATACTGGTATTTGCATTAGCGCGGTAACGGACTGGATTTTTTAGCAAGCTTGTAGTTAATCAACCTGAGGAGTGAAAGTATGAAAATGAAAAGCAGCACCAAATTGAAGAAGTCTCTGGTCGGCCTGTGCATACTGGCCGCGTCGGGAATGGCGCATGCCGAAGACACGGCATTGAACCTGAGTCTGCCCGCCGAAAGCAAGGCAGCGCACTCTTTCAAGTTAGCCTCGAACGACCCAGCCAGTGCCAATCTGCCTGCAAGCGTCACCAGTTCGTCGCCGTCGACAGCATTCGAACCGCCCATGTTTTCGGCTGACAAACTGCACCAATATCTTGGCTTGACCACGATCGCGTTGGTCGGCTTGACTGCCCTGACCGCGCCCGGCAGCGGTTGCGAAGGCAACTGCCCGCCACCGACACAGCAACAACCGCGTCAAACCAACGGCACGCACGCCAAGCTGGGCGAAGCGGCTGCCGCGATGGCCGCCGCTACCGTGACTTCCGGTCTGATCACCCACTGGAACGATTTTCATCTGGAAGACGGCTTCACCGACCCCGACAACATGCACGCCATGCTGGGTGGTGCGGGTGCGTTGCTGATGATGTATGCGGTCAACAAATCGGCGAATTCATCCGTTCCGACCAGTCATGCGGGCATGGCCGAACTGGGTGGTGTGCTGATGGCAGTTGCAGTTAAATTGACTTGGTAAGGAGCGACAGAATGTTGAATAAATTTAAAATCGTTGCATTGGTAATCGGTGCCATGTTGTTTGCTTCCGCCGCATATGCCGAAGATTCGATGGGCGAATGGCTGTTGAGTTTTAACCGCATGAAAGGCGTCAAGCCCGTCACGGATAAACAGTACGCGAAGGAATGCGGCGAATGCCACTTTGCCTACCAGCCCGGCTTGTTGCCGGCAAAATCGTGGGAGCAGTTGCTGACCGCCGACGCGTTGAAGAAGCACTTCGGTGTCAATGCGGAACTCGATGCCGCGACCCGCTCCGCGATCCTGACCTATGCGGTCAACAACGCAGCCGAGACCTCATGGTACAAACGCTCCCGCAAGATCGCGATCGCCACGGAAAAGGGGCCGGCACCGCTGCGCATCACCGAGTTGCGTTACATCTCCCGCGTCCATCAGGACATCCCCGAGAAGATGATCAAGGGCAACAAGGATGTGAAGTCGCTCAGTCAATGCAATGCCTGCCATACCCAGGCAGCGCAGGGCGTGTTTGATTCCGACACCGTGAACATCCCCAACTATCCGAACTGGGACGATTAAGCCGCTGCAGCATCGGGCGCAAAACAAAAAAGGGAGGCTACTGCGTAGCCTCCCTTTTTTAATCAGCACTTGCACTTGCTTAGGCAGATTGCCCGATACCGGCCAGCGAAAATGCGGCGATGTGCGCGGCGATGGCGTTGATCTCTTTGTGGTCGTAGCGCAGCTTGGGATTCAGCCGCTGCAACACCGGATGGGAATGGCGGTAAAACAGGCATTGCCCGAAGATGCTGTACACGCTGCGGCGCAGCTCGGCTTCACTCATCTGCTCGCCTACGATCTCGCGCAGTAACCGCCCCAGGAATTCATGCAGCGGAGCGATCGCTTCGCGCACGATCTGGTCCAATGCGGGTGTGGGATCGGCCAATTCTCGCGCCATGATGCGGCATTGCGGCGAGGCTTTCTTTTCATCCAGCAACATCAGCATGAAATCGTGTATGAACAATTGCAAACGCATCCTGGGGCACTGGTCGGCCAGTGCATTCTTCTGTTGCAGTGCCTTGAGCGGCGCGAAATTCAAGGCCTCGGCGAGCAGGCCGTCTTTGCCGCCGAAATGATAATTCACCGCCGCGACGTTCGCTTCGGCACGGCGGCAGATTTCGCGCACCGTCGCACCCTGAAACCCGTTCTGTGAAAACACCTCGCGCGCGGCGGTGATCAACCGTTCTCGGGTATGTTCACTGGTGGACAGGATTTGTGCCTCGGTCATCATTTTATTGTCGCGACTTTCAAGTTATAGGCAGCGGTCGATTCGCCCGCCAGGGCTTTGTATAACTGGGTGACGGCACTCACCCAGGCGCGCCGCACTTGCAACGCGTCCCGCGCGGCGGTATAAGCATCGCCCTGTGCGTCCAGCACTTCCAGATAATTCGACACCCCCGGCGCGATAGCGCGCTTCAACCAGTTTCAGCCGCTGCCGTTGGGCTTGCGCATTGGCGGACAGATCGCCGACTTCGCGAAACGCTTGTTGTATGGTCTTTAGCTAAAACCATTACTGAACATTACGACTGTTGCGGCTGACTTGAATCCCCGCCTTGGCTCATCCAGCTTGGCAAAATGGTGATTTAGACGATCACTCTGAGGATAGCTGTAGGGTTTCTACTGGCAAATCTTGTTTGATATGATCGCGGGCAATCAGCATGTACACCGCAGGTACCACAAACAGGGTAAACAGAGTGCCGATGGCAAGGCCACTGGCAATTACCAGCCCCATGTTAAAACGCGATGCTGCGCCGGCACCGCTGGCGGTGATCAACGGTATCACCCCA
>JABEVG010000099.1 GCA_013044075.1 Gallionella sp.
TCCGTTCGCATTGAGCTTGTCGAAATGTGAATGGATTCTTGTGCTTCGACAGGCTCAGCACGAACGGCAATTAGGTTCAAAGCGTGCCGGATCAATAGCTGCCGCCTCTCAGCAACGATACCGCGTCTTCCTGGTGGTTCTTGAGCGCGAGCGCGAGCGGGGTTTCACCGAGTTGATTGGTCAGCGCGGTATCCGCACCGTGGCTCATGAGTAATTCGATGAGTGCCAACGAACCGGTGGCTGCCGCTTTATGTAACGGTGTCAATCCGTCCCGTCCCGAAGCATTGATTTTGGCACCGTGAGCGATCAGGTAGGTGGCGACGTTCAGGTGGTGACGCGCGACCGACTGATACAGCGGTGTCCAGCCAAAGTTGCTGCGCGCGTCGATCTCGGCTTGATGGCTGACCAATAGCTTGCAACAGGACAATCGTCCGTCAAAGGCGGCCAGGTGCAATGGCGTATTGCCGCCATTCTCGCTAACGTTGACCTGCGCGCCTTTTTGTATGAGCAGACTCGCCAATTCTTCGTGTCCTTTGTGTATCGTTGCCATGAGTATCGTCCATCCGTCATCATTGCGCGTCTCGAGATGAACCCCGGCCTCCAGAAACATGCGAATCGCGGCAACGTTGCCTGCCGTAGCCGCGCGAAATAACCCAACCTGATTGCAGGGTACATCGAGCGATTGAATCGCCAGCGCAGCGTCTCGCGGAATGGACGGCCAGCTGATGGGACTTTTTCCTGCGCCGAGTGGATTGAAATTGGTGAACATCCTGGCTTCCGGACTCCACACGTCATCCTTGCTGTCCTTGTGATATTGACCCGCGTGGACGAGGCTCAGGTACACGATCTCGCTGGCCACATCGGGTGGGAAGCCTTCCCTGTCGGTGCGATCGTTGACCATCAATTTGACGAAGTAGGGATCGATTTCGGGTGTGCCCCAAAGCAACATCAGCGTGGCAAAGATGCGCGGATAGTTGCGCTCCAATGCGTGGGGATACTGCTCGGTGTCGCCGCCTAAGATTTTGAGTAGATTTTGATCCATTATTTTTTTGTGTATGGAATCCGGATGCGCGGGAATTATAGGGCATAACTAAAACTTAAAAGTGGCGGTATTCCCACGCATCCTCTGTATATCTACCGACCGGGAATGCCTGGCAGCGGTGGTCTCGTCGGTGAAAATGCCGATGCTGTGTTGTTCGCGGATTCGGTAGAATGACCCTCATGCAAACCTTACATGTCGCCACGTACAACATCCATAAAGGACTTTCGCAATTTAATCGCCGTGTGGTCTTGCACGAGCTGCGCGAGCGATTGCGCGAATTGAATGCAGACATCGTGTTCCTGCAAGAAGTGCAGGGCGAGCACAGGCTGCACGGCCTGCACCACGGGAATTACCCGGACATGCCGCAGCATGAATTCCTGGCTGAGGAGGTTTGGCTACATTCCGCCTACGGAAAAAATTCGGTATATGCAGCCGGGCATCATGGCAATGCGATTCTGAGCCGCTTCCCGATCGTGCAATCCTCGAACAATGATATTTCCGCGCATCGTTTTGAAAGCCGTGGCCTGTTGCATGCTGAAATCGCGGTGACCTCGGGTGCGACAGTGCATTGCTTGTGCGTGCATTTTGGCCTGTTTGCCAAGGGGCGACGCGAGCAGACACGGGCACTGATTGCCTACGTGCGCAATGTCATTCCACTTGATGCGCCGCTGATTATCGCCGGTGATTTTAACGATTGGCGCAATCGCTTGGGTCAAACCCTGGATGCGGAACTGGGGCTGCATGATGCGTTTCAATTACATCGCGGGCAGATCGCGCGCAGTTTTCCGGCAGCCTGGCCGATGTTGCGTCTGGATCGGGTCTATGTGCGCGGCTTCTCGGTGTTGCACAGCCGCGTGCATACCGGCGGGTTGTGGCGGCGCATCTCCGATCACGCGGCATTGTCGGCACACCTCCAGGCGATATGAATCAGACTCACCAGGTCGCGGGGAACCAGCTCACGCTGTTGCAGAACGGTGCGGAATATTTTCCGCAACTGTGTGCCGACATCGATGCCGCGCGGCATTCGATCCATCTGGAAACGTATATCTTTGCGGCCGACCAGGCCGGGCGGACCGTGGCGGATGCCTTGCGGCGCGCGGCGGCGCGCGGGGTCGAAGTGTGTCTGCTGCTGGATGGCTTCGGCGCGGCCGAGTTGCCCGCGCAATGGCTGGATGAATTGCGCGCCGACGGGGTGCAAGTGCTGTGGTTCAGGCGCGACATCTCCCCGTTCACCCTCCAGCGTAGCCGGATGCGGCGGCTCAGACGAATGCACCGCAAGATGGCGGTGATCGATGCTGCCGTGGCATTGGTCGGCGGCATCAACATACTCGACGACGTGCCGACCGATGCCGATCACGATGCGCCGCGTCTCGATTATGCGGTGCGCGTGCAGGGTGACATGGCGGACGAAGTGCGCGCCGCGATGGAACACATGTGGAACCTGGTGACCTGGGCCACGCTGCGGCGGCGCGTCAAAAAGATCCGCTACTTCAAGTCGCGCGAGTCCCGTTCACCTGAATTGAGTCTATTGCTGCGCGATAATTTCCGTCATCGGCGCGACATCGAACACGCCTACCATGCGGCGATGGCTCACGCGCAGCACGAGATCATTATGGCCAATGCCTATTTTTTGCCCGGCCGCATCTTCCGCCGCGCCCTGATGCACGCAGCACAGCGCGGGGTGAGAGTGGTGCTGCTGTTGCAGGGCAGGGTGGAATATCGCTTGCAGCACTACGCCACGCGCGCGCTGTATGAGCAACTCCTGGCGGCGGGCATTGAGATATACGAGTACCAGGCCAGCTACATGCACGCCAAGGTCGCCGTGGTGGACGGACGCTGGGCGACAATAGGTTCGTCCAATATTGATCCCTTGAGTCTGTTGTTGGCACGCGAGGCGAATCTTGCCGTGCAGGACGAGCGTTTTGCAGGCGAATTACGCCGTAGTTTGCTGGACGCGATAGATCGGGACGGGCTGCGCATCCGGCCTGGCGATAGCCGGCAAACGGGTTGGAGGTCGCGGCTGCTGGCCAAGCTCAGTCACGCAATCATCCGCATCGTGATGGCGGTGCTGGGTTACGGAAAAGGCTCGATTTGAAAGGTCGTCATCATTTTGTAACCGATGGTTGAGATGATGTGACTCGAAGTGTTCTTTGCAAGTCCTTCAGGGCTCCTGCCCTACGCTTGCAGGCTTCTCTCCAGCTCAGGGCATCCGCGAGGATGCCCCTTTTTTCGTGGATTCTGCTTGTGCCAAAACGCGTCTTGTTCAACAATCGCCGTCCGCCAAAACATCAAGACCAGAGGAGAAGACCATGAAGTTACTCGGTACAAATACCAGCCCTTATGTGCGCAAAGCGCGCCTGGTGCTGCTGGAAAAAAATATCCCGCACACCTACCTCATTGACGCACCGCGCGAGCCGGGCAGCCAGGTGGCGCGCGCCAATCCGCTGGGACGTATTCCCGCGCTGATCCTCGACGACGAGACCTGCGTGTTCGATTCTACGGTCATCGCCGACTATGTCGACACGCTCAACGACACGCCTATCCTGATCCCGCGCACCGACGCGCTGGCGCGGATGCGCGTCAAGCGTTGGGAGGCGTTGGCGGACGGCATCATGGATTCGGCGGTGGTGGTGCGCATCGAGGTGCTGCGCGAAAAAGCTTTCCAGGATGCAGCTACGATCACGCGCCACAACGATGCAATCACCCGCGCGCTCTCTCATATCGCCGAGCAACTTGGTACTCGTCAGTGGTGCGAAGGAAATGCCATCACGCTGGCCGATCTGGCATTGACCAGCATGCTGGTCTATCTCGACCTGCGCCAGACCGAGCGAGATTGGCGCGCCGCGCATCCCAATCTTGGCGCATGGTTCGCACGCATGCGCGAGCGGGCAAGTGTGAAAGCAACGCTGGAAAACTAAGGTTTAACGGGAACAACCTTGCTCGCCGCCAGCTTCGCGCGCTCACGAGCTTCATCGGTATCTTTTCCTGTGGCGAGTGCCACACCCATGCGGCGGCGCGCGAAGGATTCCGGCTTGCCGAACAGGCGGATGTCGCTGTGCGGCACACGCAATGCTTCATCCACATTTTTGAACGCGATGCCCGCCGCCTCATGCTGACCGTAGATCACCGCACTCGCTCCCGGTGCGCGCAGGCTGGTGTTCACCGGCAATCCCAAAATGGCGCGGGCGTGGATGTCGAACTCGCTTTGCACTTGCGAGCACATCGTCACCATGCCGGTGTCGTGCGGGCGCGGGCTGACTTCGCTGAACCACACCTCGTCACCCTTCACGAATAGTTCGACCCCGAACAGTCCCAAGCCGCCAAGGTTGTCGGTGACCGCTTTGGAGATCTCGCGCGAACGCTGCAACGCCAATGACGGCATGGCTTGTGGCTGCCAGCTCTCGACGTAGTCGCCATGTACTTGCAGGTGGCCGATAGGCTCGCAGAAATGCGTCTCGATTTGTCCATCTGCACCCAAAGCGCGCACAGTGAGTTGGGTGATCTCATAATCAAAATGGATCAGTCCTTCGACGATCACCCGCCCCTGGTTCACGCGGCTGCCGCTGGCGGCGTAGTCCCACGCGGCTGCCACGTCGGCTGGCGTATCGACTTTGGATTGGCCTTTGCCAGACGATGACATGACCGGTTTGATGATGCAGGGATAGCCGATGTGTTCGATGGCGGCGCGCATCTCTTCCAGGCTGTCGGCGAAACGATACGGCGAGGTGGGCAAGCCCAGCGTCTCGGCGGCCAGGCGGCGTATGCCTTCGCGGTGCATGGTCAAACGGGTGGCGCGCGCGGTCGGAATGACCCGCGCCAGACCTTCCAGCTCGATCTGCTCCAGCATGTCGGTGGCGATGGCTTCGATCTCGGGCACGATCAGGTCGGGTTTTTCCAGCTCGATCAGCGCGCGCAGTTGCGCACCGTCCGCCATGTTGATGACGTGGGCGCGATGCGCTACCTGATGCCCCGGTGCATTCGGATAGCGGTCCACCGCGATGGTCTCCACGCCCAGACGTTGCAGCGCGATGATGACTTCCTTGCCCAGCTCGCCGCTGCCCAGCAGCATCACGCGCGTGGCGTTGGGAGTGAGCGGCGTGCCGAGGACGGGTGCGGAGATTTTCTGAGTCATGATGTTTTAATAAGTCAGTTGGAATGGCGCGGAATTATACACTCGGTCATTTTTTTGCTTCAGTCAGCGAAAGTCGGCTACGGTAGAATCGTGCGCCGTGAACTTGTTTGTTTTTCCAGACACTCGATGAGCACAAATCCACGTCATTCCCGCGCAGGCGGGAATCCAGTAAGCAACATGGCACGCGAAGCGGACAACACCATGAAGTTGTCTCGCTGTGCAAGAGCGTTATAAAACGACTGGATTCCCGCCTGCGCGGGAATGACGGACTAATCATCATTCGTGTTCACATGAAAAGGAAGTAAGTCTTGCTCAGATACCTGTTCACCTTAGTGATGTTCGTGGTCATCCTCATCGAAGAGGCGTTCTGGTCGGTGTTTGAGACCGTGTCGGGATTTTTCGAGCGATTCAAATTGATACGCAAGCTGGAAGAGTTCGTCGCCGCGCGCAGTCCGGCGATTTGTCTGGCACTGTTCCTGATCCCTATTCTGCTGATGCTGCCGTTCAAGTTCGTGGGGGTGTGGTTGATCGCGCGCGGGCATCCGCTGGACGGGTTGTTCGTGTTTCTTCTCGCCAAAGCCACCGGAACGTTTTTAGCCGCGCGCCTGCTCGCCATCACCAAAAACAAGCTGATGACCATACGCTGGTTCGCTTACTGTTTTGAAAAATTCATAGGCTGGAAAGACGGCGTGAAAAACTATATTCATGCGACTGCATCGTATCAAGCGTATCGAAGATTCAGGGATGCGCTGGATGCGAAGTTGGAGGAAATTTTTAAGCGGGAGAAATGAGCATGGCGTTACGTGAGAGGTATCTGAAATAGTCCGTAATGCAAGACCACGACATGCACCAAAAATATATAGGCATTTTTCCGAATTGATGAATTTTGGCTAGGTGTGTATCTTTCGCGCGCTTCGACAAAATTGTAGTGAATTAGCCAGGGGCAATCGCAGTATTGTTTTCTTGCGAGGCGATGTCGTCGCGCAAAAATTTTTATTAGGGAATGAAAATGAAAGGTAATTTATACACGGTAGCAATGTCACTGTTGGTGGCTGGTTTGATTGCCGGGTGTGGTGGCGGGGGTTTTTCGGCTACCGCTCAAGCCGCCAAGTCCGCCTATGTTGCCAATTTTAATGACAACACGGTTTCGCAGTACACCAGAGACGCGACGACGGGCGCATTGACTCCAATGGCTCCTGCTTCGGCGGTACCAGCAGGTGCCAACCCTAGATCGGTGACAGTCGATCCGGCAGGCAAATACGCCTATGTTGCCAATTATAAGGACAACACGGTTTCGCAGTACACCATAGACGCGACGACAGGCGCATTGACACCTAACGGGACGCCGATAGCGACGGGGGCGGCTGGACCCATTTCGGTGGCGGTCGACCCGACTGGTAAATACGCTTATGTTGCTAATAGCGGTACTACGAGTGCCAACGGTGTTTCCGCGTACAGTATTGGCCCGACGGGCTTGTTGAAGCTAATAGGCTCGATGACGACGGGTAGCAACCCTTACTTTGTGACAGTCGATCCGTCAGGTAAATATGTATATGTGCCGTCTGCCGGAAATTTGAATGTTTGGGCGTACAGCATCAGTCCGACGGGCGCATTGAATCCAATTGGTGTGGTAGGTGCAGGATCAGGCACAGGGTCCGTGGCGGTCGATCCGACCGGTAAATACGCATATGCGACCAATACGGCGGCTCCCGGCTCTGTTTCGCAGTACACCATAAGCGCGGGCGCATTGACTGCAAATTCTCCTGCTGCAACGACACCGGTAACAAACTCAATTCCCACCTCATTGGCTTTCGACTCAACGGGGAAGTACGCATTTGTTACGGATGCTGGGCTCAACATGATTTCGCAATATACCGTCGGTGCGACGGGCGCATTGACGGCAAATACTCTTGGTTCAACGGTCTCGACAGGAGCAGGAACAAAGCCCTGCTATATAGTGGTCGATCCAACGGGTAAATACGCCTATGTTGTGAACCAAGGCAGCCAGACTGTTGTGCAATACAGCATCAGCGCGACGGGTACATTGACGGCAACGGGGACTACAGTCGCGACAGGGGGTAATCCATACAACATCGTACTTGCCCCTTGATTTTCTGATGCGCATCGCCCGTAACCAGGGCGATGCGCATCAGTTAAGCAGCAAGCAGTAAGGGCAGTATCCAGGGACGTTAATTAACGTCCCTTTTTTATGCGCGGACAAAGCGAGCTTCGTCATCAAAATCACGCGAAATCCGAAGTCAAAATCGGTATCGGTTGGAGCAAGGCAGGGTGAGCGTCATCTGCACACGTAGTTGTTGCAAATTGGTGGGCAGAAAAACTTGCCCACCCTATATCGAGGTAAAACAAAGCATGTCGCGTTATCGTCGGAATTGGGGCCAGGCTTCTTCCGGTGCTCAAGAGGCGGAGTGTTCCGCCGTCACCTTGGGGATGCCGGATAAGAACACCGTGGGATAGCGGCCTATCAATTCCCGGATGAGATCCATTTTGCGAGTTGCAGCCTTATCTTCGTCAGCCGCTCATCGCTAATCGTACCGATACTGCCAAGCAGTAGGGAACCCTCCAGCACGGCCAGTCGCGACAGCCGCAACACGCTGGTTACTTTCAGTCCGGAGTTGGGGAAATCGCTGTCGGTTGGGGAAATAATTTCATCGAGATCAGCTCCAGTCTGATGCATCTGTGAAGACACCATGCACACCAGCCAGTCATCAAAACGGGAAGCTTGCCGCAGCATGAGCACGGGGCGCAGTTTGGTTGCGGAAAGATCAGTGTTGGGGGAAAGACGTGAGAACGATTTGTCCCGCGCGTTTCATTGCCATTGTTCCCGCAAGTCGGCATGTGTGTAAGTGACAGTCTCGCCTTCCATGTCGCGCAATGCTTGATGCATGGATAGTTCCGAGAATTCGGCATCCGTCCATTCGGTGTGTGTGAGCGATTTGCCAGTTGTCGCGGCGCAACGTGCGGCAAGGAATTCGATAAAGTCAAAAACCTCAGCCTGCTTATCGCGTGGCAGCGATTCCAGCCGGGTGATTATTGATCCGGCACTCTTTATCCAAGAATCCGTTCGCATTGAGCTTGTCGAAATGTGAATGGATTCTTGTGCTTCGACAGGCTCAGCACGAACGGCA
>JABEVG010000100.1 GCA_013044075.1 Gallionella sp.
CCAGCGCCGCGATGATTTTGCCCATGCGCAACAGGTTGTCGGTGTAATCGGTGATGACCAGCGTGTTGTTGTCGGGATTGGCGTTGATGACATTGTTGGGCGAGATGAGCGGGCGCAGCACGGGCACCAGATTGGTCGCCGCTTCGTGTTTCAGGTGAAAAATCTGCGTGGCGACTTGATGGTCGCCCGACCCGCCGGATGCGATCACACTGCCTTGCAGTTTCGCATCGGCCTCCGGCACGACTTTGCTGTAGCCGTTGGCATTGACCACGGCATAGCCTTGCATGCGTAACACGGAGGCCAACAATTGCAAGGCTTGCGCTTTGCTCAGCGGTTTTTCGGAGACCAGGCTCAGCGTGCCTTTGACGCGCGGATCGATGATGAAAGTGACACCGGAATAATCACCGATGGCTTTGATCACCGATTCAATATCGGCATTGACGAAATTAAAGTTGGCTTGATTGGCGACGGCGACCTGGTTCACGCCGGAGGCCGGAGTCTCTTCGGCACGGGCCGGTTGGACGCCGGCGCAGAGCAGCAGGGCTAGAAAAAGATGCGAGGGTTTGATGTGTTTTTTTATCATTTGAATTCTAGCGCGATGATGTCTTTTCCGCCTTCGTTGCGGCGTTGTCCCAGCAAATTAAGCAAATTCGCCAGCCTGTCTTCTTGTCCCGCTTCGGCCCGCGCCGTGCCGGAAAACGTTAAACGGCCATTGTTTAATGTCCCCGAACCCGCCAGCAGCATCGGCCCTTTATTGGTGGTGAGCGTCACTGCCGCTTGTTTACCCTGCCAGGCAAAGGCCAGATTATAAGCACCCAGCGGTTTAATGGGTGATAAACGGGAAGCGATGTCCTGCATGGCCAAATCCATCCTCCCTTTTACCGCAATCTGTCCCCCTGTCAGGGATAATTGCAGCGGCTGCCAACTCAGGCGCATCTGCCCGGACGGTTGTATGGTGTTGAGCGGCGCGCCCAGACTGGCCAGGCGTTCCGCAGGCAAGGAGATCGAGGCCGGGCTGATCTTCAATTCATGCCAGTTGCCGGTGACATGAATGGTGTCTGAAAGCGCGGAGGGATTTTGCAGCACGGCATCGACCATGCCCAGCAACACCAGCGGCGAGATGTGCCAGGAAAAGCGTCCGGGCAACAGCGGGGTGATGGGTTCGCTGCTGTTGGGGGCGCTGCCGATGAATGCCGAGCCCCGCCACACCGTGCCTTGCGCATCGCCTAATGTCAGTCGCCCCGCTGTCTGTTTTTCCAGTAAGGGAGCCAGCCATACCGCCGGAAAGAATGCCAGCGCGGTCATTGCCGCGCTGAGTATTCCCGCCAACGACCATAAGATAACGCGGCGCATCATGGTTGGCCGGACTGATGCAGAGTGAAGATCGCATCGATCTGATCGGGTTGGGTGAGGGGGGTTATTTTGGCATCGCCCACGCTGACGCGCGCGGTTTTTTGCAGTTCTATCAACCAGTCCAGGGTACGGGCAAACGACACGCCGGACAGTTGTATCTGGGCGATTCCACCCGTCACGCTGGTGCTTTGCGCCTTCAGGCCGTGAGCCGCCAGCGTGGCGTTCAACGTCTCTTTGGTCATCGCCGCCACACTGGCCCCGGTTTTGTCCGCCAAGCCGGCAGCCTCGCCCGACAAAGCTTGCATCTGTGCGACTTGCTCGCGCAACGAAGGCAGGTTCTTGGTCAGCTGTTCCCGTCCCGAAAGCGGAGGTGCGATGAGCAGCAGGTAATATAGCGCGGCGGCGATGACTGCGGCGGAGATCAGCAGCAGTTTGCGTTCGCGCGCATCGCGCAGTGCCCAGAACGCGGCGAAATATTGTCGGGCATGTGCCAGCCAGAGTTTCATTTGATTGTCCTGATCTGCCATGTCAGCGCCGAGTCCGGGGACTGTTCCAGCGATAAACCGCGCTCTGCCAAAGTCGATTTCATCGCGGCGGTGGGGGCGGCAGATTTCAGTTGCACCGATAAGCCGCGTTCGCGATATTCGATACCGGCAATGGCCTGTTCCGGTGCGGGTATCACGCTTTCCCAGGCTTGCCGGAATTGTGTGGTGAGCGTGGTGAAGTCGTCGGCGGAGGCGAATCCCGCATCGTGTTCTGCCGCAGTAATTTTTTGGCGCATTTGCAACAGCGGGTCGAGCACCACGGACTCTTTGGGGTAAGCCGCCAAGTAGATCTGTTTCATGTTGGCGCGCAAGCCGGAGGCTTCGCGGTTCATGCGCCACCAGTCCAGATTCAACGCGCTGGTGTGGACGAGCAACAGTAATGCCCCCAGCACCAGCGGCCATCGCCAGGGTCGCCAGTTCCATTGCGGTTGATGCTGTGCGCCAGATCCCGCAGCCAGATCCAGCGTCGGTTTTGGGATCTGCCAGCGCGTACCGTTATCCGCGCCGACCTGGATGCCGGTATCTTGCGCCAGCGCGGTTTGGTAGCGATGCAGCGAGGCGGGCGGCACATACAGACTGATGGGCGCTGCGGGAACGAGGCAGCGCAAGATGTGCGGGAGTTCGTCCGGGGAATTGAGCACTAGCCCCATGCCGTCGTGTTCGGACAACCGCAAGGTCAAACTGATGCCAGTTTCATATTCGCTGATGGCGGCGCTGGCCCGTCCCGCTTCATAGGCCAAGCACAACTGTTCCGGCAGCGCGCTGATGCGTTGCGCGCCCAATTCGCGTAAGGTATTCAGCAGCAAAGTCAGCCGCTCGCGCTGCACCACCGCCACATTGCGCGACCCCGCCGTGTCGGCGGAACACACCACCGCGCATTCCGCGACATCGCACAGCAGTTTTTCCTCGACCAGGTTCGGCAACGCCGCGCGCAGTTTGGCGGCCGAGAGCGGGGGGATCGCCATGCGCAACACGCTCACATCGGCGGCGGCCAGCAGCAGCACCACATTTTTTGCGCGGCCGATCAGAGCGGCTAATTCGCCCAGCGCGGCATATCCCTCGCGTTCGATGAGGTCGCGCTTGACACGCAGCGTGTAGGCGCAAGGCTGGGCGAGCAAGGCCGATGTCGTCCCGGCAATCGCGTGCGCAGGTAGGCGGAGAAGGAGTATGCTCAATTTCGCAGGGGGTAATATTTTA
>JABEVG010000101.1 GCA_013044075.1 Gallionella sp.
GGCTTAGTCTGGGTATGCTGCCAGTAGAAGTATCCGCCGATGGCGGCGACCAATACGAGAGAAATACCTGCGACGATAATCAAGTTTTTCATCAGTGCGCTCCCCGATAAGTTAACAACATTACTGACTGGCAACGAGACAACTCAACAACGATCAGGAGCGGAGCGGCCGTATCGGAATACCGGGAAAACGATGCGGTAACCGGGCGAACCAGTCAGTTCGGTTCCTAGTCTACAGATAGTGCGCGAATACGACGGAAAACATTGCACCACACCGATAAAAAAGGCCGGGTGTCATCCGGCCTGTAGTCTCAGTTTGCTTGATGGGAAAAATCTACCCTGCGGTTCTCTTTCCAGCACTTCTCTTCGTGGCAGACCAGTCGGGGTTTCTCTTCTCCGTAGCTGACGGTCTTCAGTTGCGCTGCGCTTACCCCAGATATTTCCAGATTCTTCTTCACTGCCTGCGCACGCTTGTCGCCCAGCGCAAGGTTGTATTCGTTGCTGCCGCGCTCATCCGCATTCCCTTCCAGCGTGACGACATCGTTCTGATGTGCTTTGATGAAATCAGACTGCTTCTGTATCACGCCTTGATACTCGGGCTTGATGGATGACTGATCGAAATCAAAATACACACTCTGCTTTTGCAGTTGCTGTCGTTCCGCAGCCAGTCTGCTCGCTTCTGTCTCCGCAGTGGAAACCGGTGCCGTGGTCACCGTTGTTGCAGCCGCCTTGGGTGTTTCTTTGGCCGCCTGCGGTGCATCAGCCTTGGGTGTGGAAGCGCACGCGGCGACCAACAGCGAAGTCAAAATAATCGCGGTTCTTTTCATGGGAGATATCCTCGTTGCAAGTTTGAATTTAATGTTGGGAACGGAAGCGACCAGTTGTCGTCACCGTCCGTCACGGCCCTGACCGAACGTGATGCCAGTTCAATCGCGGTCAATCTATAGGACACGAAATTATTTGGCAACGGATAGAATGTAACAAGATATTTGCAGTGGCAACCACGCGCTGATGCGCATTGAGTAATCACGACATAACCTGAAGGTTAGTCTGCACCGCAACCAGCCTTGGGCTTGTTGTCTTACCGCCACATCACCGGCAGGTTAACCGAAACTTTTTTGGGGGGGGTGGCACCGACATCACGCGGTTGTGCGCATGAGTCTCGCCGCTACATTACGGATCGTTTAACCGAAGCGACCAGTAATGTAATCTTCGGTTTCTTTGCGTTTCGGATTGGTGAACACGGTGCTGGTTTCGCCGAATTCAATCAGGTCGCCGAGGTACATATAGGCGGTGTAGTCGGAGACGCGGGCGGCTTGCTGCATGTTGTGCGTGACGATGACGATGGTGAAGTCTTCTTTGAGTTCGTCGATGAGTTTCTCGATATGCGCGGTTGAGATCGGGTCGAGTGCCGAGGTCGGTTCATCGAGCAGCAGCACTTGCGGTTTGACCGCGATGGCGCGGGCGATGCACAGACGTTGCTGCTGACCGCCGGATAATCCCGTGCCGCTTTGTTTCAGTTTGTCCTTCACTTCGGTCCACAGCGCGGCCTTTTTTAACGCCCATTCCACGCGCGCTTCCATGTCATGCTTGCTGAGGTTTTCGTAGAGCTTTACACCGAACGCGATGTTGTCGTAGATCGACATCGGGAAGGGTGTGGGCTTCTGGAACACCATGCCGATCTTGGCGCGCAGCATGTTCAGGTCCTGTTTCGCATCCAGCACGTTTGCGCCGTCCAGCAATATCTCACCGGTGGCTCTTTGCTTCGGATAGAGCTGGTACATGCGGTTGAAGGTGCGCAACAGCGTGGACTTTCCGCAACCGGACGGGCCGATGAAGGCGGTCACCATCTTTTCCGCGATGTTCAGATTGATGTCTTTGAGCGCGCGGTAATTGCCGTAAAAGAAATTCAGGTCTTTGACGAAGAGTTTTGGATTGGCGATATTTTCAATGGACATGTTCAAGCCTTGTTAGTGGGTAGTGACACTTTGTCGGAACAGCACGCGCGCCACAATGTTCAGCGTTAATACACTCAGGGTAATCAGCAGCGCGCCCGCCCAGGCGAGTTGCTGCCAGTCTTCATACGGGCTCATGGCAAATTGGAAGATCACCACCGGCAAATTCGCCATGGGCTGGTCCATCCGGTCGCTCCAGAACTGGTTGTTGAGCGCGGTGAACAGCAGCGGGGCGGTCTCGCCGCTGATGCGCGCCACGGCCAGCAGCACGCCGGTGAGGATGCCGGCGCGCGCCGCGCGCAAGGTGACGAAGCTGATGATTTTCCATTGCGGTGCGCCGAGTGCGGCCGCCGCTTCGCGCAGGGTGCTGGGCACGAGGCGCAGCATGTTCTCGGTGGTGCGTATCACGATGGGAATGACCAATATCGCCAGTGCCAGCGCGCCCGCCCAGCCTGAGAAATGCTTGAAACGCACCACATAAATCTCGTACACGAACAGCCCGATCACGATGGACGGTGCGGACAACAGGATGTCATTGATGAAGCGCGTGATGGGAGCCATCCAGCCGCGCTGGCCGAATTCGGCCAGATAGGTTCCTGCCAGGATGCCGATAGGCGTGCCGATCAGGGTGCCGATAACGGTCATGATCAAGCTGCCGCTGATCGCGTTGAGCAATCCGCCCTTGCTGCCTGGCGGGGGAGTCATCTGGGTAAACACCGTGCCGGTGAGCGCGGGCAAGCCGTGTTCCAGCAGCGTCCATAAGATCCAGCACAGCCAGAACAATCCAAATGCCATGGCGAGTACCGAGACTGCCAATCCTGCGGTATTGACGATACGGCGACGGGTATAGAGGTCGAGTTTCTGCATAATGGGTCAGGTGTGCGAACCTTCGCGTTGTCCCAGCTTGTAGAGCATGTAACGCGCGATGGATAACACCACAAAGGTGATGAAAAACAGGATCAGGCCCAGTTCGATGAGCGATGAGGTGTATAGCTCGCCGACGGCCTCGGTGAACTCATTGGCCAGTGCCGAGGAGATGCTGTTGCCCGGCATCAGCAGCGATTTGGTGATCTCGTGCGCGTTACCGATCACGAAGGTCACCGCCATGGTTTCGCCCAACGCGCGTCCCAGTCCCAGCATGATGCCGCCGACCACGCCCACTTTGGTGTAGGGCAACACCACGTTCCACATCACTTCCCAGGTGGTCGCACCCAAACCGTAGGCCGATTCTTTGAGCAGGGTGGGTACCACATCGAACACGTCGCGCATCACCGAGGTGATGAAGGGGATGACCATGATGGACAGGATGATGCTGGCGGTGAGTATGCCTATCCCCATAGGCGGGCCGGAGAAGAACGGGCCGATATAGGGGAGACCGCCGATGTGCTGATTGATCCACGGCTCGACATGGTCGGCGAACAGCGGGGCGAACACGAACAGTCCCCACATGCCGTAGATGATGCTGGGAATGCCGGCCAGCAATTCGATCGCGATGCCCAGCGGGCGGCGCAAGATGCGCGGTGACAATTCGGTGAGAAAGATGGCGATGCCGAAACTCACCGGGATCGCGATGAGCAGCGCGATGCCAGACGTGATGAGCGTGCCGATGATGGGAATGAGCGCGCCAAACTTGTCGTTGACCGGATCCCATTCCGAACTACCCAGAAAACCGAAGCCAAACGCATGAATGGCGGGCATGCTGCCCACCACTAACGAAAAAATGATTGCCGCCAACAAAGCCAGAACACCAAACGCCGAGAATCGCGTCAGCGTGCGGAACAACAGGTCGAACATCGCCTGACGTTTGAGGCGGGCTTCGAGTGAGAACATCGGCATAATGAATCTGTCTCTGAGTTAAATAATCTTGGGAAAAACGACGGGGGCACTAAGCCCCCGCGATTATAACTGAGCGATGTAAGGTCTACATCGACTCCTGCTTACTTCCAGAGTGCCTTGCCTGTGCTGTCTTTGATCTGTGCTTTCCATGCGGCGCGGATCAGTTTGACCACGCTGTCCGGGAGGGTCACATAATCCAGTTCGGTTGCCAGTTTGTCGCCCTTTTCATAAGCCCAGTCGAAGAATTTCAACACGGCTGTGGCAGACTCGGGCTTGTCCTGCGATTTGTGCATCAGGATGAAGGTCGCGCCGCTGATCGGCCATGCTTCTTTGCCGGCTTCGTCAGTCAGTATCTCGTAGAAGCCGGGAGCCTTGTCCCATTGCGCGCCTGCGGCGGCAGCCTTGAAGCTCTTTTCGTCAGGCTGCACGAATTGACCGTCATGGTTCTTCATTTGCACATGGTTCATTTTGTTTTGCAGCGCGTAAGCATACTCGACATAACCGATAGAACCCTTGATGCGTTGCACATAAGAAGCCACACCTTCGTTACCCTTGCCGCCTGTGCCAGCCTTCCATGAAACCGCTGTGCCTTCGCCTACGTTGGCTTTCCATTCCGCGCTGGCTTTGGACAGGTAGTTGGTGAAAATGAAGCTGGTGCCGGAGCCGTCGGAACGATGCACAACGGTGATGACGTCATCGGGCAGTGTCATGCCTTTGTTCAGTGCGGCGATTGCCGGATCATTCCACTTGGTGATCTTGCCCAGATAGATGTCAGCCAGAGTCGCGCCGTCCAGCTTCAGCTTGCCCGCTTCGATACCGTTCACGTTGATGACCGGTACTACGCCGCCGATCACGGTAGGGAATTGCATCAAGCCTTCCTTTTCCAGAGCGTCGGGTTTCAGAGGCATGTCGGACGCGCCGAAGTCCACCGTCTTGGCGGTGATCTGCTTGATCCCGCCACCTGAACCGATGGATTGATAGTTCATGTTCATGCCGCTTTGTGCTTTATAGGCTTCAGCCCATTTTGCATAGATCGGGTAGGGGAAAGTCGCGCCCGCACCGGTGATGTCGGTGGCGGAACTGACGCTGGCGAATGCCAGGGTAGAAACGGCGGCGAGGCTGATGACCAATTGCTTCATTGTGCTTTTCATAGTATCTCCAAATGGAATGCTGATTTTGCTCGGGGGGAATTTCGATACGACCGACAACTCTCTACAACGGGCTGCATAGTATGAATAGTTTGTGACAGGATTATTACAACCGAAAATTATCTAGGCAAGCGAAAGTTCCCTTTGGCGTGCTTGCGTCACCTGAGTTGTTCGCATAGAATCCGGTTTCGTTTTTATAGTTGTTTAATCGTGGAAATATAGAATGATGAAACCTACCCAGGTGGTGCATGCTTTGTCGGCATTGGCGCAGACCACGCGGCTTGCGATCTATCGTGCGCTGGTGGCGGCCGGGCCGGATGGTATGGCGGCGGGGCGGGTGGCGGAGAAGTTGAAGATTTCACCCGCCACGCTGTCGTTCCATTTCAAGACTCTCAGTCATGCCGGGCTGATAGAGAGTCGGCAGGAGGGACGTTTCATTTATTACGCCGCGAATTTTGTGGTGATGAACAACATGCTGGCCTATCTGACGGAGAACTGTTGCGGCGGCGACCACGCGATATGCAGGCCAACGACACACCCATCAACTCAGAGCAGTGTTCAGGAGACAAAATGAAGCGCATCAAGATAGGTCGGATATGAGCCAGCATCACCATGGCCACAGTCACGCGGTGAACTACAACCGCGCTTTCGCGGTCGGTATCGCGCTGAATGTTTTGTTCGTGCTGGTGGAGGTCTATTACGGCTGGCGCGCCGATTCGCTGGCTCTGTTGTCCGATGCCGGACACAACCTGAGCGATGTACTGGGGCTGGTGATCGCCTGGGGCGGTTTTTACCTCGGCAAGCTGCGCCCTAACCATAGACACACCTACGGCCTGGGACGCGCCACGATACTGGCGGCCTTGTTCAACGCGCTGATTCTGCTGGTCGCAATCGGCGGCATCGTGTGGGAGGCCATCGCCCGGTTCAGCCATCCCGTTCCCATCCAGGGTGGCACGGTGATGCTGGTCGCCGCCATCGGCGTGGCCATCAACGGCATCACCGCCGGGTTGTTCATGTCCGGCAACAAGCACGATCTCAATCTGCGCGGGGCGTTCCTGCACATGGCGGCGGACGCGCTGGTGTCGTTGGGGGTGGTGATCGCCGCTGCGGTGTTCGTCTGGACGGGTTGGGCGTGGCTGGATCCCGCGATCAGCCTGGTCATCGCGCTGGTGATCCTGCTCGGTACCTGGGGGCTGTTGCGGCAGTCCCTGCATCTTTCGCTGGACGGGGTGCCCGAGTCGGTGGAACTGAATGCGGTGAGAAATTACCTGACCTCCCTGCCGGAAGTCAGCGCGGTACACGACCTGCATGTGTGGGCGATGAGTACCTCGGAGATCGCACTGACCGTGCATCTGGTGGTGCGCGACGGACATCCGGGAGATACGTTCCTCAACCGCGTGGCGGATCAATTGCATCATGACCACGCAATCGAACACGCGACCATCCAGATTGAAACGGGCGTGCAGATATGCGCTTTATCTGATCATACGTAATTGATAAAAGGAGAATTCAATGCAAGCAGAAAAAATCTACAAGGTGCTGATCCTGTGTACCGGCAATTCGGCACGCAGCATTCTGGGTGAGGTGCTGTTCAACACCTTGGGCAAAGGCAGATTCAAAGCCTACAGCGCGGGCAGCAAGCCCGCCGGGAAAGTGAATCCCGGCGCGCTGGAATGGCTGCAAGTCAATGGCCATAGTCTTGAAGGATTGCGCAGCAAGAGCTGGGACGAGTTCGCCGCACCCGGCGCACCCGAGTTCGATTTCATCTTCACCGTGTGCGACAACGCGGCAGGGGAAGTCTGTCCGGTCTGGCTGGGGCATCCGGCCACAGCTCACTGGGGCATCCCCGATCCGGCGCATATCGAAGGTGAGGCGGCGCGTCGTGCGGCATTCAACAAAGCCGCCGAACAATTGGCGCGGCGTATCCAGCTGTTCATGGCACTGCCCATAGAGAAACTGGATAAGCTCGTCTTGAAGGAAAAGCTCGCCGAGATCGGACGTATCGAGGATTGATAAGATGAATCTGTTCGAACGCTATCTCACGGTTTGGGTATTTCTGTGCATTATTCTGGGCGTATTGCTCGGACAGTGGCTGCCGGCCGTGTTTCACGCGCTGGCCGCGCTGGAGATTGCCAAGGTGAACCTCCCGGTCGGCGTGCTGGTGTGGGTGATGATCATCCCCATGTTGCTGCGCATCGACTTCGGCGCGTTGCACCAGGTCAGGCAACATCTGCGCGGCATCGGTGTGACGCTGTTCGTGAACTGGGCGGTCAAACCTTTTTCGATGGCGTTCCTCGGCTGGCTGTTCATCCGGCACGTGTTCGCTGACGCGCTGCCGCCTGATCAGCTCGATAGCTATATCGCCGGATTGATCCTGCTCGCCGCCGCACCCTGCACCGCGATGGTGTTCGTGTGGAGCAATCTGGTAAAGGGTGATCCTTACTTCACCCTGTCGCAAGTGGCACTCAACGACACCATCATGATCTTCGCCTTCGCACCGCTGGTGGCACTGTTGCTGGGCATCGCCAGCATCACCGTACCCTGGGCCACGCTGTTGTTCTCGGTGGTCTTCTACATCGTGATTCCGGTCGTCGTCGCCCAGTTGCTGCGCGGTCGCCTGCTGGCGCAAGGTGAAGCAGTATTCAATCAGGCGATGGCGCGCATCGCACCGTTCTCTATGGGCGCGCTGCTGCTGACCTTGGTGTTGCTGTTCGCCTTGCAGGGCAACGCCATCGTCAAACAGCCGCTGGTCATCGCGATGCTGGCCGTGCCTATCCTGATACAAGTCCTGTTCAACTCGGGCTTGGCCTATGGGTTGAACCGCCGCCTGGGGGTGGCGCATTGTGTGGCCGCCCCCTCTGCACTGATAGGCGCGAGCAACTTCTTCGAGCTCGCGGTGGCGACCGCCATCAGCCTGTTCGGTTTCGAGTCGGGTGCAGCACTGGCGACGGTGGTGGGCGTGCTGATCGAGGTGCCGGTGATGTTGCTGGTGGTGAAAGTTGCGAATGCCACGAAAGATTGGTATGCGAGGGAATGAGGATTCAGGATTCAGGATTCAGGAAAACCGATGCACCGCCTTTAACTGAATCCTGTATCCAGAATCCTGCCTAGTGGATCAAGAATATCGTCGCCAAGCCGAGGAAGATAAAGAAACCGCCGCCGTGGATGATCGCGCTGAGCAGCACGTCCGAGCCGGTGGCGGGATCGCGTCCAAGTTTGTGCATCGCCATCGGGATGAGCAGCCCGAACAATGCACCCGCCAGCAGGCTGAGCAGCATCGCAGCCATCATCACCAGACCCAGCGTGACGTTGTGATACAGAGAGTAAGCGAACAGACCCGCCGCGCCGCCCCACACCAAACCGTTCAAGCCGCCGAGGGCGAGTTCTTTGTATAACAACCGGGTCGTGTTCTCCCGGGAGAATTGATCCTGTGTCAGCGAACGGATGGCGGCGGCGGTCTGGTTGGCGGAATGCCCGGCAATGCCTGCGACGATGGGCATGAGGGTCGCGAGGGCGACGAATCTTTCTATGGTGCCGGTAAAGTTGCCGATGACGCGCGAGACAAAAAAGGCGGCGCATAGATTCAGTGCCAGCCACACCCAGCGGTTCTTCGCGCTTTTCCATACCGTGGCGAAGATGTCCTCCTCTTTGAGCAAGCCCGCCTGAGTGCGCAACCCGTTTGCCGAAACGGCGCGCGCATGCTCGAGTGCCGCGCGTACCGTCACGCGCCCGACCAACTTGCCGTCTTCATCCACGACCGCCGCCGATACCAGGTTGTAACGATGGAACGCCTGCACCACTTGATCGGCTTGTTCCTCATGATGGAGTCGGGTCATATTGGTCAGCATGATCGCGCCGACTATGACATCAGGGCCGTGGATGATAACGCGGTCGAGCGGCAGCACGCCGGTCAGCCGGTCATCTCTGTCCACCACGAAAATCTGATCGGTATGGTCGGGTAGCGCATCGAAGCGGCGCAAATAGCGCGATACCACTTCCAGCGAGACATCATCACGGATCGTGATCATGTTGAAATCCATCAGCGCGCCGACCGAGTGCTTGTCGTACGACATGATCGCGCGCAGCCGTTCGCGGTTCTCGATGGTGAGCGATTTGAACACATCGCGCAGTACGCGCTGCGGCAGAGCCGAAGCCAAAACGGCGATCTGGTCGACATCAAGCTGGATCGCAGCCGCGACAAGCTCCTGGTGGTCCATGTTTGCAATCACAGGTTCGCGTACCGCATCCGGCAAGGCGACCAGAATCGCACCGCCGTGCGCGGACTTGACCATACCCCATACCTGTAACCGTTGCGCCACGGGCAAGGCCGCGAGGATGCGGGCAATGTCGGCGGGATGCATTCCATCCAGCACGGAACGCAGCGAGGCGAGCTGTTGCTTGTGCGCCAGGGGGTCGGTCAGCGCGTGACCTGGCTCGCCCGGTATGGGCCCTCCGCGTACGATTTTTCCGGTCGGAGTGTGCGGCTCCAAGCAATCCCGGATGTGCAGCAGCACTGCCTGCATGCTCTGTGTGTGACGGGGTTTGTGATTCGATTCGGTCATGGCAACGGCACGTAATTATGTTTTGGCTACAAATATTATAGTGGCTAACAGAGCGACAGGTGGACGGATGGTAACTTATAATCGCCCGATAATTTCACTACCGACCACGGGGTACTTTCGCCATGACTCTCGACACGATTACCGAACATCAGACCAGTCGGCAGGCGGTGCTCAATCTGATAAAAAAGCACAGGCTCGTCGAGGACTTCGTCCACAAGCAGGATATGCCCCGCCAGGATCTGGTTGAGTCGCTGGTACGCAAACAGAATCTGGCCAAATTGCAACAACTGCTTAACGAGATTCCACCGGCGGAGGTCGCGCAGATACTGGAAGAGTTGTCTGCCGAAGACCAGTTGTTCGTGTGGGATCAGATCAATGAGGAAAGGAAGGAACTGATCCTGCGCGATGTTCCGATCACTGTCCTGCACGCACTGGGAAAGCGCGAATACAAGAAGAATGATCGATCCAGCATCAAGGCGTTTGAGCTGCATGAGGGGCGTTTGCGCGAGATCGAGGTTGGTAACCGGGAGGATTTAATCCGGGTCAAGCCTGTCTGGGTGGATATGGTCAATCCCACCTTCGAGGAGAGGGTCTGGGTCGGCGCGGTGTTTGGCGTGGAGATGCCCGATCCGGACAAGCTGAACGACCTGGAATCGAGTGCGAGGTTTTACGTCGAGGACAATGGGGCGGTCCATTTGCGCTCCGATTTCTTGCTCGACAAAGAGGACGTATCGCGCAGCGTCCCGGTCGCATTCGTGCTGTACCAGGAAACCCTGTTCTCGCTGCGCAAGGTTGATTTGCCGGTGTTCCGTTTACAGCGTCTGCGCGCGCTGATGCAGCCCAACTATGTGCTCGATTCGCGGGATGTGTTGCTGGATCTGTATGCCGCCGATGCCGAATACTCAGCCGACGCGCTGGAGGATGTCTACCAGGGGCTGCGGGTGGTGAGCAAACAGGTGCTCAGCAACAACAAGATCGGCGAGCAAGCCGACGATACTCTGACGGCCATCGCGCACGAGGAAGATCTGAACGGCTTGATACGCCGCAACGTGCTGGATACCCGCCGCGCGGTTTCATTCCTGATGCGCAGCAAATTCCTGACCAAACAGCAGTCGGAGGATGCGCAGCAGATCCTGCGCGACATCGATTCACTGGACGGGCATACCTCGTTCATCTTCGACAAGATCAACTTCCTGATGGATGCCACGGTCGGTTTCATCAATAACAACCAGAACAAGAACGTCAAGCGTCTGACCGTACTGAGTGTCGTTTTCATGCCGCTCAATGTGCTGGCGGGTATCGGTGGGATGTCGGAATTTTCGATGATGACGCAGGGGATACCCTGGCCGGTCTCTTACGGGCTGTTCACGCTTGCGCTGTGTGTCGTTGGCTGGCTGACGTTTTTGCTGTTGCGCTTTTTCGAACGGCGCGAGAAGGCCAGGTGAGCGATAACCCTATTAACGCGGGTTGTCGAAATACGATGGGTTGATGTTTTCAGCCGCGCGCTGATGCAAAGCAGTTTCAAACTCATCCAGCGGCAACGCTTTACCGAATAAATACCCCTGAAATACATGGCAGCCGTTAGTGTTCAGGAAGTGGAGCTGTTCCTCGGTTTCCACGCCTTCGGCGATCACACTCAGACCCAATGCGTCCGACATCGAGATGATGGCCTTGACGATCACCGCATCGTTGGGGTCGCTGGCGATGTCGCGCACGAACGACTGGTCAATCTTGATCTGATCGAGCGGCAGACGTTTCAGATATTGCAACGAAGAATGTCCCGTGCCGAAATCATCCATGGAAAAACGTATGCCTAATGACTTGAGCTCTCGCATCTTGGCGATGGTGTCCTCGATATTCTCCAGCATGCTGCTTTCGGTCAGTTCGAGCTTGATCTGCGCCGGATTGGCCGCGCTCTCGAGCAATACGCGCCGGATCTGCGCGACGAAATCCGACTGATGGAACTGTTTGGCACTGACATTCACCGCCAGTATCAAATCGCGGAAACGTGTTTGTGCTTGCCAACACCTGAGTTGCCGGCAAGCCTGTTCAAGCACCCATAGTCCCAGCGAGACGATGAGCCCGGTGTCTTCGCATAGGGCGATATATTCTCCGGGAGCAAGCAGACCGCGTTCGGGATGCTGCCAGCGCAACAGGGCTTCCGCACCCAGAGCTTGATGTTGGCTGTCTACCTGTACCTGATAATGCAACTGGAACTGCCGATTCTCGATGGCCAGGCGCAACTCCTGGACGAGTTTGTTGCGCCTGTTGAGGGTGTCCTGGATGTCGTGGTTGTAAAAACGGATGGTATCGCGCCCGGCAGATTTGGCTTGTTCCATCGCCGCTTTGGCTTGCTTCAATATGGTTTCGGAGGTTTCCAGATGCCCGATAAACATGGCGATCCCGATGCTGGCGGTGGTGTGTATCGTCTGTTCGTTGAGCTGATGGGGGCAATTCACCACGGAGCGCACTTTTTCCGCAAACAGCTTCGCCTGTTGCGCCGCTTCCTTGAGATCGACGTTGAGCGATTCCATGACGACCACGAACACATCGCCACCGAGACAGGCGACGGTGTCGCCTTCCTGAATCGAGGCGGTTAGACGCCGGGCGATTTTATGCAACAGCAAATCCCCGGTGTTGCTGGTGAACGCCTTGAAATGATCGAGATTCAGAAACAACACCGCACCATGCTTTTTGCTGTGCGCGCTTGCCGCCGATGCGTGACGCAATCTGTCCAGTAGCAGGCGGCGGTTGGGGAGTTTGGTGAGCAGGTCGTAGAACGCCAGCTCGTGTATGCGTTGCTGGGCCTGTTTGCGTTCCGTGATGTCGCGGCACGCGCCGTATAACTGGCCGTTCGGCATCTTCACGATATTCAACTCCATGGGGAGTTTTTGCCGCGCCTTGGTGATCAGGTCGATCTCGACAAGATGCCGCTGCCCATCCGTGACGTTTTGTGCCAGCCTCAACCAATAGGTCTTCAGCCGGTCTCCGGGCGAAATATCCAGCACGGTCATGTTCTGCAACTCTTGCAAACGATAGCCGAGTACCCGCTGTGCATTGTCATTCGCAAAGATGATGCGTCCATTCAGATCGGCAATGAACACGACATCGGGGGCAAAACGCAACGGCATTTCGGATAGCTCGATGCTGTTGTATTTCTGAAGGGGCATATCAGCTGGCATGTGTTCGATGGCCTTGGCGTGTCTCCGGCAATTTGAAGGGATGGCGATGCGCCTTATCATCGGTCTCTCCGCAGGGTTCGCATGGTAACAAATGTCGGGCGCAAGTTCTGTAAAAAAATGGCCTGCATACCAGGGGCGATGCGGGCGATCGGGCTCTTGGCCGACGGCTATTCCGGAATATCGGCATCGTCCATGCGACCCAGAATGATGCCGGTCTTGCGTTGCAAGCCGGAGGCTTCGCGGTGCTTGTCGTAATAGCGCGGATTGGGCACCATCGCGGCGAGTTTGGCGGCTTGCGCGGCGGACAGTTGCGCGGCACTGATGTGGTAATAATGGCGTGCCGCCGCTTCCGCGCCGAATACGCCGTCACCCCACTCGATCATGTTCAGATAGATCTCGAAGATACGCCGTTTGTCCATCACCGTTTCCAGCATCACCGTGATCGCGGCCTCCTCCAGCTTGCGCCAGGGCGTGCGCCTGGTGGACAGAAATAAATTTTTGGCGAGCTGCTGGCTGATGGTGGAACCGCCCGCGACTATCCGGCCTTTTTTCATGTTTTTCGCGTAAGCCTTTTGCATGCCTTCCCAATCAAAGCCCTCGTGATCGACGAACTTCGCATCCTCGGCGGCGACCAGCGCGCGTTTCAGGTTGTCGGAGATCTTCGGGTAGTCCACCCATTGGTATTGCAGCGTGGCATTGGGGTCGGCATCCTGCATGATCTCCAGGCGCGTCGTCATGAACGCGCTGCTGGTCGGATTGAACTTGATCCACCAGCACACGTGCGCGAACAGCCACACCTGGTATAACAGGATCAGCGCGAGGCCGTACAGCGTACCGCGCCACAACCAACTCCACAGTTTTTTCATTGCTTAAATCGGCTCAAAGTAAAACAAAAGGAGTCCA
>JABEVG010000102.1 GCA_013044075.1 Gallionella sp.
GCGTAGTTTTCATCGTTTGCATTTACATGCTTGCTTCATTTACGTCGATCGCCTGACGTGTCGCCCCAAAACCTATCTGCTCACTGTCGAAGCCATGTCTGGCCCATCAGAAACGCTCTGCTGACTAGAACCCTTCTGGTGGACCAGGGCGGAATTGAACCGCCGTCCAACAAGCCCTTAATGAATCGGAGTTTTCGCAGACCGAGATCTGCTCACAACAATGCGGCGGATTCTAGCACAACCTTGGCATCGACAAAATGCCGCATATCTGCGGACGCTAATGTCGTCTCATCACGTATCTTGTGTACAGCCGGACAGCCTTAAAGTTCTTTGCTGACTTTCGTGATGGCTTGGTCTTCGTCGCTGGCGCGCATGGAGAACCCTAAACGTGTCATCAGTTTGAGCATGTTGCGATTCGTGTTCAGGACCTCGCCCTCGATGCTCTTCAACCCCTTGTCGCGTGCAGCTTCCATCAAGGAAGTCATGAGCTTTTGTCCCAATCCTTTTCCTGTGATGTGGTCGGCGACGACCAGCGCGAATTCGCAGGACTCGCCATCCGGGTTGATGGCATATCTGGCCACGCCCAACTGGGTCTCCTTGCCTTGCCCTTCTGTCACCGCGATCAATGCCATCTCGCGGCTGTAGTCGATCTGCGTGAAGCGCACCAGCATGGTTTCGGTAAGCTCATGCAGGCTGCTCATGAAGCGGAAATACTTGGTTTCATCCGATAAGCCGCGCACGAATTCTTGCACCAGCTCGGCATCCTCCGGGCGTATCGGACGGATGGTGATGTCGGTGCCGTCGGCGAGTTGCCATAGCCTGACCATCTGGGTGGGATAAGGATAGATCGCCATGTGCGCATAGCGGTCTGCACCCGGCTGGCGAAACTCCACCACCACGCGCGCATCGGCGGCCAGTGCGCCGTGTTCGTCGAGGATCAGCGGGTTGATGTCCATCTCCTTGATCAGCGGCAATTCACAGACCATCTCCGAGACACGCAACAGCACGTCCGCCAAGGCCTCCATGTTGGCAGGGGCCATGTTGCGGAACGCGCCCAGCATCCTGGCGATGCGCGTGCCCTGGATCAACTCTTTGACCAGGAAATTATTCAGCGGCGGCAATGCGACAGCGCGATCACCCATGATCTCCACCGCTGTTCCGCCCGCGCCGAAGGTGATCACCGGGCCGAACACCGGATCGGTGGTCACGCCTATCATCAATTCTCGGCCATTCGGTTTGACGATCATCGGTTCGATTGAAATACCGTCCACCTTGGCATCGGGAAGATTGCGCTGCACGTTGTCGATGATGTGCTGATATGCAGCACGCACTTCATGGGCATTGTTCAGATTGAGCATCACGCCGCCGGCATCGCTTTTGTGCGTGATGTCGTGAGAATTGACTTTCATCGCGACCGGAAAACCCAATTGCTGCGCGATCAACAATGCTTCGCTGGGCGAACGCGCGACCATGGTCTGTGCGACGGGAATATGGAAAGCAGACAGCAGGGCCTTCGATTCCATTTCCGTAAGAACTTTGCGGCGCTCCTGCATCGCACCCTCGATGATGAGTCTCGCGCTTTCCACATCCGGTGCGACATGGTCAGAGAACGACCCGGGCATCTGCATCAATAATTTCTGGTTGCGATAATAGGCGGACAGATGCGCGAATACTTCGACGGCCGGTTCCGGCGTGCGGAAGTGCGGTTTGTGCGCGAGTGCAAACGCGTGACGGGCTTCTGCCACCTGCGTCTCGCCCATCCAGCAAGTCAACAGCGGCTTGCTGTGGGTGTTGGAAAGTTCGATTAAGGCTTGTGCGGATTCCAAAGGCTTGGTCATCGCCTGCGGCGTGAGGATGGCAAGAACGCCGTCCACGTTATCGTCTTCCAGGCAGGCTTTGACGGCATGGTGATAACGGTCTGCCTGAGCATCACCGATGATGTCCACCGGATTGCCGTGCGGCCAGTTCGGCGGCAGATACTCGTTGAGATAGGCAATGGTGGCATCCGACAAGGTCGCCATGGTCAGCCCCAGATCGGAGGCTCTATCCGTCGCCATCACGCCGGGGCCGCCGCCGTTGGTGACAATGGCGAGACGGTTTCCCACCGGGCGAAAGCCGCACGACAACGCCTTGGCAGCGGTGAACAGTTGCGTGATGGTCTGCACGCGCACCACCCCGGCGCGGCTGACTGCCGCGTCGAACACATCATCCGCGCCGACCAGCGACGCGGTATGAGACATCGCTGCCTTGGAGCCCGCCGCATGGCGGCCGACCTTGACCAGGATCACCGGTTTGATGCGCGCGGCGGCGCGTAGCGCGCTCATGAAGCTGCGCGCGTTGCGTATGCCCTCGATGTACATCAGGATGCTGTGGGTGTCGGGATCGGACACCAGATAATCGAGGATCTCGCCAAAATCCACATCGGTCGATGACCCCATCGACACCACACTGGAAAAGCCCACATCGTTGCGCTGCGCCCAGTCCAGGATGGCGGTGCACAGCGCGCCGGACTGCGACACGAAGGCGATGTTGCCGATGTTCGCACCGCCCTTGTTGAACGTGGCATTCAGCCCGAGTGAGGGGCGCATGATGCCCAGACAGTTGGGCCCGATCAGGCGGATGTTGTAACGCAGCGCGGTCGCGATCAGCTCTTTCTCCAGCGCGACACCCGCCGCCCCCGCCTCGCCGAACCCGGCGGTGATGATGACCGCCGCTTTCACGCCGTGTATGCCGCAGGCTTCGATGATGCCCGGCACGGTCTGCGGCGGGGTGGCGATCACCACCAGCTCGACCGGATCGAGTATATCGGCGATGGCAGCATAGGCACGCTGTCCCTGGACTTCGGCGTTCTTGGCGTTGATCGGATAGAGCGCGCCTTTGAAACCGCTTTCCAGCATGTTCTTGAACACGATCTGGCCGACCGAATCGATCCGGTCGCTGGCACCGAATACCGCGACGGACTTGGGTGCGAATAAAGTGTTGAGGTAATGCTTGCCCATGATTTTGCGCTTTGGCTTGATTGCTTGGGCGGCTATGATAGCACCGTCATATTGCCAGACAGTTACGGAGTCAGCCTTGCAGACCGCCTACCTCAGCCATCCCCTGTGCCTGAAACACGATATGGGCGCACATCACCCCGAATGTCCGGCGCGCATCCACGCCATCGAGGATCAGCTGATTGCGTCCGGGCTGATGAATTATTTGCAACATCACGAGGCGGACGAGGCAACGCGCGAGCAGTTGTTGCGGGTGCACGATGCGGGCTACGTTGATTCGATCGCCGCCAGCGTGCCGCCGCAAGGCATCGCTCAACTCGACGGCGACACCGCGATGAATCCCTACAGTTATCTGGCGGCATTACGGGCGGCCGGGGCGGTGGTCATGGCAGTCGATCTGGTGATGGCGGGCAAAGCCGAGAATGCTTTTTGCAACATCCGTCCACCGGGGCATCACGCCGAACGCGCACAAGCGATGGGCTTCTGCATATTCAACAATATCGCGGTCGGTGCGGCGCACGCCCTGGCACAGCACGGCTTGCAGCGCGTCGCAATACTCGATTTCGACGTGCATCACGGCAACGGCACGGAAAATATCTTCCATGACGATCCGCGCGTCATGCTGTGTTCCACTTTTCAACACCCCTTCTATCCCTATTGCGGAACCGACAGCGGCAACGGACACATCATCAATGTGCCGCTGGTTGCAGGTTCGGGAAGCATGGAATTTCGCGCGGCGGTCACGCGACACTGGCTGCCCGCGCTGGAGAATTTTCAGCCCGAGATGCTGTTCATCTCGGCGGGCTTCGACGCGCACCGCGATGATGATATGGCCATGCTCAACTTGAGCGAATCCGACTATGCCTGGGTCACCACCGAGGCAAAACGCATCGCCGAAAGGTTCGCGCAACGGCGCATCGTCTCCGCACTGGAAGGCGGTTATGAACTCCATGCCTTGGGGCGCAGCGTGGCGGCGCACATCAAAGTGCTGAGCGGGTTGTAACGCAGGAACTTCCATCTATTGATGGCAGCTGAGTCATAATTCACACCCGATCAGCCCGCACACACAGATCGCCATGCAACCACCTTCACTCGCCGACATCGCATCCCCGCACTTGGCCGGACGGCACCAGCCATCCGGCTTGAACTCGACGTTCCGTGGCGGGGACTTGGCGTTCGCCGACTATGTGGCACTGACCCGCGACATGCTGCGTGCAGCCCACGCAAGATTGGGCACGACCGAACTCGAAACAGTGGTCGCCGGTAATATGCCGTTCGCACTCAAACCTCGCGTTGCGGACGGCATAAGCAAGCCTTACCGGCGCGGCATCCTGCTCACCCACGGCCTGACCGACTCGCCTTATTTCATGCGGCATCTGGCTAATTTTTTTGCAGAGCAGGGATTTTTGGTGCTGGCGATCCTGCTGCCGGGACATGGCACGCAGCCCGGCGACCTGCTGGATGTTGAGTGGCGTGAATGGGCGCAGGCCGTGGCTTACGGCACGGAATGTCTAGCGCGGGAAGCCGATGAAGTGTATCTGGGCGGCTTGTCCACAGGAGCGACCCTGAGTGTCTATCAAAGCATGAAAGACGCGCGTGTGCGCGGCCTGTTCCTGTTCTCCCCCGCCCTGAAAATCACGCGCCGCGCGGCTTACGCCAAGATGCACAAATTGTATAGCTGGTTCAGACCCGCCGCGAAATGGGTGACGATACAGCCCGATGCCGACTGCTACAAATACGAATCCTTTCCCAAGAATGGCGCGGCCCAGATGCACGCACTGACGCACGCAGTGCAAACGCTCAGCCGTGGAAAATCATTGGACACCCCTATCTTTGCCGTTGCCAGTGCCGACGATGCGACGGTGCACGCCACGGCGACGCTGGATTTCATGGCGCGCACGAGGCATCCTGCCAGCAAGCTGGTGTGGTACGGCACGACCACTCCCGATCTACCGGACGACTTCCCCGCGCACCGCCTGAAGTATGTGCATAGCGCGTATCCCGAACGGCGGATATTAAGTTCCGCGCATACTGCCATCCTGCTGCCCGCCGCCGACGCGCACTATGGTGTACACGGTGACTACGCAAATTGCGCGCACTACTATCCCGACCAGATCGAAAAATATATCGCCTGCCGCA
>JABEVG010000103.1 GCA_013044075.1 Gallionella sp.
GGATAGCAGTCGTTCGGGGGCAAGCCGGCGGCCTTGCAATAAACCGACCCCCACGAACCCTTGTGCACCATACAAGCTGACCCGGCCATCGGGCAAGCCGGCATCCAGTCCCAATCGTTGCCCTTGCGCCATGCGCTTGATTTGCATCGCATCCAAATTCAGCCTGGGCATCGTGGGCAGCAGGCTATCTACCGGCAACAGCCAAGCGTCACGTTCTGCCTCGCTCATGTCGCCGAGTTGTGCCAGAGTATAGCCGGCTTGCAGATCAAAATGAGCGATCGCCGTGCGGCGCAATGCGGTGAGATGCGCGCCGCAGCCCAGTGTCGCGCCGATGTCTTCGCCCAAGGTACGGATGTAAGTGCCTTTGCTACAACGCACGCTGATGTCCAACTCATTACCCGTAAAGCCATTCAGCACCAATTCGTGTATCACCACATCGCGCAAATCACGATGCACGGTCTCGCCGTTGCGTATGTATTCGTACAGCGGCTTACCCTGGTGCTTGAGCGCGCTATACATGGGCGGCAATTGCTGTATCGCCCCGCGAAACTGCGCCAGTGCTGCTTGCACTTGTTCCAGCGTGGCAGTGACCTCATGCTCGGCGATCACCTCGCCTTCGGCATCTCCGGTCGCGGTGGTCTGCCCGAGACGCACGGTGGCGCGATAACTTTTGTCGGCATCCAGTAATGCATTGGAGAATTTGGTTGCCTCGCCAAAACAGATCGGCAGCAGGCCGGTGGCAAGCGGGTCCAGCGTGCCGGTATGTCCGGCTTTTTCCGCTTGGAACAGGCGACGCACTTTTTGCAATGCGTCATTGGAACTCAGTTCGGGCGGCTTATCGAATAACAGAACACCGTCTAGAGGACGGTAAGTGCGAGCC
Source organism: Gallionella sp. (assembly GCA_013044075.1). Taxonomy (GTDB): domain Bacteria; phylum Pseudomonadota; class Gammaproteobacteria; order Burkholderiales; family Gallionellaceae; genus Gallionella. Next base: position 881 of record JABEVG010000103.1, read on the forward strand.
ATAGAAATTATTCGGAGGGGTCGGAATGATGCTTGTCGCTGGCGACGGCCTGATCGATGAGTTGCGACAGATGGCTGCCGCGCTCGACCGATGCATCGTACACAAAATGCAATTGCGGCATGATGCGCAGTTTCAGGCTGCGTGATAACTGACTGCGCAAAAATCCGCTGGCTCTATCCAGTCCTTCCTGTGCCTCGGCGTGTTTACCATCGAGGCGCGTGAAGAAAATCTTGGCATGCGAATAATCCCCCGCCACCTCCACCCCGGTGATCGTCACCAGACGTACACGCGGATCGTTGATTTCCAAACGGATCAATTCGGCAACTTCGCGTTGCATTTGCTGGGCGACCCGGTCGGTGCGCGCGTAATTAGCCATTACAGAGCCCGAGCAACCTCGACAATCTCGTAGGCCTCGAGCTTGTCGCCGACCACCAAGTCGTTGTAACCCTTCAAGGAAAGACCGCACTCGAAGTTGTTTTTCACTTCTCTCACGTCATCCTTGAAACGTTTCAACGAATCCAGTTCGCCATCGTGTATCACCACATTGTCGCGCAACACCCGCACTCTCGATCCGCGTTTGATCAGACCTTCCAGCACATAACAACCGGCGATGGTACCGATCTTGGAAACGGTGAACACCTGGCGCACCTCGACCATCCCCAGAATGCTTTCACGCTTTTCGGGGGCCAGCATGCCTGACAACGCTGCTTTAATCTCGTCGACCATCGCATAGATGATGTTGTAGTAACGGATATCCACACCGGCAGATTCCGCCAGCTTGCGCGCGGCCGCATCGGCACGTGTGTTGAAGCCGATCACAATCGCCTTCGATGCCAAGGCCAGATTGATGTCCGACTCACTGATCGCGCCGACACCGCTGTGTATCAGGTTCACTTTAACCTCATTGGTGGAAAGTTTTTGCAGGGATTGCGCAATCGCTTCGCCTGAACCTTGCACATCCGCCTTGACGATTAAGGACAGGGTACGCACTTCGCCTTCCGCCATCTGCTCAAACATATTTTCCAGCTTGGCCGCTTGCTGTTGAGCCAATTTCACGCCGCGGTACTTACCTTGACGGAACAAAGCGATCTCACGGGCACGTTTCTCATCGCTGAGCACCATCAGCTCCTCGCCCGCAGCGGGCACTTCGGACAAACCTTGAATCTCAACAGGGATAGACGGACCAGCTTCGGTGATGGTTTTACCATTCTCATCCAACATCGCACGGACACGACCGAACACAGAACCGACCAGCACGGCATCGCCGCGTTTCATCGTGCCGGACTGGATCAGCACGGTTGCAACCGGGCCCTTACCTTTATCCAGACGCGCCTCAATGACCAAACCCTTGGCATTGCTGGCTCGCGGGGCTTTAAGTTCCAACACTTCTGCCTGCAACAACACGCCTTCGAGCAGTTGATCTATCCCCTGGCCGGACTTGGAAGACACCTCGACGAACATCGAATCGCCACCCCAGTCTTCCGGCACGACACCCTCTGCCACCAACTCCTGCTTCACGCGTTCGATATTGGCATCGGGTTTGTCGACCTTGGTGAGTGCCACGACCAATGGTACCTTACCCGCTCTCGCATGCGCGATCGCTTCTTTGGTCTGCGGCATCACACCGTCATCGGCCGCGACCACCAGAATCACAATGTCGGTCGCTTTCGCGCCGCGTGCGCGCATCGCGGTGAAGGCTTCGTGACCGGGCGTGTCGAGGAAGGTGATCATGCCGCGCGGTGTATCCACGTGGTAAGCACCGATGTGCTGGGTGATACCACCGGCCTCACCGGAAGCCACACGGCTGCGGCGGATGTAATCGAGTAAAGAAGTCTTACCGTGATCGACGTGGCCCATCACCGTCACCACCGGCGCGCGCGCTTCGAGCGGCACATCCGCGTGAGTCTGGTCATCGATCAAATACGCATCAGGATCATCCAGCTTGGCGGCCTTGGCGATATGCCCCATCTCTTCGACGACAATCATTGCGGTCTCCTGGTCGAGAACCTGATTGATCGTGACCATGGAACCCATCTTCATCAAAGCCTTGATGATCTCTGCGGCTTTGACGGACATCTTTTGCGCCAGCTCGGACACGGTGATGGTTTCCGGCACCGATACTTCATGCACGATCGCTTCGGTCGGCAACACAAAAGACTCGCCTGCCGCAGGAGCTGCTTGCTTGCTGTGTTTGTCGTGACGCTTGCCCCTTACCGGACTGGCCCAGACACCGGTACGACTACCCAGCTTGCTGTCCGTCTTACCCTGCGGACGCTTATGCGCCCCCGCGTCGTCGCGTTTGGCAGGCTGTTTGTCGGCCGTCTTGGTGGGCTTGGCAAAACGCTCTACTTTGTCTCCGGGCTTGACCACCGGCTTATGCAGGGTACCTTCTTTTGCCACCGCCGCTTGGACAACAACGGCCACCTCGGGCTGAATCACCTTGACCGGTGGTCTCGCAACGCGACGCAATACCGGCGCGCCTATAACAGGCACATCAGTACGGGGTACATCTGCGGCAACAGGTTTTACTGATTCGACCACAACCGGCTGTTCTGCTGGAATTGAAACAGGCGCATCCGTGTCATCACCGGCTTTGCTTTTCGCACGCATTTTCCTGGCTTGCAATTCAGCGGCCTGACGTTCCGCCAGCTCTGCCTGCAAGCGTGCTTCCTGTTCGCGTACCGTACGCTGATGATCATCCAGTACCAGCGACGGGCTTTCCACAACCGGGCTGGCGGCCGGTTCCGCAGGGGCGACCGAGCCGGCCGTCACCACGGGTGCGGCAACCACGCGACGCTTGCGTACTTCGACCTGGATGGTGCGCGCGCGACCGGTGTTATCCGCTTTTTTGATTTCGCTGGTTTCGCGCCTCGCCAACGTGATTTTCTTGACTGATTTGTCGCCACCGTGCGCTTGCCGCAAATGCGCCAACAACTGGGTTTTATCGACCTCGGAAACAACATCTGAATCTTGCTGCTTTTGAATACCGGCAGCCTGAAGTTGTTCGAGCAGCAATGCAACTGGCAGCCCCAGTTCAGTTGCGAATTGCGCCACGTTTAATTTTCCCATTTCATTCCTTATAGCCACATATTTCGATGTTACACAAACCAGGGTGCGCGCGCCGTCATGATCAATGCGTTCGCACGATCAGCATCCATAGCGGTCAGTTCGACCAGCTCATCCACCGCCAGATCGGCAAGTTGCTCTTGTGTCACGATGCCTTTGGCAGCGAGTGTCCGTGCAGTTTCTGCGTCCATGCCGTCGAGTTTGGTCAAGTCTTCGATGCCGTGCTCAACCTGTTCCTCGTTCACGATCGCCGCCGTGAGCAACACGTTGCGTGCACGACTGCGCAACTCTTCCACCGTCGCCTCGTCAAAACCCTCGATCTCGAGCATTTCTTCCACAGGCACGTAAGCCACTTCTTCCAGCGTGTTGAAACCCTCTTCCACCAGAATGCTGGCAACCTCTTCATCCACATCCAGCTTCTCGATAAACAGCGTGCGTATCTTGGAAAACTCTTCAGCGTGTTTCTCACTGGACTGTTCCACCGTCATGATGTTCAGCGTCCAGCCGGTCAGCTCGGAGGCCAGTCGCACGTTCTGACCGCCACGACCGATGGCTTGCGCGAGATTCTCTTCTTCGACCACCACATCCATGCTGTGCTTCTCTTCGTCCACCACGATGCTACTGACTTCAGCAGGGGCCAACGCGTTGATCACGTAGGTGGCCGGATCTTCCGCCCACAAAATAATATCGACGCGCTCACCGGCCAGCTCGTTAGTCACACCCTGCACGCGGGAGCCGCGCATCCCCACGCACGTCCCGATAGGATCGATGCGCGGATCGTTGGAGCGCACGGCGATCTTGGCGCGGGAACCCGCATCGCGCGCCGCACTTACGATTTCCAGAATGTTTTCCTCGATCTCCGGCACTTCCAATTCGAACAATTTGGTCAGCAACTCATTGGAAGTGCGCGACAAGACAACCTGCGGGCCGCGTGCGGTGCGATCCACGCGCAGCAGATGCGCCTTGACCCGGTCACCGACACGCAGATTTTCCTTGGGAACCATCTGGTCACGCGGCAACAGTGCCTCAATCTTGCCGAATTCGATGATGGCATTGCCGCGCTCGACACGCTTCACCGTACCGGACACCAGGTGTTCTTTTCGATCCATGAAGTCGCTCAGGATCTGCTCGCGTTCCGCGTCGCGGATGCGCTGGAAGATCACCTGCTTGGCAGCCTGCGCACCGATACGGCCGAAATCGATCGACTCCAGCGGCTCTTCGATGAACTCACCCAGCTGGATATTCGCGTCGTGTTTGCGCGCCTCTTCCAGCTTGATATGCAGATCGGGGGTTTCGAAGGTCTCATCGTCCATCACTTCCCAGCAACGGAATGATTCGTACTCGCCGGTGTTGCGATCGATAGCGACTCGCACATCCGCCTCGTCGGGAAAACGTTTTTTCGTCGCGGAAGCCAACGCGGATTCGAGCGCGCCGAACACCACTTCTTTATCCACGTTCTTTTCGCGCGATAACGCGTCCACCAACAACAACACTTCTCTGCTCATACCATTCTCCAGCTATTTACCTGCCCATTAACAATATTAGGAACTCAGCGCGTCAACGCATCGCGCCTGCTAAAAAGTCGGCACCAAACGCGCCTTGTCCATGTTCGACAACTCAATGGCAACCACCGTGCCATCTACATCCAGCTGCAACACGCCGCCGCTCAACGCGCCGATGATACCGACGAAATTCTTGCGCCCCGACACCGGCATACGCAATTTCAGCTGCGCGCGCTGGCCGGCGAAACGCACGAAGTCCGCTTCCTTCTTTAGCGCGCGATCCAAACCCGGTGACGAAATCTCCAGCCTGTCGTAATCGATGTTCTCCACCAGGAACAAACGCGTCAACTGGTGACTCACCGTCTGGCAATCCTCGACCGATATACCTTCCGGCTTGTCGATAAAGACCCGCAACATCCCGCGCCCCGAGCGTTCCACGTCGACCAACTCGTAACCCAGACCGTTCACCGTGGTCTCAATAATCTGTGCTGCATCCATAAAATTCCGACCCACAAATAAAAAACGGGCTCGAAGCCCATCACAAAACGCGGCGCATTGTATCAAACCTTGGCACTACATGGAAATGCATTCTCCGGACAATATCCCAGCGACAAAAAGCACTCCACCACGCGGAGCAAGCCCGTCAAAAATCGTCCTGATAACGGACGGTAATCGGATAACGCCAGTCTTTGCCGTAACTGCGTTCGGTAATGCGGATCCCCACCGCCGATTGGCGACGCTTATATTCGCTCAGGCGTATCAAACGCACCACGCGCCGCACATCCGCCTCGGGAAAACCGCGCGCGACAATATCGGGGATAGACATGTTTTGTTCCATATAACATTCGACTACCCCATCAAGCACATCATATGGTGGCAGACTATCCTGATCGGTTTGGTCGGGGCGCAATTCGGCACTGGGTGGACGGGTGATGATGCGCTCCGGTATTACATAACCCAGCGAATTGCGGTAGCGCGATAAACCGTACACCAGCGATTTGCTCACGTCTTTCAATACGGCAAAGCCGCCCGCCATATCGCCGTACAAGGTCGCATAGCCGACACTCATCTCGGATTTGTTGCCGGTCGTCAACACCAGCCCGCCAAATTTGTTGGACATCGCCATCAACAGTGTTCCCCTGATACGCGCTTGCAGATTCTCCTCGGTAGCGTCCGTCGCACATCCGGCAAACGGCACACTCAAGATCGAGACATAATTCTCAAATGCAGAGGCAATGGAGAGTTCGTCATAGCGCACCCCGAGTATCCTGGCCATCTCGCGCGAGTCGTCCAGACTGATCTGCGCCGTATAAGGTGAAGGCATCATCACCGCATGCACCTTGTCGACACCCAGGGCATCGACCGCGATGGCCAGCGTCAAAGCAGAATCGATACCGCCCGACAGCCCCAACAACACCCCCGGAAAACGGTTCTTTTCTATGTAGTCCTTCACCCCCAAACACAATGCTCGATAAACGCCCGCCTCGGTTGACAACAAGGATATTTGTTCACCCCGGGGCTGACCGTCCCCGTCAATCTCCAGCACCGATAGGTGTTCTATGAATTGCTTACTTTGGTGGGTTATATCGCCCCGGTTATCCATTGCGAACGAGCCACCGTCAAATATCAGCTCATCCTGCCCGCCCACCAAATTGGCGTACACCACCGCCATCCCGGTTTCCGCGATGCGGTCACGCACCGTGCTATACCTGCGCTCTTGCTTGGCAATCGCAAACGGTGATGCATTCATCACCAATAACACTTGCGCGCCGGCGGCACTGGCGCGCCGCGCGGCTTCAGGCTCCCAAACGTCCGCGCAAATATTCACACCGAATTTCAGTCCTCCCAGCTCGAACATGCACGGTTCGCTGCCGCGATCAAAATAACGTTCCTCGTCGAATACCGCATAATTGGGCAAATCATGTTTGCAATACGTCATGGCGACTTTGCCGTCGCGTAACAACGAAGCCGCGTTATAACGCTTGCCCTCGGATTGATACGGATGTCCAACCAGCACGGCGATACCGGATATTTTTTTGGCCAACTCGTCCAGTGCTGCGCTGCAAGCCTGATAGAAACCCTCGCGCAACAGCAGATCCTCCGGAGGGTAACCGCACAAGCTTAATTCCGGCGTCAACATCAGCAACACACCTTGCGATTTGGCCTGCGCGGCATATTGCAAAATCTTGGCGGAATTCTCCCGGAGGTCGCCCAGTATGCAATTCATTTGTGCTATTGCCAGCTTCATGGGGATAGGAAAAAATTTCTAAGGGCGCGCATTTTAGCATCGCACCGTTATTCTGATGTCGATCTCGAACCGATACGATCTCGGAACGACGCACACAAAATCAAGGCAACAAAAAAGCGGGCTGTTACCAGCCCGCTTTTTAGTGATGCGAAACAGAATTACTTGGCCACACGAATCACCATTACTTGGCCACACGAATCACCGAGTTGATTTCGACACGGCGGTTCTGCGCGCGGCCCGCTTCAGTCTTGTTGTCACCGACGGGCTTGGCTGAACCATTACCGGCAGTGCTGATGCGCTTGGCATCGACACCCTTCTTGACCAGATAAGCCTTCACTGCTGCGGCACGCTTGGCGGACAATACCTGGTTGCCCTTCTCACTGCCACGACTATCGGTGTAACCATCAACAGCCAAATTCGCTTCAGGGTACTTGGCTGCAAATGCGACGACCTCGTTCAACTGCTGGTGCGCAGTAGGTTTAAGTTTTGCGGAGTTGGTCGCAAAACTGGCACCCTCGATGGTGATCGGCTTGTCGGTAAAAATCGTCTTGGGAGCAGGTAACGGCGCAACCACGACTGGCGCGGGCGCAGCGGCTACTGCAACAGGAGCAGGGGCGACAACGGGTTCAGGTTTCTTCATGACCACAGGCACTGCCACTGCAGCGACCACCGGTGCCACATAAGGAGTGTTGAAATAGTAGTTCACTCCGACAACGGCATTAGTATTTCTTGGGTGAGACCCATTAACCTTGGATGTCGTCGTATCCGCAAACAACTCACCCAGCACGCTCCAATGGGGCGCAAATTTATATTCGACACCCAGTGCACCGTTTGGACGCGTCCCCGGGTTAGAAGCGGTCGCACCCAACTTGGCGTAAGGCATCCACTTACCCATAGGGTAGCCCAGCTTTACGTCGGCACCGTAGTCACGGCCCGTGATGGACTTTTTGTGCGAGTCACCAAAACCATCCACGCCCAGCATAAACTGATTCACATCCCAGCCGTAACCGACTTCACCACCGAGAAACGCCGCGTTGGAAGTGTTTGTCGTAGTCGGACTGTTATTGTTATAACCGACCTTGCCGCCGACATAGCCGCCGTTGAATTCGCTGGCTTGCGCAGCGGTCATGCTCAAAAGTGCAGAGGCCAAAACCAGACTCAGGATATTTTTCTTCATAAAATCTTCCTTCAAATGTAAGTTGTTATTGAAATTAATCCAGAAAACCCGCACCAGCACGCGGGGGGAGTGAACGGATTTTCAAGGCAGGATTCTACCCGTAGAGTGCTTTTTTACAAGTCAAAAAACTCCTGCTATGCGCGTTGTCTTCTCGCCTCAAACAGGCATATCCCCGCGCTTACCGACACGTTCAAACTCTCCACACTGCCCAGCATCGGGATGCGTATCAACTCATCGCAGGTCTCGCGCGTCAAGCGACGCAAGCCCTCTCCCTCCGCACCCAGCACCCAGGCCAGTCCTCCCTTGTGCTTAAAACCGTTCAAATCATTTTCTGCCTCACCCGCCGCGCCGACTACCCAGATGTCATGCGCTTGCAACTCGCGCAAAGTGCGTGCGAGATTGGTCACGGTGATGTAGGGAACGGTCTCGGCCGCGCCGCACGCGACCTTTTCGACCGTAGCCGTGATCCCGACTGCACGGTCCTTTGGGGCGATCACCGCATGCACACCGAATGCATCCGCACTGCGCAGGCACGCGCCCAGATTATGCGGGTCTTGCACGCCATCCAAGACCAGGATCAACGGCGGCTCGGTCAAGGTTTCCAATACATCCGACAAATGTTGCACGCGCTGCGCCGCATCCACTCGCGCCGCCACGCCCTGATGACGCTGGCTACCCGCCATGCCATCCAGACGCGCCGCTTCGATAGGGATGATGCGTACACCGTTGGTTTCCGCGAGCTTGATCAAATCGCGCATACGCGGATCCTGGCGTTGTGCTTGCAAATAGATTTCCTGTACGCCGTCCGGGTTTTGCCGGATGCGTGCCGTGACCGCATGGAAACCGTAGATCAGCCGCAGGTCAGCCATGATGCTTTTTCCCTTTGGCCGATTTTTTGGCGGGCTTTTCATCGTCTGCCTGTTGAGCCACATCGCCCTCTTCGTGCAACACGAAATCGACCTTGGTGCTTTCCATATCGACCTTCACCACCCGCACTTGCACGCGGTCGCCCAGACGATATTTTTGTCCGGTGCGTTCGCCGAGTAACATATGTTTGGCGGCATCAAAATGGAAATAATCCTTGCCCAGCTCGGAGATGTGCACCAAGCCTTCGACGTAGAGATCATCCAGCGATACGAACATACCGAAGCTGGTCACGGAAGAGACCGTACCGGTGAACACGCTGCCCAGATGCTCGCGCATATAGAAGCACTTCAACCAGGCATCGACATCGCGGGTGGCATCGTCTGCGCGGCGTTCGGTCATGGAACAGTGTTCGCCCAGCTCGTTCCATTTCATGCCGGGTTTGTACTGTTTTCCTTGCAACACCGCCTTGATAGCGCGATGTACCAGCAGATCCGGGTAGCGGCGTATCGGCGAAGTGAAATGGGTATAAGCGTCATAACCCAAACCGAAGTGGCCGATGTTCTCCGGTTCATACTTGGCTTGGCGCAATGAGCGCAACATCACGGTCTGCAACAATGCCGCATCGGGACGACCTTTGATACGCTTGAGCAACTTGGAATAATCGACGGCCTGCGGTTCTTCATCCCCGCCCAATTGCAAACCGAACTCCTTGAGAAATTCACGCAAGGCGACAAGCTTCTCCGGGGTAGGCCCCTGGTGAATACGATACAGCACGGTGTGCTCATGCTCATGCAGGAAATTCGCCGCACACACGTTGGCCGCCAACATGCACTCCTCAATCAGCTTGTGCGCGTCATTGCGTATCACCGGCACGATACGCTCGATCTTGCCTTGTTCGTTAAAGATCATCTGCGTTTCGACAGTCTCGAAATCGATCGCACCGCGCTTTTCACGGGACTTCAGCAGCTTCTGGAACAGCGCATACAGGTTTTGCAAATGCGGCACGACGCTGGCATAGCTCATGGCCAACTCACCATCCGGCTCGGCCAGCATGGCAGCGACCTGCGTGTAGGTCAGGCGCGCATTGGAATACATCACCGACGGATAGAAACGGTATTTTCCGATCTCGCCATGACTGTCCACATGCATATCGCACACCATGCACAAACGGTCCACCTGCGGATTCAACGAGCACAAGCCGTTGGATAATTCTTCCGGCAACATCGGGATCACGCGCCGTGGAAAATACACCGAGTTGCCGCGCAAGATCGCCTCGCGGTCCAGCGCATCATTGGTCTGAACATAATGACTCACGTCGGCGATCGCCACCACCAAACGGTAGCCGTCTTTTTCCGGGGCGCAATACACCGCATCGTCGAAATCGCGCGCCGTCTCGCCGTCTATCGTCACCAGCGGCAGATTGCGTATATCTTCCCGCCCTGCCCAATCTTCGGCGGACACGGTGGGCGAGATCTGCTTGGCCTGACGTTCCACGTCATTGGGAAATTCATGCGGCAGGTCGTGCTTGCGCAACGCGATCTCGATCTCCATGCCTGGGTCGGCGTAGTTGCCCAACACCTCGACGATACGGCCTATCGGTTGCGCATGTTTGTTCGGGTGTTGCACGATTTCCAGTATCACCACTTGCCCCGCTTTGGCCGCGCCAGCCTCACCGGGAGCTACTAAGATGTCCTGGGTGATGCGACGATTTTCTGCCACCACGAACTGGATGCCGTGATCTTCGAACAAACGACCCACCACACGGTTATTGGCACGCTCCAACACCTCGATGATCTTGGCTTCCGGACGGCCGCGTCTATCCACTCCGCTTTGGCGCACCAGCACCACGTCGCCGTGCAACACCTGATGCATCTCTTTTTCACTCAAGAACATATCGGCACTGCCATCCTCGGGAATGAGGAAGCCAAACCCATCCGGATGCCCCTGCACCTTGCCTTTGATCAGATCGAGTTTTTCCATCACGCAGATCGCACGTTTGCGGTTGCGCATAATCTGCCCGTCACGCTCCATGGCGCGCAAGCGGCGTGAGAACAGATCCTCTTCCTCATGTGTGATAAGCAAAGTGTCGAGCAATTCATCCTCGTGCATGGGCGCGCCCTGCTCGGTCAAAATCTGCAAAATAAATTCGCGGCTCGGCAGCGGATTTTCATATTGTTCACGCTCGCGTTCCAAGAATGGGTCCTGCTCGCGTAAGTTTTGTTTCTTTTTCATTGACAATAAATCCTTTAACAATTAAATTGCGCGCCTTGCAAAACGCAGCCCAGATGGCGGAATTGGTAGACGCGCACGGTTCAGGTCCGTGTGCCGCAAGGTGTGGAGGTTCGAGTCCTCTTCTGGGCACCAAACATGAGATAGATCGCGCAAGCGGCCTATCTCTTTTTTTGTGTCCGGAACACGTACAGCACCTGCGTGCTGTACGCCAGAACTCGAAAGGCATCCGGTATTACGGATGCCGGGGTCGCGCTGGCGTGACCGAGTCTTCTCGGCGTACCGAACGTAAGGCAACTCGTGCAAGCAGTCTATCTCTCTTGTTGCTTCCCCGAGATACACGGCATGCCCAGCCTTGGCAGTACGTCTCGCGATGTATGAGCTGCTCGCGGCGCGTATGCGCAAACGAGTTACTTCGAAAGTCATGACGTGTGATTGTGCAGAGTTGCAAGAATGCATAATTCGCTTGTTTGATCAAACCGCCGGGCTGAACCGTTACGTTGGGCGGCAACATTATCGCACACTACGCCGCCAATACCGGCCACTTTCTGGGACGCGCCCGGAGTCCATCTCTACCTTGATGTGACCTCTATGTATAATCGCCCATCCCGATAGCGCATCCGCGTTCTAAACCGACCCCTCATTCCGTCATGACCATTTCACCCGATACCCAGCCCGATACACTAGACCCGGAAGACTGGCCTACGCTGCGCGAGCAGGGTCACCGCATGCTGGACGACATGCTCGACTACTTGGAGCAGATACGCTCACGCCCTGTCTGGCAACCGATACCCGATGCCGTCCGGGCCGAGTTCAGGCAACCGTTGCCACAGCAGCCCACCGATCTCGCCACCGTACATGAGACATTCATGTCTTCCATCCTGCCCTATGCCGTGGGCAACACCCATCCCGGTTTTATGGGCTGGGTGCATGGCGGCGGCACACCCGTGGGTATGCTCGCGGAAATGCTGGCTGCGGGACTCAACGCCAATCTCGGCGGACGCGACCAGATGCCCGTCGAAGTCGAGCGGCAAATGTTGCGCTGGGTGTGCGAACTGTTTGGCTTTCCCGATGATGCCAGCGGATTGTTCGTCACCGGCACGTCGATGGCAACGCTCATTGCCGTGCTGGTGGCGCGTCATGCGGTACTCGGTGCGGAGGTGCGCACACGCGGCATCGCGGCGAGTGGCAAGCGACTGACCGCCTACACCTCGGTTGGCGCACACGGTTGCATCGCCAAGATGATGGATATGGCCGGACTGGGAACGGATGCCTTGCGCATGATTCCGGTGAATAGCCGGTACGAAATGGACACCACCGCATTGGAACAAACCATCGCCGCAGATCGCGCGAGCGGGCATACGCCGTTCTTCATCGCTGCCACCGCCGGCACCGTCAATACCGGCGCGATCGACCCGCTGAACGCAGTGGCCGATGTGGCGAAGCGGCACGGTCTGTGGTTCCACGTCGATGGTGCATATGGCGCACTCGCCATGCTCGCTCCCGAAATAGCGCCGCGTCTGGCAGGATTGGAACGCGCCGATTCCGTCGCTTTCGATTTTCATAAATGGGGACAAGTACCCTACGATGCGGGCTTCGTCCTGATCCGTGACCGTAAACAGCATTTCGACACCTTTGCCTCGCCTGCCGCGTATCTGCGGCGTGAAACGCATGGCATGGCGGGTGGCTCGCCCTGGCCCTGCGATTTCGGTCCGGATTTGTCACGCGGTTTTCGCGCGCTCAAAGCCTGGTTCACTTTGCAGGTGTACGGCAGCGAAAAATTGGGGCAGATCATCGCCCACACCTGCGAGCTGGCCCAGTATCTGCGACTTCGCATCGCTCAGACCCCGGAGCTGGAACTGCTCGCACCGGTCTCATTGAATATCGTCTGCTTCCGTTTTCGTTGCAACGATGCGGATCGCGTGAATGCCGCCATCATCGTGGCGTTGCAGGAATCGGGGATCGCCGCGCCTTCGGCCACCACACTGGACGGCAAGCTGGCCATCCGCGCCGCCATCGTCAACCATCGCACGAATAAAGGGGATATTGACGCGCTAATCCGGGCAACACTTGAATTGGGCACTGCCAAAATCCGCTCCTAACCCATCGGAGCTGACATGAACCAGCGAGACATGCTTCACACACATACTTTTATCGGCCCTGCCGCGCTGATGAAAATGGCCTGTTCGGGCATCAATCTGACACCCCTTGGCGAAAATTTGCTGGCGTATGCCGGTTTTGATCCAACCGTGTCGAGTGCCGATGCGCTGCTCGACCTTTCGACTATTTTGCAGTTGAACAACAGTCGCGAGATCGCATTGTCGGTGCAAAACGAGGCACTCAGACTCAAGCAACTCTATCATCTTCCCGCACCGCGCGGCATCGCGGGCGTACGTCTGCTCGCACTGATGACACCGGGTGATCTGATGACCAACACCCCGCTGGATTTTTTGCTGGAAGATTCCGACATCGCGCTGGATATTTTATATGTCGCACCTCACCTTCCCTTCCCCGACACCTTGCCGGAACACGATGTACTGATTGTCGCTATCGGCGAATCGGATGAAACGCGTCCCCTGCTGGAACGGCTCGGGGTGTCACTCGAACACTGGCCCAGACCGGTATTGAACCGTGCCGAACATATCACCTGGCTGTCGCGCGACTCCGCCTATACCCGCCTGAGTCCACTGCCCGGCGTTGTCATGCCTGCCACAGCGCGCCTGCCGAGGTCGGAACTGGGGAAAATCGCCGACGGCTCCGTGGCGGCAGATCAATATCTGGCTGATGTCTCCTTCCCGCTCATCGTTCGCCCGGTGGGTTCACATGCCGGACACGGGCTGGAAAAAGTCGACAGCCCGGCCGACTTGCTTGATTACCTGCAAGACGTGCAGGACGAGATGTTCTACCTTTCCCGTTTCATCGATTACAGCAATCCCGATGGCTTGTTCCGCAAATATCGCGTGGTGCTGATCGAAGGCCGACCTTATGCGGCACACATGGGAATATCCACGCACTGGATGATCCATTACA
>JABEVG010000104.1 GCA_013044075.1 Gallionella sp.
CGGATGCGTAGAACTCATGATAGTGTCCATTAAAATTAGGTGGACACTATGCTCTTAGATTTCACTTACTCATTCAATGTGGATCGGCCGGACGCTTACGACACGTTCTAATCCTCATGATCGGAAGTCACCCTTTGGAAGACAAATTTTCGGGGAAAGGTCAGTGCGTTAATCAGAACGGAGTTCATTAAAGAAGTTCTTGATCGCCAGCACACGCAGATTCAAATCATCATGTTTCAATTCGATGCGTAGCTTGTCCTGACCGCTCATCTTGATGTGGCGGCAGCTTTGGATGAGTGTGATGATTTTCATCGGATCGATGGGCGGATTCGGGATGAACTGTATTTGTATCGCATCGCTGGATGCGTCCACTTTGCTGATGCCTAGCGGCTTCGCCATGATGCGCAATCTATGGCTGTCGAGCAGTGTCTGCGCGGGTTCTGGCAACAGGCCGAAGCGGTCGATGAGTTCTTGCTGCATGTCGTCCAGATCGTGTTGCGTCACGCAATTGGCAAAACGTTTGTAGATGATGAGACGCTGGTGGATGTCGCCGCAATAATCGTTGGGCAACAGCGCGGGCGTGTGCAGATTGATCTCGGTGGTGACTCCCAGCGGGTGCGCCATGTCCGGTTCGTGGCCTTGCTTGAGCGAGGCGATGGCGGCCCCCAGCATGTCATTGTAGAGACTGAAGCCGATTTCCTGCATCTCGCCGCTTTGCGATTCGCCCAGCACTTCTCCAGCACCGCGTATCTCCAGATCGTGCATGGCGAGGTAGAAACCGGAGCCCAGTTGTTCCATCGCCTGTATCGCTTCGAGACGCTTCTTCGCCTGTGCAGTGACGGATTCCATGCTGTCCACCAACAAGTATGCATAAGCCTGATGATGCGAGCGTCCGACCCGACCGCGCAACTGGTGCAGTTGCGCGAGGCCGAAGCGGTCGGCGCGATTCATGATGATGGTATTGGCGGTCGGCACGTCGATGCCGGTCTCGATGATGGTAGTGCATAGCAGCACGTTGAAACGCTGATGATGGAAGTCGCGCATCACGGCTTCCAGATCGCGCTCGCCCATTTGTCCGTGGGCCACGCGGATACGCGCTTCGGGCAACAAGGCTTCTAATTTTTCCAATTGATTCGCGATGGTGTCGACTTCGTTATGTAGGAAATACACCTGGCCGCCGCGCTTGAGTTCGCGCAACACCGCTTCGCGGATGATGCCTTGGCTGTTATTGCTAACAAAAGTTTTAATAGACAAGCGGCGTTGCGGCGCGGTGGCGATCACCGAAAAATCGCGCAGTCCTTCCAGGGACATCGCCAGCGTGCGCGGGATCGGCGTGGCGGTGAGGGTCAGCACATCGACCTCGGCACGCAAGGCTTTTAGCCTTTCTTTTTGCTGCACGCCAAAGCGGTGTTCCTCATCCATGATGACCAGACCC
Organism: Gallionella sp.; assembly: GCA_013044075.1. Taxonomy (GTDB): domain Bacteria; phylum Pseudomonadota; class Gammaproteobacteria; order Burkholderiales; family Gallionellaceae; genus Gallionella. Next base: position 1,436 of record JABEVG010000104.1, read on the forward strand.
AAGTTGCGGAACTTCACGTCTTTCTGGATGAGTTTGTGTGTGCCGATGATGATGTCGAGTTTGCCATCCGCCAATTCTTTGAGCGACTGCGTGACTTCTTTGCTGCTACGGAAACGCGACAGCTCGGCGATCTTGAGCGGCCAGTCGGCAAAGCGGGTACTGAAGTTCTGGAAGTGCTGCTCGGCGAGCAGCGTGGTCGGCACCAGTACCGCAACTTGCTTGCCTGCCATCGCCGCGACAAAGGCTGCGCGCAGCGCGACCTCCGTCTTGCCGAAACCCACGTCGCCGCAAATTAACCTGTCCATCGGTTTTTCGGATTGCATATCGTTCAATACCGCTGCGATGGCGGCGGCTTGATCGGGTGTTTCCTCAAAACCGAATCCATCGGCGAACGCGTCGTAATCGTGCTGTGTGAGGGTAAAGGCGTGACCTTTGCGCGTTGCGCGTTGCGCGTAGAGGTTGAGCAGCTCGGCGGCCGTGTCGCGCACCTGCTGCATGGCGCGGCGTTTCGCCTTGTCCCACGCGCCGCTGCCCAGCTTGTGCAACGGCGCGGTTTCCGGCGCACCGCCGCTGTAACGGCTGATGACATGTAATTGCGAGACCGGCACGTAGAGCTTGTCGTTGCCCGCGTATTCCAACAATAAAAATTCGTTCTCGCCCTCGCCCAGATCGAGGTTCACCAGACCTTGATAGCGCGCGATGCCGTGTTGCTCATGTACCACTGGATCGCCGACCTTGAGTTCGGACAGATCGCGCAACATGTGTTCGACATTGCTCTGTTTGATCTTGCGCGCGGTACGGTTGCGCGGTTGCGAGGCGTACAACTCGGTTTCGGTGACGATGGCGAGATGCTCGTCGGTGAGCATGAAGCCGTTTTGTACCGATGCCGTCGCGAGCATGAATTTTTCTGGGCTGGCGAGGAAGGATGCGTAGTCTTCGCACACCGTAGGAGCGATGCCGTATTCCTTCAGGTAGCCGGAAATAATCTCGCGCCGACCCAGGCTGTCGGCGAGCAACAGCACGCGCCCAGTGTAGTCTTGCAGGAAATTTTGGAATGCGTGAGTGGGGATTTCGGCGCGCCGGTCTACGGCGATGTTGGGAATGACGGCGGTGGTGCAGGGGGTGAGCGTCGCACCGGTTTCATCTGCGACGATATCGACCCGGGAAAAATCTTTCGCTCGGATGAAGAAATGCTCCGCATCCAGGAATAATTCTTTTGGTTCCAGCAACGGACGTTGCGGATCACCGCGCAATAAGTTGAATCGCTGTGCCGCATCTTTGCTGAAGGTGGCGATGGCGGTTGCAACATCGTGATGCAAACATAGCGTGGCGTGTTTGGGCAGATAGTCGAACAGCGTCGCGGTTTTCTCAAAAAAAAGCGGCAAATAATATTCGATGCCGCTGGGCGCGATGCCTTTGCTCACGTCTTTGTAGATGCGCGACTTGGACGGATCACCCTCGAAGCGGTCGCGGAAATGCTGGCGGAAGGTGGCCTGGCCTTTTTCATCCAGCGGAAATTCGCGCGCCGGCAGCAAACGTATCTCCGGAACGGGATACAGCGTGCGCTGCGTATCCACATCGAAGGTGGCGATGGTCTCGATTTCGTCGTCGAACAAGTCGATGCGGTAAGGCAGCACGCTGCCCATCGCGAACAGGTCGATGATGCCGCCGCGCACGCAATATTCTCCCGGCGTGAGTACTTGTTGCACGTGGTTGTAACCCGCGATGGCCAGTTGTTCGCGGAGTTGCGCGATGTTCAGTTTTTCCTTGCGCTTGAGAAAGAAAGTGTAGGCGGCGAGATGTTCCACCGGCGGCAGCGGATACAAGGCAGTCGTGATCGGCACGATGACCACATCGCAGGCGTTGTTGCGGATGTGATGAAGTGTGGCGAGACGCTCGGAGATCAAATCCTGATGCGGCGAAAAATGATCGTAGGGCAGCGTTTCCCAATCCGGCAATAAATGTACGCGCAGTTGCGGCGAAAAAAATGGAATTTCTTCCATCAATCGCTGCGCCTCCAGCGCGTTTGCGGCAATCACCACCAGCGGGGATTTCTGTTTGGCGAATTGCGCCAGTGCCAAGGCATCGGACGAGCCGCTTAACTGGCTATAACGGGGAGTGGAATGGGCAGAAGAAAACAGCATTAACGAATCTTTGTGATGCGATCAGGGCGGGCATTATAAGTGAAATGCGCACTAAACTTTTTCGAGTAACTCGGTGAGCAGGGCCGCCGACTGGACGGGGTCGTTCAAGGTTTCGCCGCTGAGCCAGAACACGTCTTCGGCACGGCTGCCCAGGGTGTTGATCTTGGCGCGGTGCAGACGGACCTGGTGTTGGTCGAAAATCTGCGCGATGCGTGCCAACAGGCCGGGGCGATCACCGGCGATGAACGACAGTACGAACAATCCACGGCGACCCGCCTCAAGATTGACTTTATTGCCGATGGGGAAATGTTTGAGTTGCCGATTCACGCGGCCACCGGCGGTGAGGGTAAAGGGTTTGGATAATTGAATTTCTTGCGCCAGCTCGAATTCGATATAGGCCATGATGTCGCGATATGAGGTGTTGCCGGCAGTGGCCTGCATGATCTGGAAGCTGTTCAGGGCGTAACCGTGCTGGGTGGTGTGGATCTTGGCTTCGACGATGGTGTAGTTCAGGCGCGCGAAAAAATCGCAGATGCGCGCGAACAGGGCGCGCTGGTCGCGGCAGTACACCAGCACTTGCAGCCCTTCGCCGACGCGACTCAGCCGCGCTTTGACGATGGCGGTCTCGTGGTTGACTTTAAAGGCCAGCAAACGTGTGTGCCAGGCGATCTCCTGCGCTTCGTGGTCGAGGAAATAACTGTCTTCGAGTTGCGCCCAGAACAATTGGTAGGTGGGCGCGGGCAAGGCATACAGATTGAGCGTGGCAGCCGCGGCGGCGCGTATCTCACCCAAACGGTCGGCGACTTTTCCGTCGCTCAAATAACGGCGCGTGAGACGGAACAGGTCTTCCATGAGTTTGGCTTTCCAGGCGTTCCATACCTTGGGGCTGGTGCCGCGCACATCGGCCACCGTCAGCAAATACAGGGCGACCAGATAGCGATCGTTTTTGATTTTCGCGGCGAAGTTGGCGATGACATCGGGATCGGACAGGTCTTGTTTTTGTGCGGTCGCGGAGAGGTTCAGGTGTTGCTCGACCAGCCACACCACCAGGTCGGTGTCATCGCGGCTCAGCTGGTGTTGCTTGCAAAATGTGCGCGCGTCTTTTTTGCCGAGCTGCGCGTGGTCGCCGCCGCGTCCTTTGGCGATGTCATGGAACAATCCCGCCACATACAACACTTCGGGGCGCGCAAATTCGCCGATCAGTTTGCTGCACAACGGATATTCATGTGCGAATTCGGCAACGGCGAAACGGCGCAGGTTGCGCACCACCATGAGGATGTGTTCGTCCACGGTATAGACGTGGAACAGATCGTGTTGCATCTGCCCCACGATGCGACCGAACGCCGGCAGATAGCGACCCAAAATGCCGTACTGGTTCATGCGACGCAGGCCGTGCAGCACGCCTTGCGGCTGGCGCAGCATCTCCATGAAGCGGCTGCGGTTGAGCGGGTCGCGCCGGAAGGCCGCGTCGATCTTGTCTTGTGCCCGCCACACCGCGCGCAGCGTCTTGGCGGTCAGATCGCTCAACTCGTTGTGCTGTTGCAACAACAGGAACAATTCAAAGATTGCCGCAGGAGTGTGCTCGAATAATCGCTCATCGCGTATATCGAGCAGCGTACCGACCACACTGAAGCGTTCGTTCAGCGGGTGTCGCGGCGGGGTCTCGCGGAACAGGTAATCGTGCAGATTTTGCAGCAGGATGGTGTTGAACTGGCGCACCGCACGGCGGGTCTGGTAATAACGTTGCATCAGATGCTCGCTGGCGCGGCGATGCGAGGAAGCGGTGATGCCCATCTGTTCGGCGAGCTGTGTCTGGAAGTCGAACAGCAGCCGGTCTTCGCGCCGCTTCGCCAGATAGTGCAAGCGGGTGCGCAAGGTTTTGAGCAGTGCGTCATGGCGCGCGATCTGACGCGCCTCTGAGACGCTGATTAAACCCGCGTGGGCCAAGTCGCTCCAGCGTGTGCCCAAGCCCGCCGCGCGGCTGATCCAGCTGACGGTTTGCAGATCACGCAAGCCGCCGGGGCTTTCTTTGAGATTGGGTTCGAGATTGAAATCGATTTCGACGAAACGCGCGTGGCGTTGTTGCTGTTCCTTGAGCTTGGCGAGAAAAAATTCGCGCGGATTCAGATTGGCGGCGAGAGCGGTTTGCAAGCCCGCATACAAATTTGCGCTGCCGGTGATCTGGCGTGCTTCGAGCAGATTGGTCTGCACGGCGATGTCGCCGGACTCGCTCAGACATTGTTCTATGGTGCGTATGCTGTGGCCGACCTCCAGGCCAATATCCCATAATTGGGTGACCAGATTGGACAGTTTGAGTTGCAGGGACTCGTCGGGTTCTGCGGACAACAGTATCAGCAGATCGATGTCTGATTTTGGATAGAGCTCGGCGCGCCCGTATCCGCCCACTGCCACCAATGCGATGTCTTCCGGCAGGACAATCGCATCCCAAACCCCGCACAGATATTGGTCGATCAGTCGACTGTGCGCGCCCAGCAGACGCGCCACTTTGCCATGTTGCAGGTAGTCGTGTTCCAGGTCGGCGCGGTCTTGGCGTAAGGCGTTACGCAGCAGGGCGATATCAGCTGTTGGGAGGGGGCGGGCAGCCATCGGAAACGGTCAGTATTTCAAAGCCGGTATCGGTTACCAGGATGGTGTGTTCGTATTGCGCGGACAGGCTGTGGTCTTTGGTGACCACGGTCCAGCCGTCACCCAATTGCTTGATGTCTTTTTTGCCCGCGTTGATCATCGGTTCGATGGTGAAGATCATGCCGGATTCCAGCCTGAGCCCGGTCTTGGGACGGCCGTAATGGAGTACTTGCGGTTCTTCGTGAAAACGCACCCCGATGCCGTGACCGCAGAATTCGCGCACCACGCTGTAGCCCATCGGTTCGACGAAGCTCTGGATCGCGTGTCCCACGTCGCCCAGATAGGCACCCGATCTGACCACGCGGATACCCCGCCACATCGCCTGATAGGTCGCTTCGCACAGTCTTCTGGCCTGTATCGACGGCTCGCCCACATAGAACATACGGCTGCTGTCGCCGTGATAACCGTCTTTGATGACCGTGATGTCCAGGTTGACGATGTCGCCATTCTTCAGGGCTTTGTCACTGGGGACACCGTGGCATATCTGGTGGTTGATCGAGGTGCAGATGGATTTGGGATAGGGTTTATGTCCGCCGGGTGCGTAATTCAACGGTGCGGGTATGCCTTTTTGCACTTCCACAATCAGGTCATGACACAGTTTATCCAGCTCGTTGGTGGTGACACCCGCTTTGACAAAAGGGCCGATGTAATCCAGCACCTCGCTGGTCAAACGACCCGCTACGCGCATTTTTTCGATTTCGCTTCGGTTCTTGATAGAGACAGACATTTTTTGGCACGGTGTGTAAGGTGGTTGAGAATATCACGCGATTTCCGCGAATGACAAACTTATGGTGCGTCTGCTTGTTCATGCGTCGGGTTAGGAACTAAACTGTCACCTCGCTGACCAACCGACGCAGCAAACCTTACATCAGTCTTTGGAGAAATCATGAAAAAATTGTTGGCAATCGTCTTGTTGTTGTCCGCCAGTGTGAACGCATATGCCGTCGATGCGGGAGCCGTTCTGGGTGGGGCTTTGGGTGGCGGTGCGGGTGCGGCTATCGGGCAAAATGTGGGCGGTAAAAATGGTGCCATCATGGGCGCGGCGATCGGCGGAGCCGCAGGTGCGGCGGTCGGTAGCCATAACAGTGCTTCCGCCCAGCCGATGCAGCCCGCCCCGGTGATGCGTCAACGCGATCACGAGGATGAGTATCGCCACGAGCATGACCACGAACACGAACGTGACCATGAAGGCGGCCGCGACTAATCGCCCTATACCGGGCTTGCATACACAGGAGAGAAAAAATGAAGAAGTTAAGTTTGGTGGCGATGTTGCTGTTGGGCGGCTGCGTCAACGATCCGCAAATGGGCAGTGCCATGGGTGGTGCGTTGGGCGGAGGAACTGGCGCGGCAATCGGCTATGAAATGGGCGGCCAGCAAGGCGCGATTATCGGCGGCGCACTAGGCGGTGCTGCGGGTGCCACTGTCGGTGGTAACAATGGTGGTGAATATCGCGGTAGGGGAGTGGATCGTTACGAGGGTGGCTACCGACGCGGGCGTGGCGGTGATGGTGAATCCCATGGCGACGACGGTGAAGACCGGGGTGGGCGGGATTAAAATCGCTCTGCGTTGAGTGGTAAAAAAGGCACGGTAACGTGCCTTTTTGATTTGTGGCATTCCTCGATTTGTTTCTCTCAACACGTTCGTTGCCTACAGGCTTATTTTGGGTTCGTGGTCTGGTTGCATACTGAGACACGGCACCATCGTATTTTTTCTGCGCTGTCTTGCACAAGCGCACCTATCTCAGGCATAGCGCACTCGTTTCGTGCGTCTATGGTTGAATTTTTCAATGACTTCCCGTTTACCTTCGGTGATTCTAGTGTGGCTCGCTTATTGCTGCATGGTATTCAGAGTGCGAGGAAATAAATTGAAAAAAATTTTGATTATCGATGATGTGAGAGATCGTGCAGCGTGGTTGAAGGCCAGTCTTGAATCAGCTGATTTCGATGTGGTCGGCGTGTTGACTTTGGCGCAAGTTGAGGAGTGTTCGATCCAAGCAGCTTCGGCGGACGTGATCGTCGTCGATGCCAATGCGCCGGGGCGTGACACGCTGGAGCAGATCAGCCAGATCTCCAACACGTTGGAAAAACCGGTGGTGGTTCTGGGGGCAATGAAAGATCAACGCAGTATCGAAGTGGCCATGCGAGCCGGAGTCAGTGCCTATGTGACGCACACGGTACAAGCCGAGGATTTACGCGGCATCATCCAAGTGGCTACTGCCCGTTTTGCCGAACATAAGCACTTGCGCGATGAGTTAAAGGAAGCCAAGAATCAATTGGTCGAACAAAAATTGATCGATCGTGCAAAAGTGATATTGATAGCAGACCACGGCTACAGTGAAGCGGATGCGTACAAGCGGATGCGCAGCATGGCGATGAGCAAGGGAAAACGTTTGGTAGAGATTGCCGAGGCGATCATTTTGGCCAAAGAGCTGAGTGCCTGATGCAGCAGGTTGTTTTTTTCGCACCACTTTGGTTTTTTGATGCACCAACGATGAATGGCACAGGGGGATGTAGAGTGGGGTTTTCAGAATGGATAGGTTACCTATCTGCATGATTAAAAATAAAACATAACTATAGTTTGTTTTTTGGCATAACTATTGCTTTAACGGTAGCTATCAGCGAATCAAAGGCGGTTCGTAGAATTTAGAAGTAAAGGACAAAGGCGTCCCACTGCATATACGCGCAGTTGGACGCCTTTTTATTTTGCATGGTCATGCTGTGTACTCAGGTGGCAAGACGGCGGATCGCCAAACTGTAAGGCAGCAGGCAAATTTATGGAGAAATCATAATGGGATCAGGATTCTGGCAGGCAGGCCACAGGCCGACTTTATTTGCGGCATTTTTGTACTTCGATCTGAGTTTCATGGTGTGGGTGATATTAGGCCCGTTGGGCGTGCAGATCGCCAATGACCTGGGGCTTAGCGCGGCGCAAAAAGGCCTGATGGTGGCGACACCGGTGCTGTCCGGCGCGTTGTTACGCTTGGTGATGGGCGTGATGGTGGATCATCTGAAACCCAAGCTGGCTGGTGCAATCGGGCAGGTGATCGTGATCGTGGCACTGGTGCTCGCGTGGTGGTTGGGTGTGCACACCTTTCAGCAAGTTTTGGTGCTGGGTGTGTTTCTGGGGGTGGCGGGTGCGGCGTTCGCGGTGGCTTTGCCGCTGGCATCGCGCTGGTATCCGCCGGAGCATCAAGGCACTGCGCTCGGCATCGCCGGAGCGGGCAATTCCGGTACGGTACTGGCAGCTTTGTTTGCGCCGCTGCTGGCATCGATTTATGGTTGGCAGAATGTGTTTGGTCTGGCCGCGATACCTTTGATGGTGGTGTTTTTCGTTTACCTGGTTATGGCTAAAAACAACCCAAATTGCCCGCCGGCTAAATCCCTGACCGACTACCTGAGAGTGCTGCAAGACAAAGATGCCTGGTGGTTCATGTTTTTCTACAGCGTGACGTTCGGTGGCTTTGTGGGACTGGCGGCTTCGTTGACGATTTATTTCAATGCACAATATGGCCTGAGTCCGGTGATGGCCGGTTATTTTACGGCTGCCTGTGTGTTCGCCGGTTCGCTGGTGAGGCCGTTGGGCGGGATGTTGGCGGATCGTATCGGTGGCATACGCACGCTTTCGGTGATGTACGCGCTGGCTGGAATCTCTCTCGCGGTAGTGAGTCTGGGTTTGCCGCAAGCGTGGATGTCTCTGCTGGTGTTCATCGCCGCGATGCTGTCTTTGGGTACGGGTAATGGCGCGGTGTTCCAGTTGGTGCCGCAACGTTTCCACAAGGAGATTGGCGTGATGACCGGTTTGGTTGGTATGGCGGGTGGCATCGGTGGCTTTTATCTGGCATCGAGCCTGGGTTACGCCAAGCAGTTGACAGGTAACTATCAATATGGCTTTCTGATCTTCGCCGGCTTGACTGCCGTAGCCTTGCTCGGGCTGACGAGCGTCAAGACTCGCTGGCGCACCACCTGGGGAGCATCGCATTTGACCGCAGCGAAAATTTGATCGAGTTCAAGGGGCTTCCGAATAAACCGGATGACAGGATGACACTGGAAATCAGTAGCGGCTATGCCAGCGCGATAGGGACAAGAGCTTCCAATGAAGACTTCTGCGGTATCGTCACGCCGCAGGGTGTCTTGCTGGAAGCCAAGGGGGTGGTGGCCGCGCTTGCCGATGGCGTGGGCAGTGGCGGGGGAGGGCGAGAGGCGGCGGAATACAGCGTGCGCGGCTTATTGGCCGACTATTACGCCACCCCGGATACCTGGGCGATTCCATATGCGTTCGATCGGGTATTGCGGTCGATCAACCGCTGGCTGTTGGCACAGAGTTTCTCCCAATATGATGCTCACCGTCTGGTGAGCACGCTCAGTGCGGTGGTATTGCGCGGCGATCGTTTCGTGGTCGCGCATATCGGTGACAGCCGGGTCTATTTGTTGCGTGACCGCAAGTTGCGCCAGTTAACGGCAGATCACGTCTGGGATAAACCCGAGATGCAGCATGTGCTGAAACGCGCCATGGGGCTGGATCAACATCTGGTGCTGGATTTTCTGGATGATGTGCTGCAAGCCGGTGACGTTTTCCTGCTGGTGTCCGACGGAGTATGGGAAGTGCTGGGGGACAAAGCGATGCAGGCTGTGCTCGATGTGGAGCAAGAGCCACAACATGTCGCCGACAAACTGGTAGAGCAGGTTGCCGCGAAAAAAGGACAGGATAATGCCACCGCACTGGTGCTTAAAGTGCGTCGTCCGGGTGAAACCAACCGCCATTATGCGAGCGTGGAGGCGAGGCATCTTGCCGTGCCGGAGAGGCTGAAAGCGGGTCAGGTGCTGGATCAGTTCGAGGTGCTGGAGTTATTGCATGAATCGCAAAGTTCCTTGCTGTATCGGGTAAGGCATATCGCGACACAACAGCAGCTGGTGCTCAAGACCTTGCCGCCAGCTTTGCGCGACGATCTGGCCAGCCGCGAGGGCTTGCTGGTCGAGGAATGGCTGGCCAAGTCCATCGTGTCACGCTACTTTCCGCAAGTGTTGCCGCTGTCCGGCAAAGAGCGCCACTCCCTGTATTACGTGATGACCTTCCATGACGGTGCGACGCTGCAACAGCATCTGCAACATGACCGGCATTTCTCGATCACCGATGCGGTGCAGATCGGCATCCGGCTGGGCAAGGCATTAGGCACGCTGCATCGCATGAACATCATTCATCGCGACATCAAGCCGGACAACATCCATCTGGATAGCGAAGAAAAGTTGCGACTGCTGGATCTGGGCGTGGCACTCAATCCCGCGACGATGCGTGCGGAGGGGCGGCCGGGAACACCCAGTTTCATCGCGCCGGAATTATTCTCCGGTGAGCAGGCTTCCTGCCAGAGCGATCTTTATGCGGTGGGCGTTACCCTGTATCACCTGCTGACGCGCAAGTATCCTTACGGCGAGATCGAGCCCTTCCAGAACCCGCGCTTCACCGAGCCCGTGCCGCCCACGCGCTACCGTCCGGATATCCCGCAATGGCTGGAAAATATTCTGCTGAAAGCGGTCGCCAAAAATCCCTCGAAACGTTTTGAGACCGCCGAGGAATGGGTGATCTCTCTGAGCAAGGCCGAATACGCCGTCACCGTCCCTTATCGGCAGGCACCCTTGACCGAAAGCAACCCGATGTTGCTGTGGCAGATGGGCATGGTCGTTTCGCTGCTGATTAATTTTTTGCTGCTGTTCCTGTTGCTCGCCGCTTAGTTTCAGCCACGCATCAGCCCTAACCCTTGGCGCACCAAAGTCAGTCATTGCGCACCAAACCGATGCGGATATTTGTTCCAATCACGCAATTACCCAATGACAACGGCCAACTCGAGTTGGCACAGGAATTGCTCAATGAACCTTGAGAAACTTTTCTGACCCAACGGCGGGCGGAAAGTTAAACGAACATACCGACAAAGGCGTCGTTCCGGCATGAGCTGCCGGGCGACGCTTTTTTTATTGTGGGCATGGCATGTGTCAGAAGCAGGCGAAACAAGCCAACGATGCCGTAATCCATGTCGCTCATTAACTTGGTCTGCTATCGAGAGCAATCATGAAAATCGAACTCGCGTATTTTGGCCGCCCCAGTGAATTTCTGATGATGACATCGGAAAGTATGATCATACCGGAGCGGAGTTGCACGCTCGGACAGGTATTGAATAGATTGCGTGAACGCGGCGACAGATGGGTATATGAACTTGATGACAGTCATGTGATATGCACGGTCGAGCGAAAGTCCGCGATGCCGGCCGAGACCCTTGTAGACGGTGATGAGATAGGGATTTTTTCGCGGAGGTCGTTGTTCGAGATATGAGCAGAGATACGTTTACGCAAGCAGTTTTTTTTATTGTGAGGGGTACATGATGACAAAAAATAAAACGCGACTGGTGGTGATAGGCAATGGCATGGCGGGCATACGCACCCTCGAAGAGTTGCTCAAGATGTCGCCGCATGAATACGAGATCACGGTGTTCGGTGCCGAGCCGCAGCCAAATTACAACCGCATTCTGTTGTCGCCCGTACTGTCTGGCGAGATGAAATTTCAGGACACGGTGCTGAATGACTGGAGCTGGTATGAAGATAACCATATCACGCTACACACGGGCAAGCGGGTCACAAAAATTGATCGGCATCGCTGTGTGGTGGAAACTGATGATGGATTGTCGGTGCCTTATGACCGTTTGTTGATCTCCACTGGCTCGAATCCCAGCGTCTTGCCCGTACCCGGTGCGAATTTAGCGGGCGTGATTGCTTATCGCAGTATTGATGACGTGGAAAAAATGCTGGCGGCCGCTAAAACGGGCAAGCGCGCGGTCGTCATCGGTGGCGGATTATTAGGATTGGAAGCGGCTAATGGTTTGTCGCTACAAGGTATGGAAGTATCGGTGGTGCATTTGTGTGAGTGGCCGATGGAACGTCAGTTGGACAAAGTCGGCGGCGGATTATTGCAAACAGAATTAGCCAAGCGCGGCCTGAAATTCTTTATGGCGCGCCAAACCGAAGTCATACTCGGCACGGACAAAGTGACTGGCTTGCGCTTCAAAGACGGGGAAGAAATCGCTGCCGATTTGGTGGTGATGGCGGTCGGCATCCGTCCCAATATCGCGCTGGCAAAATCCGCCGGCATCCATTGCGAGCGCGGCATCGTGGTGAACGACACCATGCAGACCTACGATCCCAAAATCTATTCGGTGGGCGAGTGTGTGCAGCATCGCGGCCAGACGTACGGCCTGGTCGCGCCTTTGTTCGAGCAAGCCAAAGTGGCCGCCAATCATCTGGCCGAATATGGGCGGATGCGTTACGAAGGCTCATCGTTCTCCACCAAGCTCAAAGTGACCGGCATCGACCTGTTCTCGGCGGGCGACTTCAATGCCGGTTTGGGCGATGAAGAGCTGCTGCTGCAAGACTCGGCGCGTGGCGTGTATAAAAAACTGGTGCTGCGCGACAACAAACTGCGTGGTGCGGTGATGTATGGCGATACGGTCGATGGCCCGTGGTACTTCCAGATGTTGCGCGACGGAACCGACATCAGCGAGATGCGCGAACACATTCTGTTCGGACAGGGGCATCTGGGGGATTCTGGACGCGGAGGTGCGGCCAGCGTGGCGAACATGCCGGACTCGGCGGAAATCTGCGGCTGTAACGGCGTGTGCAAGGGCGTGATCGTCAACGCCATCATCGAGAAAAAACTGTTCACGCTGGAAGGGGTGCGCGCACATACCAAAGCCTCCAGCTCCTGCGGTTCGTGTACCGGATTGGTGGAATCTATTTTGGCGAATACCCTGGGCGGGGATTACTCGACCCAATCGAGTAAGAAACCGATTTGCGCATGTACCGAACTGAGCCATGAAGAAGTCCGCGATGCGATCACCAAGTTGAAGTTGAAAGTGCTGCCGGAGTTGATGCGGGCATTGAGCTGGAAAACACCGGATGGTTGTCACGTTTGCCGCCCGGCATTGAACTTCTACCTGTTATCTGCCTGGCCCGGCGAATATCAGGACGACAGCCGCTCGCGTTACATCAACGAGCGCGTGCATGCCAACATCCAGAAGGACGGCACGTATTCGGTGGTCCCGCGAATCTGGGGCGGCGTCACC
>JABEVG010000105.1 GCA_013044075.1 Gallionella sp.
CATCCTCAACTATTTCGACCACCGCATCACGAACGCCTACACTGAGTCCATCAACCGACTGGCGAAAAGCATCAATCGAATGGGCCGCGGATACTCACTGGAGGTGGTCAGAGCCAAGATGCTCTATGACACCAATGCCCTTGAGAAAGGAACGATGGTGGAGCGTGTCGCGGTGCAGGTACTGGATGATGACGCAGGCGGCCTTGGCGTTGGGTACATGACGTACACCTCGGCCCGATCGGTTCGCTCAAAGGTACGTTACGACACTCGGATTGTTTGCTACGGCGCGCATATCCCCACCCTGTGCGACAAGCTGGAAGCCGGAGTCTTTGAGGATCAGCCCGCGGGGTTTCAACCAGCGAGCCCGTAGCAGCGGCCTGAAGGAAGCAGGCCATTTCAACCAGCTAATTTGGATACCCAAAAAAACTCCGCCGAGTACGCGTTGGCCCGCACTGATCTTCGGCCAAACCTTCCGCAATCCGTCGATGAAGATCAGCCAAAAGAAGATCGTGCCGAAGACCACGAGCGTGAGCATGACCTGTATCGGTGCGCGTGGATCGGGGTGCATGGAATTGGCTCCAGAGTTGCGCAGCAAGCGTGCAGCAAGTGTGCGTATGGCGGACTACTACCGCTTTTATGGGTGACCTCGATAGACGCCACCGACCGCTCAGGGTCTATTCTGTTGAAAAACTCGAACTGAGAGAGCGATGCCAGAAATTTGCCGCTGTGACGTCGACGACAGTGAGATTCTGTGCAAATTCGTACGCGTACCCCTCCAGAAAGCGACTGTCGCGGCCGATAATTTCCGCTTTGATCGAGGCAAAATCTCGACAGCGAGTTTTTCAACAGACTGGGTCGCACTGTGCCACTCAGATCGCCTTGACACCAGCGTGGCCGGTCCTGGAGCGGGTCCAAGTGGGACTGTGCAGCCTTGCTCAAAATAGCCTGAGGGGTTTGCGCGCGCGGTGTTGGTCAATCTTCCACGCGCGCCTGCGGTGCTGGTCTTCACCAGCGGCCACGCGCCACCCGCACGAGTGCCACAAGGCCATAGACCACGACAAAAGCGCCGATACCGAGATAGGCGAGCATCAGTCCGTGTTGCACGACACTGTCGCGCGCTACGACCAGATAGAGCCACACGCCGTATACCACCAGGCTGTCGATGGCGTAATGGGTGGCAATGCTCCATCGCAGCCCGAAGCGGACGCGCATGCTGGCCAACAACACGCCCAGCAGGAATTGCGGGATCGCTAGAATGAATGCCCACCACGCCAGGTGGTTGGAGTAAACAGCCGCGTGTGCCGCGCCAAACAGGATGCACGAGACCCAGAAGATCGCGACGCCATGATCGCAGAACAGCTTCACCACAGGTTCGCGGGCGTAACGGTAAAGCAGCAGGCTGGCCAGGCATGCCGGAATCAGCACCCAGAAGACATCGAAGTAGTGGGCGATGCCGTAGGCCGGAAGCCTGTGCATCAAGTTTAGGTGCAGCAGCACATAGGTGTAGGTGAAGAAAAACGCCAGACCGACGAACACCGGCTTCAGCGCCGTGGAAAGCATCGCGCGGAACCCAAGTTCCTCTAAAAGAGGTGCCACAACGACGATCGCGGCTGCTTTCCACGAAGCGTGCGCTAACAGGTAGTTCTGGAAGCTGTTCGGCGGGACCGTCCATCCGAAAAGGCGGATGAGCGCGCCATCCAATGCCCCGCCCGCGAAGCCGATCAGCAGCAGTAGGCACACCCAACCCAGCCAAGGCCAGAGCGTCAGTGGCTCTGGTGCGCGTTCATTGAGTGCGGGCCTGCGTAGGAAGCGCAGCAGTGGCATGGGCTTCTCCACACGCGCGTCGTTCATCGCTCAATTCCGATGGATTCAATGTGTACGACATGTGTGATCGATAAAAGCTCGAGTTGCACTTGTCTTGTAAACTGATTCTGGCTGAGCCTCGGAGTGTCTGCTTGGGGCCTATTCTGTTGAAAAACTCGCTGCCGAGATTTTGCCTCGATCAAAGCGGGAATTATCGGCCACGACAGTCGCTTTCTGGAGAGGTATGCGCACAAATTCGCGCAGAATCGCACTGTCGTCGACGTCGCAGCGGCGAACTTCTGGCATGGCTACCTCTGTCTGAGTTTTTCAACAGAATGGGTCGGAGCATGCCACTCGGGCCAGCATGACGCCAGCACTGCACTGCGCGGTATCCGCCCCTCGACACGAACTTCGCGTCCAACCTCCGCGATGACGATGCATCCGAACCTTCAACCCTGACGGGCTGGATTGGACCATCGGCTGGACGAAGCGCCGGCACGGCTACGAGTCGCGCGCCACCAGCAGCGCTGCGTCCGGTAGGGCACGAGTGCACGGCTGCGCCGGCTGGACATCGCGGTGGCGCAGACCCTGCATTCATCCGTTCTGAACAGCGCACGGGTGCCGACACCGGCGCAGCTGGCGCAATTGCGCCAGCGCCTTGCGCGGCATCTGGCGGTGGAGGACGTTGGTAGAGTGTGCGCGATGGCGATGGAACGGGGTCGCCTGCCGGTGGTCGGGTGATGCAGGCCACAGCTCAGCGTGCTGCGTTGCAATATGAGCAAATTGCGGCACCGATCGCATCGGAGGAATCACGATGATGACGACCCCGCCGGCCATGAGTCACCGCGGAGCATGCCGCAGGGCGGCCGCGCGCCAGCCAGCCCAGGCGTTGCGCGCGAGCGAGGCCGACATTCGGCGGCGATCGCCTCACCGTCTCGCGCCGTGCGACGGGTTTTCTGAGTCTCACGCCCCACCCTCACCGCCGGTTCCAGACCGGCGCTTCG